>NZ_VOTZ01000001.1 GCF_024372745.1 Methanocalculus taiwanensis
TAATTATAACTCACAAAACGATAAAGCTTTCTGTTTGGATTAAAGGAGGATCAGGAAAATAAGTCGAATGTGTAGCAGGATGGTGTGGTGATGGTATGAGGTGAAGTTAGAAAATCACAAAGTCAGGTGTATGATGGGGGATTGCTCTGCCTTTATACGGATTCGGCTCAGCCGAAGATCCAGCTGAAAAAACCCTTCTTCTGCTCTTCTACCATTGCCCTCTCCATGAGGCGGCGCTGCTCCTCTTCCATCTGGCCAAGCTGTTCAAGGAGGATCATTGAGAGCTCCGGATCAGTTGACGAGCTTGTCAGGATGATGCCCCGGATCTCCTCTATCCGCCGCTCATTCTCTTCTGCCCGAACTCTGATCCGCTCAGCCGCCTCCCGGTTTCCTCCAAAGAGCGCCAGCGTGATACCGGATCTCTGCTCCATTGCCACCTCATCCCCCCACTGGGCATTGACCGAAGCATTATACTCGCGGGCGACTTCGGCAACGAGCGGGCCGATGCCGGTCATATTCTCAGCGGCAAGGAGGGCGAAGACGGCGTTTCTGACCTGGTTCTCATGGGCATACCGGGCCCGTGCCTGTACGGGGAGCCCCGGCACCTCTTCTGCCTGTAGCTCCTGCCGGGTGCGGATTGTATTTCTTAATCCTGCGGGATCAACTGGTGTGCTGTTTATCTCTGCCCGCACCGTCTCCCTGACAGCTATTCCCGGGGATTCCACCGGTGGACCTGCAGACTGATTCGACGCTTCAACAGGAGGGCCGCGGCCCTCAGGTGCCATGTCCTGCCCGCCGCCCTGCCCGGCAGATACTGCGGGAACGAGTGCGGCAAGGATCAGGAAGATACAGATGATGATTGAAAGATATCTCATATGCTCCTCTCTTCTCTGCGGAGATGATAATAGTTTTCAGAAAGGAAAGGGGGGGCAGTCTTCGGGAGAAGATCAGTATCTCCCGGATCCTACCACCATATCCCCCTGCATCTCATTCCACCCATCTTGCGGACCGGTGAGCTGGATTGAACAGAGCTGGGAGTAGCTATTCCCGCTCCATCCCAGGCTCCACCATTCGTTGCTGCCGGAGAAACGAACCCAGACTTCGACGCTCGTGTCCGGAGAGGACTCATAGGAGAGATAGACGGGGCTGGTGATCGCAGTGCAGGGCTCCCCGCCCATACCCAGGATGGCGCAGGTGCCTTCGGAGGTGCTGTGGGGGAGGAGGGGGTCGGTTCCTTCCGGATGCTTCGTCTGGATGGTTCTGCCGGGATCATACCGGATTCCGAAGGAGACGGGCCTCAGGATCGGGGTCTCTTCGCTGTATTGATCGGATGGCGGGAGCGTGGGCGGCAGATTCTCCTCGCCCGGCTCGATTGCAATCGGCATTCCATGGTACCGGGGAATCATCTCTGCTGCTGTGATCGAGAGGAAGGGCGTTGTATTGACGGCGATAATCTGAGCATCCCAGCCATCCGGCAGACCATAGATCTCGGATAGCAGGGGATCAAATCCAGGTGCCGGGTAGGGGAGGAGGAGTGTAACATTATGGAGCGGTTCGGTGAAGCTGATGGTAGCCTCGTAGGAGTAGCTGCTCTGGTAGGAATCATGTGATTCGGGTGAACCGGTGCAGCCGGCAGCAAAGATACAGCAGATGCAGACGATGGGAACCAGGATAAAGCGTGCGCTCATTAAGAAAGGTGAGGATATTGAGAAGAATAAGGGTTGTGGTTCTCACATTCCATGAGGAAAAGTGAGGGGGGATGCCTAAACAGCAACATGTGATTGGCCACCTGAACTTACAGGCGTGAACAGGTTGGATACCGCTTTATCCCATGCCGGTACAGGAAGAGTAACGAATGTCCACTATCCCTTCATGCCTCTTATCCCGGAAATGCCGGATCGGAGTGATCGTGTTCTTATTTCTCCTCGTTGCAGCAGGAGGGTATCTCACCTGGCAGTCTGCCCAGCCGTACCGGGTCGGCGTCCTGCTCCCTGCATCCGGGGATGATGATTCTGAGTACTACGAAACCCTTGAGTGGGCAGTTGACGGGCTGAACCGGGAGGGGGTCGGCAGGAGGATCGAACTCGTCCCAATCGATACGGAGGAGGTACCACTCATGATAGCTGCGAGGCAGCTGATCGATGACCCATCAATCAGGGTGGTGATTGGGGCCGCAACCAGTGACGAGGCATTCCGTATCGCACCGGATTTTATCAAGGCAAAGAAACTGCTGATCACTCCTTCTGCCACTTCCGGGGATCTTCCCAGGATGTTCTCGAGGTTTGGGTACATCTGGCGGACAACCACCGGCGACCGTGCCCAGACCAGAATTATTGTAAATATTCTGAAGGAGAGGGGGACCCGGTCTGCTGCCCTCCTGTACGAGGAGAGCACCTATGGAAACACATTCAGGGACTGGGCTGCATTTTATGCAATCGAATCAGATATCGAGCTCACATCAACGGTTGCCTTCGAAAGAGGGGGGGAGCTCAGGGAGGCGGTGTCTGCGGCCTGCCTCCTTGATCCTGAGTATATCATCGTCGCTGCCCGTGGATCAGATGCTGCCATGGTGCTTAGGATCATGGATGAAGAAGGCCGCTCCACCCGCCTCATCTTCACTGATGCGGCCAGAACACAGGCCTTCCTTGAGGCAGCGGGAGATCTGGCAGAGGGGGCCGAGGGGGTCAGCCCGACTGCCGACCGGAAGACCGGGTTCTTTGTCGCATACAAAGAGCATTTTGGCAGAATGCCTGACGATTATGCAGCCCACACCTATGATTCCCTTATCCTCGCGGTTGCCGCCCTTGCACGGATGGAGGCCGTCCCTTCCGAATCACCGGCCCTGGCGATGATGGCGGCCGTATCCGGTCGGGATGGCAGTTTCGGGTGGGATCATCAGGGTACGGCAGCGGCTATCCGGCAGATCCGCTCAGGCAGGCTTCCCGACCTGACAGGTGCATCAGGTCCGCTTGAGTATCACAGCGATCTGCCCGGAGAGCCGCTCATCACCTGGTATGTGCACTGGAAGGTTGAAGAGGGGGATTTTCGTTCAAATACCTATATTCCGGGATCGTTTGGCGAAAAGAGAACGGTGCAGATGCTGGAAACGATGATTGGAGGAGAGAACGCTTTCATTCAGGGGGAGGGAGGGGAACTCCATGCAGTCCTGGTAACCACCTCTTCGGACTGGGAGAATTACCGGCACCAGGCAGATATCGCACACATGTACTCACTCCTCCTTGAGAACGGGGTTTCCCCGGAGGATATTATCGTGATCAGCCAGGAGGATATCCCATATTCCACGATGAATCCCATACCCGGCCACCTCTATCACCGGGTTGGGGGTAAGAATATCTATATCCCGGCAACCGTGACAGACACTCCAATCACTTCTGAAGCATTCGTATCGTTCCTCCTTGGAAAGAGCAGCTCTGAGATCCCGTTCGGACTTGAGAGTGATAGCAGGAGCAGACTGCTCCTGTTCATGACCGGACATGGGGGCCCTGGATTCCTCGACTTCCCGGATGATGATCATCTCACGAGATCACGGTTCCAGGAGACGATCCAAAGAATGGCTGAAGAGGAGAGATTCTCCCGTATGCTGATCGTGGTTGAAGCCTGTTATGGAGAGAGCATGGGCATCGGCCTTGATATTCCAGGTGTTGTCTTCATGACCGGAGCATCATACCATGAGCCATCCAAGGGAGCGGAGTATGATATTAACCTCAGGCAGTGGCTCTCAAATGATTTTTCGATGAGCATGACAGACATAATTGTTCAGCATCCTGACCAGACCCTCCGGGGACTCTACGAGATGACCTATGACCGGGTATCAGGATCGCACCCCCGGATCATTGCCGGGAATGCAACCGACCTGAATATACCAGTTGCGGAGTTTTTTTGCGCATGAAGAGAGTGTATAATTCCATTATCATTGCGGGTATCCTTATCTGTATGGCAGGAGCTGTGCTGTTGTTTGTTCCGGGCCATGAAAGGCCGGTTGTGACCATCGTCTATATTGGGGAAAAAGGAGATTTTGGTTTCCTTGATTCCGCATACCTGGGGTTGATTCTGGCACGCGATGACTTTAACTTTATCTCGCATGAGATGCTCTGGGATGGATCTGATAGCCAGGATCCTGTGATCGTTGATGATGGGAAGAGAGCGGATCTGGTGCTGATTCTTGGGGATCTGATGAGCGGATATGCGGAAACTGTCGCAAACAAGTATCCAAAGACGCCGATTGTTGTCATTGATTCGGGACCGGTTCCGGGTGATTCCATCCGTTCGGTCTCCTTCTCAATGTACGGGGCGAGCTATCTTGCCGGGGTGCTTGCAGCAAACCAGACGAAGACCGAAAAGATTGGGGTGATCGCTGCAAAGGATGCTCCGGTGATCACCTCGTTCACCGATGGGTTTGTAGACGGCGTCTATAGCGGGAATCCGGATGCAGAGGTTTCGATTATCTATCTTGCAGATGATGATACCGGCTTTACGATGCCGGAGAAGGCAGCAGAAGTTGCCCGCAGCATGTATGCAGATGGAACCGATCTGATCTTCACGGTTGCAGGGGGATCCGGCCCGGGTGCGATCACAGCGGCAAAAGAGCTGCCCGGCCTCCTCATTATCGGGGTGGATTCCGACCAGTCAGAGCTTGCACCAAAGACGGTGATTGCATCTGTTGTAAAAAGGGTCGATCAAGTTGTCTATGATGAGATTGAAGCTGCCCTCTCGGGCAGATCGGTTGCGGGTGAAGACATGATAGGGTTATCTGATGGCGGCTCGGCACTCATCATTAACCCCCGATTCCCGGAGATTGGCAATCTGATTGAAGAGAGGTACTCCGAAGCAGCAGAGAAGGAGGCCGAATACCTGCTCATGAACGAAAACGGTTGACGAGGGAGGAAAGTATGGAGGGGGGAGAGACAGGCATCCCCGGATCATTTTTATTTGTATGTAATCTGGCAGTTCTGGAGACAGGAATCGAGAATTGTTTGCCTGTCTGCATAGTTTACATAACAGTAATCCAGGCATTTATTGTAGGTGGTGGTGCCAGGTGCATTCAGCACGGATGCGCCTGCGAGTTCTCCATCCTCAAAGCCGGCAGAATAGCCCGACTGTACACCTGCCTGGTACGAGATCACCCCGACTGCAATTGCAATCAGGATTACTAAAACCATGACTCCATATTTTTTTATCTGCTCATCCATTGAATGTAAGAATACTTGCAGGCTATTTATTTATTCCTCAGCAGATCAGATCGCAATCACTGAGGCAGGCATACTTTTTTTCAGCATAATTGCAATTGAATAAGCAGGTCTTACATTTCGTATTGATTTTTGCAGCGTTATGGATCTCTTCTGCCGAATCAATTCCACCTTCAAATCCGCCTGCATATCCTGCCTGGTACCCTGCCTGCCAGGATATTCCCGCAACAACCAGAATAATCAGAATGACGGCAGCCCGGATTCCATACCGCTTCATATGCTCATCCATGAATAGAATTAGGCAACTACGAGGTATTTATTAGTTCTTCAAAGCAGAAGACTAAAAGAGATCTTCTCTTTACGGAGACAATAAATGGAGAAAGAATATGATGCATGAAAAGAGGGAGGGGGGTGCTCTTCGAATCCCCGCTATCACCTTCATGCTCCTCTGCCTCCTTGTTACCACCGGAACAGCAGCAGATACCACTCCACTACCTCAATCAATAGATACGCCTGTAGAGACGATTGATGCCATCTTTTTCCATAGCATCACCTGCCGTGGCTGTGAACTGGTAAAGCCACTTGTGGAGGCGGTTGCAGACGAATACCCTGACATTCACCTTCAATCATTGGAGCTTCATTATAACAGCACGAATCTGGATCTCTTCCATGAAACAGTCAGGAACCGTCAGATTGGATCGTATGTCGTCCCACTCCTCATTATCGGGAACAGAACCTTTTGCGGGGAGGAGGAGATCCGCCTTTCCCTTCTTCCGTATCTGAGGCATGAAAAAGATCTTATTGCTGATGCCCGGGATCCGATCGCCTTTCGGGACTCAATAATCCCCAATCACCCATCCCAGGGAACATATGTCATGGGAAATCATACTACCACGGGTACAGGCTCTTCAGGGCGGCTTGAGGTGACTGTTCTCTCAGTACTGACTGCTGCGGCTCTCGACAGCATCAATCCCTGTGCCTTCGCCGTCCTCTTTGTGCTCCTCGCATACCTCACCTCCCTCCATGACAGGAGGAGGATGCTTCTGGTCGGACTCACCTATATCGGGATTGTATTTGCCGTGTACTTTGCTGCAGGGCTCGCACTCCTTGGGTTCGTCCATAGCCTTGGGATCTCAGGGCCGGTCTTCACGATTGCCGCTCTTGTCGTTATCGGAGCAGGGCTGGTACAGATCCTGGATCTGCTGCTGAAACGAAACGGCTTTTCCCTCTCGATTCCGGATGCGGCAAAAGAGAAGATCAGCAGGTACATCCGGCGTGCCACCATCCCGTCCGCAGTTCTGCTTGGGGCACTTGTCAGCCTTGTTGAGCTCCCCTGTACCGGCGGGATATATCTTGCGATACTGGGACTGATGTCGGATCGGATGACCTTTGCAGAAGGGCTGCCATACCTGATCCTCTATAATATCATCTTCGTCCTGCCCCTTACAATCGCCCTTGCAGTCGTCTACTCCGGCACATCCCCGGACCGTGTGGAGACACTGAGGTACCGGTATAACCGCCCTGTGAGGCTTATTATCGCCCTCTTCATGATCGGAATCGGGATGGCGATGCTGCTTGGGATCATATAGAGGGAACCGATTCAATCGTTTTGATATCATTAATGTAAAACAACAGTCATTTTTCGTAATACTTAATGCATAAAATAACTAAGTACAATAATAGGAGAGACGTGACAGAATGCGCCGGGCCAAATAGCAGCCCGGGCATTCTTTTTCCTCTCATGGTGATAGCTGATGCAGCAGAGAACAATCGACTGGAATTTTATCTGGAAAGAGCAGCAGAGAGAGCACCATAATACCAACATGGAGAAGAATGATGCAAGCTTCTGGGATGCAAAGGATGCAGCACGCAGGTTCTATGTTATGGCACACGAGAATAATGGCGAGCGGATCAATAAAACCTTACATGAACTCCCGCTCTCGCCAGAATCACGTGTTCTCGATATCGGTGCAGGGCCGGGGGCAATCGCCATCCCTCTCTCCAGGCAGGTTGCCCATATCACTGCGGTTGAGCCTTCAGAGGGGATGTGTGCGGTCTTTTCCGAGAATATTGAACATGAGAAGTGCGATAATATCACTCTTATAAACAAGCGGTGGGAGGATATCGACGTAAAAGCGGATCTGAAACCGCCCTACGATGTTGTCTTTGCCTCCTACTCACTTGATGTACCGGATATCAGGGAGGCAATTCAAAAGATAGAAGAGGCGGCTTCAAAGTATATCGCTATCTACTGGTTTGCCGGTGCGACCTCATGGGAGGCAATGTCACGGGATCTCTGGCCACAACTCCATGGGAAAGAGTATGTTCCCTCCCCAAAATGCGATATCCTCTATAATGTCCTCTACTCAATGGGGATCTACCCTCATATCGAGACATTCCCCTTCCGGCACATCAACCGGTTCAACACCCTTGATGAGGCGGTCGAACACTTTGCAGGGCGGTTTTTTGCAGAAACCGAACAGCAGAAAGACCTGATCCGGGGGTACCTGGAGAGGCATACGCTTCAGGATGACGGCACAATCATCATACCCGGTAATTCGATCCGTGTCCGGATGTGGTGGGAGAAGACGGAAGCATAACGTGCTCATAACAGGAAGGCGGATACGAGCCGTTCATTTTCCATGAGGATGAATGGATTCTCAGATCCACTCAACCAGCTTTCCATGCTCCATAACGGCGATCTGATCGCTCATCCATTCGACCACATCGCGATCATGCGAAATAAAGATAAAACTGATCCCTCGGGACTCCTGGAGATCTTTCATTATATTCAGTATTTGAGCCTGTACAGAAGCATCAAGCATCGATGTCGGTTCATCGGCTACAATGCACTCAGGTTCAAGGGCAAGTATCCTGGCAATTACCACCCGCTGGAGCTGACCACCGGATAATTCAAATGGATAGCGAAACAACAGTTCGGGATTGAGGTTGACCCTCCCGATGAGATCAAGGATATGATCCTCTTCCTCATCCCCGGTGCAGATTGAATGGATACGGAGCGGCTCCGCTATAGCATCATAGATGCGCATCCTCGGATTGAGCGAAGATTCTGGGTTCTGGAAGATGATCTGTATCTTCTGTGGCAGCCACCCAAGCGAATGGTGAGGCACATGGGTAACATCCTGACCCATCATCAGGATCTGACCACTCGTCGGCTCGATCAGCCGGAGAAGAGATCGGGCAAGTGTACTCTTCCCGGATCCGCTTGACCCGAGAATCCCAAGGGTACTCCCCCGCTTCAGGGAGAATGTGACGCCGTCAAGAGCAGTAATAGTGGTCTTTTTAAAGATGCCCGAGGTGAAGACCTTTCTAAGGTTCCGGACTTCAAGGATGCTCATTGCTCACTCCCCGGTATAAGCACCTGACCAGGTGGTTGTCCTGGATCTCACGCATCTCAGGGTGTACCTGTGAGCAATCCTCCCTCCTCTCTGCACACCGGGGATGGAACCGGCATCCGGAAGGCAGGCTGCTCAGGCTTGGAATCTCCCCGGGTATCGGCATCATGCCATACTTTGGGAGGGCATGGATGAGTGCATTCGCATAAGGATGCGTGGTCGAATGGAGCGTTCTCTGCATGATATCAGCAGTTCTTCCGATTTCTATGATCTCGCCTGCATACATCACCGCAATACGATCACAGATCGCCTCTGCAATCTCGAGATCATGCGTGATCAGGAGCATGCTTACTGACCGCTTCCGGATAAGATCCGACATCAGCGTGATGATCTGCCACTTTCGCTCCTTATCCAGTCCCTTCGTCGGCTCATCAGCGATAAGAAGTTTTGGCGTTGCAGCAAGCCCGATAGCAATCATTACGCGCTGCTTCATCCCACCTGAGAACTGATGGGGATACTCTTTCATCCTCGCCGGATCGATGCCAACCTGTTCAAAGAGCCCTTTTGCTTTCTGCTCTGCTTCAGCCACAGAATTCCCAAGATGGCACCTGAAGACTTCCGCAACCTGTTCGCCGACAGGGAGAACAGGATTGAGCGATGCTGCAGGATTCTGGAGGATCATCCCGATCTCCCTGCCCCGTATAGCCTGTATCTCCTGCTGGGTGAGATCGAGAATGTTTCTTCCCAGGTAGAGAATGCTCCCTTCAAGAGAGACATTCGGGCTGAGGAGACGCATAATGGCTCTTCCAAGGATCGTCTTCCCGCATCCTGTCTCGCCGATCAAACCCACGATCTCATTCTCACCGATTGAAAGATCAACCCCATTATTCGCCTTGACGATATCATTCCGGGAATAGAAATGGACATTGAGGTTTTTGATCTCGATCAGCGCCATCATTTCACCAGGGTCATCTCTTTTGTGTGTGGGTCAAGCGTATCGCGTATTCCGTCACCGATAAAGTTGAATGCCAGTACTGTAAGCATGAGCAGGATACCAGGGAAGAAAGTGATGTAGGTTGCGCTCCTGAGATACGGAATACCTGCCTTGAGCATTGATCCCCATTCTGGTGTCGGAGGCTGAATGCCGAGGCCAAGGAAACTGAGTGCTGCGGCGAAGATGATCGTCTGGGCGATATCCATTGTAGCCAGGACGATGATCGGGTTGGATGCATTCAGCAGGATGTGTTTTCTCAGAATATAGGTATCTGATGCACCAAGGGCCCGGGCAGCCTCGACAAACTCCTTTTCTTTCATCGAGAGCGTCATCCCCCGGACAAGCCGCGTATAGGCAGGCCACTGTGTCAGAGAGAGAGCAATGATCACATTGACAACGCCCGGCCCAAGCAGCCCAGCAATGATGAGGGCAAGGATGATACTTGGAAAAGCAAGCATGATATCAACAAAACGCATGATAACTTCATCGATGGCTCTTCCCCCATACCCGGAGAGAAGCCCAAGTATGGTTCCAAAGAGAGCAGTGATACCCACCACACAGATACCGATGGAGAGCGATATCCGGCTGCCGAAGACAACGCGTGAGAAGATATCCCGTCCCAGATCATCAGTTCCAAACGGATGCTGAATCGAGGGTGTCTGGAGCCGCTCCCTGAGGTTCTGTTCAGCAGGATCAAACGGTGCGATGAGCGGGGCAAATATGGCACAGAGTACGATGATCCCGATGATCACTGCACCAATAAGAGCAAGGCGATTTCTGCAGAATTCTGCGAGAAGGAAGTTCGTTTCAGTCATGTCTGTCGTACCTGATCCGGGGATCGATTGAGGCATAGAGGAGGTCGATAGCCAGGTTAGTTATAGCAAACAAGAGCCCAATCAACAAGACACACCCCTGTATCATCGAATAGTCGCGTGCATAGATTGAATCGACAAGCAGTTTGCCGATGCCAGGCCAGGCAAAGATCGTCTCGACTATCACGGTTCCGCCGAGGAGAAAGCCAAGCTGAAGGCCCGAGAAGGTTATCACCGGAAGAAGCGCATTCTTCAAGGCATGTCGAAACAGAACGGTTCTTTTGTCAAGACCTTTTGCCCGTGCTGTGGCGATATACTCCTGCCCCATCACATCAAGCATACTCGACCGCATAAGACGCATGGTGATTGCAGCCATCGATGCTCCCAAAGTCACTGCAGGGAGGATAAGATGGCTTATTCCCCCCGATCCAAAACTTGGGAGTACCCGGAGATACAGGGAGAAGAACCATATCAGAATGAGGCCAAGCCAGAAGTTTGGCATCGAGACGCCCAGAAGCGCAATTGAGGTAGTGGTGTAGTCGAGGAAGGCATTCTTATGAAGCGCACTGATGATCCCAACAGGAATCCCGATACAGAGGGAGAGGATAAGGCTCGCCAGAGCGAGTGTCAGAGTTGTTGGAAACCGGACTGCAATCTCTTCTGCCACATCATCGAAGGTGATGAGTGATCTCCCGAGATCAAGACGGATGATGTGATTGAGCCATGTAAGGTACTGGATATACACCGGATCATCGAGATGTTCTGTGGAACGTACCCATTCTATCTGCCCGGGGGTGAGATCCTGGCCATACCGGGCGGTCGCAATGATCTCAGCAGGATCTCCCGGGGCAAGGTACATGGCACCAAATGTGATTACTGTCACACCGGACATGACAAGGAAAACCAGTGCCAGTCGCTTTACAATGTATGCGTACATTCAGTACCTTCCCATCCACATTCTTCCCGTAAAAAAAAGAGTCTGGCAGATTGCCAGAATCATCATCGAACTGTAATTCCTGCGAGATTTAACCAGGGATCCTCGGAGGTGATGGTATAGCCCTGGATATGATCGTTGGTTGCTACGATCTTCTCTTCATGGATAAGATAGAATGCAGGGAGATCCTCAATTACCATATCCTGTAGCTGATAGTAGAGTTCTTTCTGCCTTGTTTCATCACCGGTTGTATCGGCTGCTGTTGCAATCCGGTCATACTCCTCATTCTGATAGTGAGAGTTTGGATACTGAGACGAATGCAGCCAGAAGTGCCTTGGATACGGACCCCATACAAAGTAGCCGCTCCTGAGGATCATGCCGAAATCACCAGCGCTTTCAAGCTGGTTCAATGCCCCATCTTCCAGTACTTTCACTTCAAGACCCATTCCCACATCAGAGAGATAGGACTGGGCAGCCTCTGCCATCTGTATATGCCTCGCTGCCCAGACACCCCGACCGACGAGGATGGAGACCTTCAGCTCCCGGCCATCCTTCTTCCGGATGGTATCGGTACCTGATAGTGTCCAGCCGGCTTCTTCAAGCAGCTGGCGTGATTTTGCGGGGTCCTGGCTATAGAGGGCAAGATCCGGGTTTGAATAGAGCATCACCGGCGAGTAGGGCCGGCCCCGGGCAGCAATACCAATCCCTTCAAGGATGGTCTCACTCATCTCCTCAGTATCGATTGCATAGGCGACTGCCTTTCGGACCCGGATATCATCGAATGGAGATGTCTTCGTATTGAACTGGAGGAAGTCGGTAAATGTGCTGACTTTTCGTGAAACCGTTATACCGGGCGTATTTTCAAGGCGTATACAATCGCTTTCAGGCACCTTGATGATCATATCCACTTCTCCGGTCTCAAGAGCCATCACCCGTGTGGAGGCTTCGGGGATCACCTTGAAGATAACCATATCAAGTGTGGGTGCAGTACCCCAGTAGTTCTCATTCTTTGTAAGAACGACTTGCTGGGCTTTCGTGTGGCTTTCAAAGGCATAGGGACCTGTTCCAATTGGTTTGATGAAGTTTCCATTCGAATCGACACAGGTTGGGCTGACAACGGGCCAGGCCACGTGAGTGAGGTAGAGTGGAAGGGGTTGCGGACGCTTCATGACAAATTTGACAGTCAGATCATCGACAGCCTCGACACTTGCAATCGTCTGCAATGCTCCCTGTGCCCTGACATAACTGTTTTCATTATAGGAATAGACAACAGCATCGGCATTCAGCGGTGTGCCATCATGGAAGATGACTCCATCACGGAGGTAGAAGAACCAGGTCTTACCATCATCGGGCGTATCCCATGATGTTGCAAGACCGGGCTCGATATTCAGATCGGTATCAACCCGGACGAGCGTCTCGTAGATCTGTGACCAGACAAATCTTCCATCACCTCCAGGGAAGTTTGAGTTCTGCCATAACGGAACATCAGTGCTCATGCCGATCGTTAAAACCTGTTCTGAGGGCCCTGTCTGGCCAGCATCAGTACATCCTGCGATAATAACAGCCGACGCAAGGATCGCCATAGTAAAAGCGATGATAACGGTTTTCGGATTGAGATATGTTTGTAACCAGTCCATAGAGTAGTACCACCCGGTAGTATGATGAATGTTCAATTTTGTATTAATTGATATTTAAATCTTTATTTTTGAGTTTACAAAATAGATCTGAATACTAATTGTAACATACCATATAATTTTTTTTGATAAAGTCATCACACATATGCACACATTACCAGCCCTTCCGGAGTAAAAACAGATTGGCCATTGGTTGGTCACGAGACCCGGATCACAGAAGAGGAACTAAAAAACCCGATAGAATAGTAAGAGGGCAGAGTCACAGACAGCGGATCTGATCCGGGTGAAAAAATGAGAGATTTTGAAAAGAGAATTACTCCGTCGTCTTCCCGTCAAAATGCTCGTGGGCAGCTTCTGCTTCTGCCTTTGTTTTATGGATCGTCTTGTCCTGGTGTTCTGGCGGGGAGTAGATCGTATATAGTTTCAGATCGGCTGTTGCTGAGGTGTTGATCACGTTGTGCTCGGCACCCGCCGGAACAATCACGGCACTGCCGTCTTTGACTGTATGTGCAACACCATCGATGACAACCTTGCCTTCACCCTCCTCGAACCGGAAGAACTGATCGATATCGTCATGCACCTCTGATCCGATCTCCTCGCCTGCCTTTAGGCACATCAGGACAAGCTGGCTGTACTTCCCGGTATACAGGACTCTCCTGAAATCAGCATTCTTCAGGGTCTCTGTCTCAATATCTGCTGCAAATCCTTTCTTCATATCTCTTATCCTCCATACAATAACGGCTGAGCCGTTAAGATACCACTAGGACGGGTGATTATATCATGGTTTTGGAACTGGCAGATTCCGGACCACTTTCACTTTCGCACTCCGCAGTATTGGGTTTATTGCATCTGCTGGAAAAGACTGGTATGAAACACACAGAGGTGTTATTGAATGAATGTATCCACACCAGAAATACGGGAGATCGATGCAAGAGAGGTTGCATCGGTCTCATTCACCGGAAATTATCTTGGAAATGCGAGTGTCTTTGAGAAGCTGTTTGGCACGCTCTGCGGATGGGCAGGCGCACAAGAGCTGATTTCGCCGGAGACCCGGTTTGTATCTGCCTATTACAACGACCCCGACACAACCCCTCCTGAAGAGCTGAGGGTCGATGTCTGCATGACAATCCCCCCCGGAACAGAGATCCCAACGGAGGGGGAGGTGCAGAGGCGGACCCTCCCCGGAGGAAAGTATGCAGTGATGAAGGCCGAACTCACCGGGCCTGAGGAGTATGGCCCCGTCTGGTATGCACTGGCAGAGTGGCTTGGGGAGAATAATGTCGAACTTGATCTCACAAGGCCGGGATATGAGTACTATCTCAATTGTCCGGACGAAGACCCGGAGAAGCTCCATCGTGTTGAGATCTGCCTTGGCGTGAAATAAGAGAGAGGGAAGGAGAAGGGTTATTCCCGGGGGCGGGTGATCTCATTCATCCCTCATTTACTGGACATAAACAGACTGAGCGAGATCCCGGTGATGAGGGCAACCAGGGCGTCAGATCCGAAGTATTCCAGTGAGAAGAGGGTCTCTACCGGGATCCCCCCCCAGAAATGCCCCAGTATAAAAGAGAGTATCAGCCCAAGGAGGAATACCACCCCGAAATGCTTCAGCCCGACGAGATAATCTGTATATACAAGCCTGATAAAAATGAAACAGGCTCCCATAAAAATGATAAAAAAGGTCATTCCTGCCTGAGCTGTTGCTGCGGCAATTGTCCGTGACGAGAAAATGCCAAACTCTGCGATGATTAAGTAGATGATGATCCGCCCAAGAGCACCATCCTCGGTTCGCGTCAGGAGCTGCGCCAGGTACGGAGCTGGTTCATCTCCTCCGCCAGCCATACTCTCTGCATCGTTCGTGGAGAATATCTGCGGCATCTCCGGGATTGCCATTCCCCGTTTCCTCATCACGTTCAGGACAGCTTTCACAACCGCAATAAGGGCAATCCCGATGGCAAGAATACCCGCGATCAGGCCCGCAAGGCCGAAGAATATGTTATCAATCGTGAAACCTCCCTGCACAATCCGAAAGACGAAGTCATAGAGGAAGATGTAGGTGGCGACGGTGATGATCAGGAGAAGGGCAACCTTCCTGAAATCGTTTTTTGTAAGGTGCATCAGGATTTCAAGCTGCTTGTTCGCCGAATCGAGTGCTTTTTCTGTCTTTCGCAGCTCGGTAACATCCTGGCCCTGGGCAATGGTGGCAATCACCGTTTTCCCATCATCTGCAAGGATGTTTGATGAGTTCCAGAGGACGGCATGGATATCGCTGTTTCGTGAACGGATCGGGATCTCGCATGCTTCCCAGGACGATGTGCCTGAACTTGCACCCTGAATCAGATCCATCGCAGATTGGCAGTTTTCTGAGCGGAAGAGGATACCAAGATCGGATCCAATTGCTTCTTCTGCCGGAATGCCGGATAGGTGTTCAAATGCCTTGTTAAACCGGGTAATTTTACCTTCTGAATCCCAGACGACGATTGGCGCATTGGTATATGAGATGAGGTTATTCAGGAAATCATTTGTTTCGAGGAGCTCCCGCTGCATCCGCTGAATTTCATCACGGTTTGCCTGCATCTCTGCTTCGAGTGCAAGAAGTTGATCATTTCTCTGCCGGAGCATCTCGTTTATCATATTCAGTTCAAGGGTTCGTGCCCTGAGCCCCCGCTCTGTTACCATCCACCCCTCCATCAGGAATGTGACGACTACCCCTACGATGAAAAAGATCAGAACACGGAACACGCCGTTTACGAGATGCTCAACGCCCGCTGTCGAGAGGAGGATGATCAGGTACAGCAGCGAAAGGAAGATCGAGTAGATGAGGCCCTGCCGGAGATAGAAGAGGCAGGCAAGGATGATCGGGATGAAGAAGAGGATCTGGGCGATATCAGAGAAGCCTGAGGAGAGGAGGAGTATGCTCAGGATGATACTCAGGATGGAGGTGCAGATGACAGCCGTAAACGCCACCCGTGGATCAATTGGGAGGTGCATCTCCCGCTTCCACAGATTCTCAATGAGAGGGTGGAGAGCACCCGGGATTGACATAGTGTGTCAATAGGAGAATGGAGACAATAATTATTTCCATCGATTCGGATGCAGTAAGAGTGGTTTCCCTGAAGAAGAAACCATCCATCCCTTACTTCCATCCGGCTGGAAATTCATTGAAGAAAGTTTATCCTTCATGATGCTAATCAAAAGATATGCCATCCCCAGGATCTGGTGATCCGCAGATCTCTCTCCTCTACGTGGATGACGAGCCGGCGCTCCTTGAGATTGGAAAAGCATTTCTTGAATTAAGCACCGGGATCCTGGTTGATACGCAGGAGACGGCAATTGATGCACTTCATATGCTTGAAACGAAATCCTATGATGCGATCATCTCCGATTACCAGATGCCCGATATGGATGGGATCGAATTTTTAAAAGTCCTGAGGGAGAAGGGTGATACAACCCCGTTCATCATCTTCACCGGAAAGGGGCGGGAAGAAGTTGTTATTGAAGCATTTGATGCGGGCGCGGATTTTTATATTCAGAAAGGCGGCGATCCAAAGTCGCAGTTTGCCGAGCTCGAGAGGAAAGTAAGGAGGGCGGTTGATCTCCACCGGGCAGAGAGGGCGACCAGGGAGAGCGAGGAGCGGTTCAAGAGGGTGATGAGCCTTGTTCCGGATATGATCTCAATCCATGATCCAAAGATGACGATCCTCTACAGCAACTGGATGGGTTTTGGGGCTGTACCGGAAGAGAAACGGCAGGTACAGACGAAATGTTACATGACATACAGGGATTTTAATGAGATCTGCCCGGACTGCCAGGCAAAAGAGGTAATTGCCTCAAAGAAGCCGTTCCAGAAAGAGGTGCTGCTCCCCGATGGCAGATGGATCGATCTCCGGGTCATACCTGCTTTGGATGAAGATGGGAACGTCGAATTCTTTCTGGAGTGGGTACGGGATATCTCAGAGAGAAAGAAAGCTACATCCGAAATATCAGAGGCCGGGCGGCTGCTTGAAGGCATGCTGAATGGTGTTCCGGATATCATCGGGCTCCAAAAACCGGATCATACCATTATCAGGTACAATAAAGCCGGCTACGATACCCTCAATATGACCCCCGGCGAGGTTGAGGGCAGGCGCTGCTATGAGCTGATCGGAAGGGATGAGCCCTGTGAGATCTGTGCGACAAGCGAGGCAGTTGCTACAGGAAAAGCCGTGACCTTAGAGAAGTTCATCCCTGAATGGCAGAAGTACTTCCAGTGCACAAGCAACCCCGTATTCGGGGATGATGGGAACCTGGAACTCGTTATCGAGCGGCTTCATGACATCAGTGACCAGAAACAAACAGAGAAGGCACTCCGTGAGAGTGAGGAGAAGTATAGGACACTGGTAAACAAGGCAAGCCAGATGCTCTTCCTCCACGATCAACACGGTGCAATCCTTGATGTCAACCAGAAGGCAATAGAGAGCACCGGATATACCCGTGAAGAGCTTCTCTCGATGAATATCGCGGATATAGATCCGGATACAGATGAATATCCCTTTATACAATGGCTCTGGCAGGAAGCGCCACTGCTGGAGGAGAAGATCTTTGAGACACGGCACCGGATGAAGGATGGATCGATCTATCCCGCTGAGGTGCATGCAACCAGGGTACAGATCGCGGGCGAGCCCTGCATCCTGGCACTCGCAACCGATATTACAAGCCGCAAGCAGTATGAGGCAGCACTTCAGGAGAGCGAGGAGAAGTTCCGGGGCATCATCGAGAATCTTCAGGATATCTACTACAGGACCGATGCTGACGGAAAAGTCACGATGCTGAGCCCCTCAGCAGCTGGAATCTTTGGGTATGATACAACAGACGAGGTCCTCGGAAAGCCCGCCTCTGATTTCTGGGTACATCCTGAAGAGCGGAAGGAGATTTTGAGGCGTATTGCAGGGGAGGGAGAAGTGCAGGATTATGAAGTCACGCTCAAAAAGGCTGATGGAAGCTTCCTCCCTGTTTCAGTATCCTGCCGCCAGGCATATGATCGTTTGGGCAAAAGAACAGGAATTGAGGGAATTATAAGGGACATTACTGAACGAAAGAATGCAGAGGAGAAACTCAGGGAGAGTGAAGAGAAGTACCGGCTCATTGCAGACAATACCGCAGATACGATATGGATCGCTGATCTCAACCTCCAAATCCAGTATATCAGCCCTTCTGTCCAAAAGATGCGGGGATATACCCCGGAAGAGGTGATGGGGCAGTCTTTACAGGAGATGCTGACACCCGGATCATTTGAATCTGTACAAAAACAATTTGCCAGGGAGATGGCGTTTGAAGCAACAGGAAAGGCCGATCCGGAGAGGACGATTTCAATAGAGTTTGAGAAGTACCACAAGGATGGATCGACGATACTTGTTGAGAATGCGGTCCGGTTCCTCCGCGATCAGGATGGCCGGCCGACCGGTATTATCGGGGTATCACGGGATATCACCGAAAGGAAAGAGGCTGAAGTTGCGCTCAGGGAGAGCGAGGAGAAGTACCGGCTCATCGCAGAGAATACCGCAGATAATATCTGGATCTTTGATATGGACTTTTCACTCCGGTACATCAGTCCGTCAGTTCTAAAGATGAAGGGTTTCACGGTTGAGGAATCACTCGCGCAGACCGTCGAAGAGAAATTGACCTCTGCCTCATATGCAGCACTTCTGGATCTGTTTAACAAGGAAATGGAAATCGAAGCATCCGGCACCGCTGACCCGGACAGAACCGTATCATTTGAGACAGAAGAGTATTGCAAAGATGGATCGACGATACTGGTTGAGAACTCAACCCGGCTGCTCCGGGATGAGGAGGGCAGACCCGTTGGAATACTCGGAGTATCACGTGACATCACGAAGCGAAAGGAGATGGAGAGGGCCATCCAGAGCCAGCTTGACCTGATCGAGGGCCTCTTTGAGAGCCTCCCCCTCGGAGTCATTATCTTTGATACATCCGGGACGATACTCCGAATGAACGGGGGAGTTGAGGAGATCACCGGATATACGCCAGAGGAGATCCCGACTGTCGATGAGTGGTTCCTCAGGGCATACCCTGATCCTGCCTACCGGGATAAAGTGCGCTCCATCTGGAATAATGAGAAAAATGGGAAGGTAACGGTCCGTGAGTTCAAGGTCACCTGCAAGGATGGCACAGTGAAGGATATCGAATTCCATGCAGCATTTCTTACAGATGGCAGGGTAATCGTGACGAACTCAGATGTGACAGAGCGGAGGGGGGCTGAAGAGGCACTCAGGCAGTCTGAGGCGGAGAAGGGAGCGCTATTAAATGCACTTCCTGTAATGCTCGCATATTATGACATGGATTTAAGATTAATCTATGCAAACAAGGTATCTGGCGATTCTGTCGGTGAGAGTGCGGCAGATCTTGCAGGACGCCACTGCTATGAGATCTGGCACAATCGATCAGAGCCCTGTCCTGACTGCCCGGTGCTCAGATCCATGGCTACCGGGAAGATTGAAGAGGGCGAAGTAACGGTGCCGGATGGCAGGATCTTCATGATCAGGGGTTGCCCGATCTATGATCAGGAGGGTGGGATCAGGGGGCTGATCGAGTTTGGGATGGATATTACAGAGAGGAAACTGGCAGAACGTGCGTTGAATGCGGCTCAGATGCGGCTCAAAGAAGTGAATGAAATCGCCCATATCGGCACATGGAACTGGGTGATCGAGACCGATAGCCTCACATGGTCAGAAGAGCTGTTTGAGATCGTCGGGTGGGATCCTGACCTTCCCGAGCCAGGATATCACGAATTATCTCAGATCTATACTCCGTTCAGCTGGAGCCTTCTGAATGACGCGGTTGATTGCGCAATTAAAACAGGTAAATCCTATAATCTTGAACTTGAGTTGATCCGGCCTGATGGCACCATGCGATGGATCTATGTCTATGGGGGCGTTAAAAAGGATCCTCACGGTGCAATAATCGGGCTTCATGGAACAGTACAGGACATTACCGAACGTAAACTTGCAGAAGATGCCCTGCAGACAGCAAATAAGAAACTCCAGATCCTCTCGAGTATCACCCGGCATGATATCCAGAACCGGATCATGGCGCTGATGGGATACCTCGACCTGATAAGTCCTGAGATTGATGATCCAACGTTATCCAGGTACCTGAGAGGGATAGAGGAAGCAGGCAACGATATCCAGCGGCAGATCGAGTTCACCCGGACCTATGAGGAGCTCGGGGTGAAAAAAGCGGCGTGGCAGGGAATCGATGAACTTCTCTCTTTAATCTGCGATGCAGAACTGCCTGTTCATGTAGATTGCAGTGGATACCGGGTGCTTGCCGATCCGATGATTGAAAAGGTCTTTTCGAACCTGATGGATAACACCAAACGGCATGCCGAAGGTGCGAGCCGGGTGGAGATTCGGTGCGAGAAGCGGGACGGGAAGCTTGCGATCATCTGGGAAGATGATGGGCCTGGCATTCCCGACGACCAGAAGGAGCGGATCTTTGAGCGGGGGTATGGAAAGAATATGGGACTTGGGCTCTTCCTCTCCCGGGAGATACTGGTAATCACCGGGATTAATATGAAAGAGACCGGGGAGTATGGAAGAGGAGCGAGATTTGAGATTCTGGTTCCGGCCGGGGCATGGCAGAAGAGTGATTTCGAGACCTGATTCCCATTCGGGCTGAATGATTGAGAAGGTATTTTCAACTTCAATGTTCATCATACAGTCAATGAGAGAGACAGAAGCTGAGGCCGTGCCAATCTCCGTTCTGTATGTAGATGACGAGCCTGCGCTTCTTGAAATAGGAAAGCTCTTCATTGAGCAGAGCGGGGATAATAGCGTCACAACGGCATTGGATGCAGAAGAGGCGATCCGGCTTATCGATGACCAGCATTTTGATGTGATCGTCTCAGACTACCAGATGCCCGGGATGAATGGGATCGCGTTTCTCAAACACCTGAGGCAATCTGGCAATACCATTCCATTCATCATCTTCACCGGAAGAGGGCGGGAGGAGGTGGTGATCGAGGCACTCAACAGCGGCGCAGACTTCTACCTCCAGAAGGGCGGTGATCCGAGATCCCAGTTTGCCGAACTGACCAATATGATCCGTGCCGCCGTCAGCCGGATAATGGCTGAGAAGCTTACAAAAGAAAGTGAAAAACGGCTGTATGATATCATCCAGTTCCTCCCCGACCCCACATTCGCAATCGATGCTGAAGGCATTGTGATCGCCTGGAACCAGGCAATAGAAGAGATGACCGGGATCTCAGCAAAAGATATGGTCGGGAAAGGCGATTACGAATATGCAATCCCCTTTTACGGGGAACGCCGGCCGATCCTGATCGATCTCGTCTCCTTATCTGATGAGGATCTGCTGCATTCAAAATACGCATCCATCAGGAGGGAAGGGGACACACTCATCGCCGAGACATCACTGCCGCGGCCTCTGGGCAGGTATGCGATCCTCGCCGGGAAGGCATCCCCCCTGTATGATGAGAACGGAGATATCGTCGGGTCGATCGAGACCATCCGGGACATCACAGAGCAGAGGCATTCGGAAGAGGCACTTGTAGAGAGCGAAGAGCGATACAGGCTCACGCTGGATGCTGCCAATGACGGGATCTGGGACTGGGATATTGCCACCGGAAGCGCCTTCTTCAGCCCACGCTGGTATTCGATGCTCGGGTATGAGCCGGGCGAGATGCCGGGATCTTATGCAAACTGGAGGGCACTTGTCCACCCCGACGATGTCGAGGAGGCTGAAGCGTATATTCAGAACCATATCCGGGAGGGGAAGGGGAATTTCCAGCTTGAGTTCCGGATGCAGACAAAAGACGGGGGCTGGAGATGGATCCTTGCCAGAGGAAAGATCATAGGCCGTGATGCAGAGGGAAGACCGCTCCGCCTCCTTGGAACCCATACCGACATCACCGAGCGGAAGGAGGCAGAGAAAGCATTACAGAAGAGCGAACGGCTGTATAGGCTGATCACCGAGAATATGACCGAGACGATCTCGATCATGAATCTATCGCTCTCCTTCATCTATATCAGCCCATCAATTGAATCCCTGCGTGGGCTCACCGTTCAGGAGGCATTGAGCCAGCCACTGGATTTTGTGCTGGCACCGGAGTCTCTGATGATTGCCCGGCAGACCTTCCATGAGGCACTTGAACGGGAGGCATCCGGAGAACCTGTTGGTGTTGTCAGCCTTGATCTTGAGACGTACCGAAAGGATGGTACAACAATCTGGGTGAATAATACGATGACCTTCCTCCGTGACAGCGATGGGGTTGCCACTGCAATCCTCATCGTCGGCCGCGATGTTACCAAGAGGAAGGAGGCCGAGCTTGAAGCCGAAAGGAACAACCGTCTCATCGAGGCGATGCTGGATGGGATCCCCGATATCGTCGGCCTTCAGCTTCCTGATCATACCATCCTAAGGTACAACAAGGCAGGCTATGAGATCCTCGGCATGACTCCTGATGAGGCAAGGGGGAAAAGATGTTATGAGCTAATCGGGCGGATCAGCCCCTGTGAGATATGTGCCACCTCAAAGGCGGTTCTATCAAAGAAGCAGGAGAAAGTCGAGCGGTACATCCCGGAACTTGGAATGTTCATGGAATGCACAAGCAACCCGGTTCTTGACGAGAACCAGGAGATTGAGCTGATCATAGAGGTCCTCCATGACATCACCGAACGAAAAATCTCAGAAGAACAGCTCATTCTCAAGGATGCAGCCATCGAAGCATCATTAAACGGCCTTGTAATCACCGATCTCTCCGGTGGGATCACTTATGCGAACCCTGCGTTCCTTGCCATGTGGGGGGCATCGGATCAGGACGAGGCAATCGGCAGATCTATTCTTTCTCTCTGGACTGCCGAAGAAAGCGGCCGGGAGATCGCTGATGCAATCCTCGGGACAGGCAGGTGGTCTGGCGAGGTTGTGGGAAAAAGAAAGGATGGATCAGAGATCGTCGTTGAGCTTGCCACCACCCTTGTCCGTGACGCATCCGGCACACCGATTGCAATGATGGGCTCCTGTATCGATATCACCTGGCGAAAACAGGAGGAAAGAGCGCTTCAGAGGGCCAACAAGAAACTCCAGATCCTCTCCAGTGTCACCCGGCATGATATCCAGAACAAGATCATGGCGATAGACGGCTACATCTGGCTGAAGAGAGAGCAGGAAGGGGAGCAGCAGGATACGTTCCTTGACGATATCGAAAAGGCGGTCAAATCCATCGAACGGCAGATCGAGTTTACCCGCGAGTATGAGAGTCTGGGTGTGCAGTCGCCCACATGGCTTCCATTCACTGCGTTGATCAAGGCAGTCGATGATGGAGAACTGCCGATCATCCGGCACCTCTGCGACGAACTCATCGTCTTTGCCGATCCGATGATCCAGAAGGTCTTTTTCAACCTGATGGAGAACACGATCCGGCATGCCGAAGGGGCAAGCCGGGTGGAGATCCGGTGTGAGGAGCAGAAGGGGCAGCTTGTGATCACCTGGGAGGATGATGGACCCGGGATCCCCGACAGCGAAAAGGAGCGGATCTTTGAGAGGGGGTTTGGGAAGAACACCGGTTTTGGGCTCTTCCTTGTACGCGAGATCCTGGCGATCACCGGAATTTCGATTGAAGAGAACGGGAAATATGGAGAAGGAGCGAGGTTTGAGATGCGGGTTCCCGAAGGGGGATGGCGGAAATAATCAGATGAATAATCCTCATAATCTCCATTATTCTCTCATTTTTGCAGAAAAATAGCTGATGCCATATGGTACACCACACAACCATCGACTGGAACGATGCCTGGAAGAGGCAGCAGAGAGAACACGAGAGGTGCGGAACAAGGGATCGTCAATCAAATATCTGGGAGACTATTGATGCCGCACGGATGTTTGCCAGGATGTGGAAGAATGATACCGGAGGGCGGATCAGAAAGACCATAGAGGATCTCCCGCTCACACCAAATTCACGGGTTCTGGATATCGGATCCGGACCAGGTACCATTGCTTTTCCCATCTCAAAACTGGTCGCCCATGTCACCGCAGTCGAGCCATCAGAGGGGATGTGCACGGTCTTTTCCGAGATGATAAGAGAAGAGGGATGCAACACTATCAGGCTCGTCAGAAAACGGTGGGAAGATGTTGATATTCAGGAGGATCTTGAACCACCCTATGACGTGGTCTTTGCCTCATATTCCCTGAATGTACCGGATCTCAGGGACGCCATAGAGAAGATGCAGGAGGCTTCATCAAAATATATCGCCATTTACTGGTTTACTGGCGAGAGCACGTGGGATGCAATGTCGCGTGATCTCTGGCCACAGCTCCATGGATTGGATTTTGTTCCCGCCCCAACATGTGATCTCATCTATAATCTCCTCTATTCAATGGGCATCTATCCGAATATCGAAGTATTCCCGCTTGAACATAACAACAGTTTTGACTCCCTTGATGATGCCGTTACACATTTCTCAGGGAGGGTCTTTGCAGACGGTGACGAGCAGAAAGCATGTGTCCGGAGATATCTCAGGGAGAGAGTCATGCATCACAATGATCAGATTATCATACCCGGACACTCAGTCCGCGTGCGGATCTGGTGGGAAAAAGGGGATCCTGGAGCATAAAAGGGGAGGGTTATTCCGGATTGTTTCGTCTGAAACGCCCACCAGGCACATGAATCACAAATCGTGCCCCCTCTCCATACACTCCGTCTTCTGAAATTGAGATGTCAGTGATCGAAAGGATCTCTTTGGTAAAAAATAATCCCAATCCTGTGTTTTTACCAACCCCACGATTAAAAATCCGCTCTTTCTCGCCATCCGGGACACCTACACCGTCATCTTCCCAGATTAGCTTTAGTTCAGTATCATCCACATGACAGTAGATATGAATATGTGTCGCCCCTTCAGCATGGAGGAGAGTATTCTGTAGCAGGTTTGCAAAAACCCTCTCGAGCATGGAATCAGCAAATATTGAGAATTCGAGACATTCACAGTGAATAGGAATGCGATCTTCCCTGATCATATCAATCGTGTTTTTCACTGAAATCCAGAGAGGCGCCTTCACCCCCAGTTGTTCATACTCGCGGGTAAACTCGATCTGATGCTGAATCATTGTCACCGCATGATTGACACTCTGCATTCGCTCTTTTTGCTTCGGGGATTCAATATCTCTCTCTATGAACGACAGGTAGCCGGCGACGATCATAATCTGGTTGAGAATATCATGGCGGGTGATGGATGAGAGGAGATTCAGTTTCTTATTGGTCTTTGTGAGGGCGTCCTTTGCCAGCTTCTCTTCTGTCACATCACGAAGTGAGATCAGATCGGCAGGTTTTCCTTCATAGGAGATCACCTTGCCGACACTCTGCACGATGATTTCCCTTCCCTTTGCCGTAATCACGTGATATTCAGAGATATATCCATCATGACCGGCCTGGATCATAGAGAAATCCTTCAGCACCAGCTCTCTTGAGGTCAATGCGATATAATCAAGCACATTCTTTCCAATTGCTTCAGATGGATCGGACAGATCAATTGTTCTGGCAACTGCACTGTTCCCAAAGAGAATTGTTCCACTGAAATCAGTTATCAGGACGCCATCAAAGGCATTTTCGACGAGAGACCGGAATTTTTGTTCACTCTCGCGGAGGGCTGATTCCGCCTTCTTTCTCTGGGAGATATCCCGGACGATACAAAAAATTAATTTTTTATTCGAGAAGAATGCAGCATTTGTACTTATTTCAACTTCAATTGTACTTCCATCCTTTCTCCTGTGAACAGTCTCAAAATGATCCCCTGCCTCATCGATAGTCTGTATCATCTCGTGGAGCTGAGCAGCGGTGCTTTGATCGTCCCAGTCCCAGACATGGAGTTGTTGGACCTCATCAACACTATACCCAAGCATGTCTGCAAACCGCGTGTTCGTCTCAATTGCCCTGCCGTTCTCATCCAGGAGAACAATTCCATCACGTGACTGATCAACAAGAATTCGCCGCCTGACCAGCTCGTCATGGAGAGCCTGCTCAGTCTGCTTCCTTTTGGTGATATCACGGACCGAAAGAATGATTGCCCTGGCTCCCTCGAAGGTAATTGATTTACCGATCGCCTCAACCCATATCTCCTGGTCATCTGAGGTAGAAACGAGATATTCTGCAAGGAAGTCATCATCTCCGGATGCCATCTTCTGTATATTGGAGATCGCATCGTCACGAGATCCGGGAGCAATATAATCGATGATATTTGCTCTGCCGATCAGCTCCCGGTAATGCTCCTCATCGAGTACGGTACCTGCACTTGGATTTGTGAAGAGAATAGTGCCATCCGGAGAGATAATCACGATACCGTCAAGAATATCATCTACAAGAGTACGGAACTTTTCCTCGCTATCGGAGAGTTCACTCAGGGCATGCAGCCTCCCGATCTCGGCAGATGCCTTGGCGGCAAGAATATCTAGTGTCTCCTTCGCCGAGATTGGGAGATGCAGCTGATCTCTCTTCAGGATGCAGAGGAAACCAATAACCACATTCTCGCCTGATAGCAACGGGGTCGCTGCACACCCACGGAATGGCTCTTTCCAGATAGTGCTGCATCCGGGGAAGAGTTCAGGGAGATTATCAGGATAAAAAATGAATCCTTTCTCCAGAACAGCTTCGCAGGGCGTTCCCTGGATGGTAAAAGAATACCCAGGGATCACTTCTCCATCAAGTACCATCGAGAGCACAAAAACCGTCTCCTGATTCGGCTTGATCTCCCCGATCATCACACAATCTGCCCCGAGCCATTCTGATACGCTTTTTACCATCCGCTCAAGGGATTTCATTCCGGTGGTTCCGACCATACTTGAAAGAAGTGTTCCCAATGCCATCTCAGCTGCTTTCATGGAAGTGATGTTCTCAATTGAGGAGAGAATATAGGGAGCATTGTCCATGATGATGAGACGTGAGTAAAATCGGCAGATATATTCCTCACCTCTTTTTGAACGGGTTCGCAATTCCATACCGGAAACACACCCATCCCTCTGAAGTGCCGACGTGAAAGCAGCTGATTCATTCCTATCAATGAATATCCCGATCTCTTCTGCGGTCTTTCCAATCACCTCCTCGCGAGTATATCCGTTCACATTCTGAAACATCTGGTTGACATCAACAAAGACACCATCAGATGCCGAAACAAGCGTTAATATGATGGGGTTGTCCTTAAAGAGGGTAGAGAACCACACCTCCGAAGAACGGAGCGCCTTCTGTGCCAGCATCTGTTCTGTTACATCCCGAATCGAGAGAAGCAGGGCCGGAGAATGTTTGTATTCGATAAATTTACCGATACATTCAAGATTCTTCTTACCTCCAGTAAGCGTTCGAATCGTATAATTCACGAGAAAACTGTCAAATCCACCCGCTACTTCGGCAAGATCCAGGATCGCCCTCTCACGATCATCCGGGGAATCAAGATAATCAAGTATATTCAGAGGTGCCTTTGTATCGTGTTTTGTTTCATCGAGATCGATGATCTCAAATGCTCTCTGGTTCGCAAAGAGAACCGTACCGGTGAAATCGGTAATGACAATCCCTTCATTTGATTGCTCCACCAGCGCACGGAATGTTCCGGCACTCTCCCGAAGTGCTGCCTCCGTCTGTTTCCGCTGTATTGCATTTTCAACTGCATTGCGAAGTTCCGCAAACTGTGCTTTTGGATTACCCCCTTTCTGAACATAGAAGTCAGCACCATTATTCAAAGCCTCAATCACCACCTCCTCGCGACCCTTCCCGGTGAAGATGATGAACGGAATGGTATTGCCAGATTGCCTCAGGTGCTTGAGAAACGCGATCCCATCCATCCCCGGCATCTGGTAATCCGAGATGATTGCATCAAAACGGTTGTCCCCAATGAGCCGGATTGCCTCCTCAACGCCACCCGCAGTTGTGACGGCAATATCACCTGTACGCTCAAGATAGATTTTTCCAATCTCCAGGAGCGCCGGTTCATCATCGATGAACAGAAGAGAGAAAAACGGATCAGTGGAGAATGGCATATGATGAGATATTGAAGGGAGATAATAAAGAATGTTCTGGTATCCGGGCAGAACATCTACTCCCCAGAATAGATTCAGAATGCCTTAAAAAGGAGATATATGACCTATCATTATCCTGCTACAATAAAGGGATTGATTCTGCCCAATCGGATCGTGTGAGAGCCGATAGATCCGGATATCCATTATAATAAACAACACAGCCGATCTGTGTTCTTCAGAACCCTTCCGGCTCAGATGCGTTCCACCACGCCCTCCCCCTCCGGATAAAGCACCAGGACGGGATGGCAAGGAGCACTGCCAGATAGGCATAGTCTGGGTTTGAGTACCCGGCTGCTGTCAGGAGTGCAATGGCGATCCCTACCAGAAAGAGGTATGCAGCAAGTACTTTTACATCATAGACGAGCACGTTCGGGGAGAGTCCGGAGAGCCAGACCATCACTGCTGTAGCATAGAAAGAAACCGAGAGTGAGAGGACAACAGAGGGAATGAGATAGATCACATCTCCTGAGAGGATGGCAACAGTCGCGATAAAGATGGCCGGGATCATCTGGAGAATTCCACATGTGGTGAGTTTGCCTGCAATGATCGTGCTGACATCAATTGGAAGGCAGGCATATGGGCCGAAGGTGTCGAACATGGTCACCCAGGTATACATCGTCGATGCGATGATGCCGGTTGTGATCGCAACCAGGAAGATGAGACCCTGTGGCGGCAGGAAGCCCTCGAGGAGGGAGAGGAAGAACCAGATCACCACAAGGGGCAGGATGAAGGAGAAGATCGTCTGGCCGATAAGGCTCCCGCTCCGAAAGAGATCAAGGAGATCCTTTGCAACCAGTGGTGAGTCTGGAAGAAATGACAGCCTGCCTGAGAGAGGGGTAAAGGCATTTGGGTACCTCTTTGCAGAACCCGGAGAGATCGGATCAAAGAGGAGAGTTGCGATTGAGAAGAGAAGCACGAGAATGAGGACTGCCAGGAGAAAGCTCGCAACAGAAGGTGAGTTATAGATGAGAAGCGGAGGAAAGAAGAGGGCAGGGTTAATTGCAGTTACAAGAACAGTTCCCCCGATACCAGTGAAGAGGATGATGAGGAGAAGCCAGAAGACCGTTGTTGATCGTGCATATACTGATGAGAGGAGGAAAATGCCCGAGAGCCCGAAGAGGAACGAGAGTGAGAGTGTTGTGAGGAGCAAAAGAGCAGATAGTAACGGGACTCCCGTAAACGGTGATGCCAGAATGTACCCAAATCCAAACGGTAAGACCCAGAGAAGGAAATAGTAGACGGTGTCCTTAACCACAAAGGTCAGGAAGATGGTTGTCTCTCTGATCGGGAGGCTCCGTGCAGAATAGGCAAGAAGGCTTACCTGCCCGAACCGCCGGTTCATTACTTCACTGCCAAGCAGTCCAAACCCCCCGACCATCACACCAAGCATCAGGTAGCTCCCGTGTGTGATCAGCGTGAGGTATCCGGGGGGAAGGGATGCCTGGATTATCGGGATGAGAAACGAAGCCATGAACGCAATCCCACAGATCATCACCGGGAAGAGAGCAAATGAGAGGCTTCCAAAGATCGTGGAATGAATCCTCCACTCTTCCTTCATCATAGCGAGAAAGAGATCAAGCATGATCGCCCTTCCTGACGAGTGAAAGGAAGAAGGAGGGGAGATCCTCTCCCTGTTCGATCAGTTCGGCAACAGGGCCAAAATGGAGCAGTTTTCCTTTATGGAGAATGGCAATATCCGAACAGATCTCCTCTGCCACCTCAAGAATGTGGGTAGAGAGAAAGATCGTCCTCCCTTTCTGCACATATTCCGCCATATACTCCTTGACCAGGTCCTGCATGACGGGATCAAAGTTGATGAGCGGCTCATCTATGAGAGCAAGTGCCGGCTCATGGATAAATGCCTGGGCAAACATCAGCTTCTGCCGTGTGCCGCGTGAGAGATCCTTACACAGGACATCTTTCTTATCCGCAAAGTCGAGAAAATCGAACCACCAGTCTGCTTTCCCTTCACAATCCGGGATATTCCTGACTGCTCCGACAAAGGCAAGGTACTCCATTGCCGAGAGGAAACTTGGGGGCGTCTCCTGCTCAGGAATGATCCCGATCATCCTCCGCACCAGAACCGGATCTGCGACCGCATCGATGCCGAGGACGGCAGCTGAACCCGCAGTCGGTTTAACCTGGCCGGTCAGCATCTTTATCATCGTCGTTTTTCCAGAGCCGTTTGGCCCAAGCAACCCAAAGAGTGCTCCTTCCTCCACATCCAGAGAGACTGAATCAACGGCACGGAGATCTCCATAGTCTTTGACAAGATCGGTTGCTCTGATGACAGGTGGCATGCTGACTTCTCCGGCTTCTTATGATGGTGATTCTCACTTTCGGAAAGAAAAAGGTATCCCGTATGTATCCAGGCAAAAAGACTGTGGCTAACTTGAGAAAGATACAGAAACCGGGCATTTCATCAACATATTTTCATAATATTTTTATATTATTTTATGATATGATTACTATATGAACGGTTGTTCACATCGCTTTTGCCTGCCGGCAGTTGTGGTTCTTGTTATCGGCGGACTGCTTGTTGCAGGATGTACGGATACGGCATCGTATGGCAAAGAGGCAGACTGGTCAGGAGTCTGGATAGACACGTCTGTAGATCACGGCGCACTCAGGCTGACCCAGGCCGGGGATCGTGTCACCGGTACATATATCTACGGAGAGAGCCGGGGAACGATGGAAGGAACAGTATCCGGCAATGGAGCAATCCTCACCGGAACCTGGAGACAGGAAGATTCCAAAGGCTCTTTTGAGCTGACGATGTCCGTTGACAGGCAGGAGTTTGCCGGCTGGTGGACGGAGATTGAAGACACAGATGAAAGCCTCCAGTACCCGTGGACCGGCTACCGGGCGCCACCGGTCTCATGGACAGGCACCTGGCTTGATGATACAAAGGATTCCGGAGAGATGATCCTCACCCAAAAGGGCAGAACAGTTTCCGGTACATTTTCCTATGAAAATACCAATACCGGAACAGTACATGGAACGATCTCAAATGACGGATATGTCTTCACCGGTACATGGGCATGTGACGGGGATGAGGGGCCGTTTGAACTGACGGTGGACGACACACAATCACGATTCACCGGATGGTGGATGCATGATGAGCTGAGCGAAACCAGGTTCAGCTGGAATGGTGTGAGGAGAGAGGAATACGTACTCTGAGTAGAAAATCGCAGAGAGAAAACGGCAGATAAAGGGGATAGCGGACGGGATAGGTGGAGGGCCGGACGCTCTCTTTCCCAAGCCTCTCTTACGCTGCATCATCAGCCCTGATATCGGTTATATCCTCTACAGAACAGAGTATGCAGGGAGATGATAAACTTATAGTATACTGAAAGTTTTTCCCGATTTTTGATATAGTATACTATAAGTTACTCCTCGACAAACCCCCAATATTAATTATAAACATAATAATTACAATCATAATCATTATGAAATTCTATGGCAGGAGAGAAGAGCTCAAGCTGATGGAGCACCTCTATGCACTTAGCCCCTCGTTCCTCGTCCTCACCGGCAGTCGGCTCATGGTGGATGCGCCGGGGAGACGGGATCGATCTCCTCGCCATCTCTGAAGGAGCGGATCTTGCGCTTGAGATCAAGAACACGACACTCACCCGCTCCGGGACATATTCCATTCTCACCTCATTACAAGCAAAACTCCCGCCGTGCAGGGCATCTCCCACCAGGTCTCGCTCGGCGTTGTTGCACGGGGGATTGAGGATGTCGCAGAGTTCCGGAAAGAGGGGTTTACTGTATGGAGCTTGGAGAGATGCTGGAGCTGAACAGCATGCATGAGCCAAAATTGCAGTGATCCCTTTCCTACTTTGTCCCGCCCACCTCAAGGTGGCCTCATCCGTTTCGGAAAGGACTTACTCACCATTCAGATAATTGGATTGAAGCAATAAAAATCATTCGATAATTGTACGATATGAAATAGCAGATACAAAAGTGGTCGATCAACATATCCTTACATTACTGCACAGAGTTTTGTCAGAGGTGGTCAAAAACGAATGAGCCTTTCTTTACATACGCTGGTCGAAAAGGAATTGGCATATACAGATAACAGGAGGATCTTTTATAGATGTACACTACAATAGGAGATTCTACGAAAAAATCGTAAAATCCATCGACACAATTATCTCTCAGGAGATGCGAGTATAGTGTATGCTGATAGAATATAGTGTGGAAAACTTCCGTTCTATCTCTGAAAAGACAACATTCAGTATGGTACCTTCGAAAGAGAGAAAGAAGGCGGAGAACCTTATCCGGGTTGAGGAGGTTCCGGGAGTTACGAAATTACTGAAAAGTGCGGTCATTTTTGGAGCAAATGCATCAGGAAAGACAAACCAGATCCGAGCTCTTGACCTGATGCAATTTATTGTTCGTATGTCCCGAAATTTCAATAAAGGAGATAAAATCCCATATTTTCCATTCATCCTGAATTCTGAGTATGCAGAGAAACCAACAGCTTTCTCACTTAACTTCATCATCGATGAAACGGAATACCGCTATTCATTTTCCTATAATGCAGATGAAATAATATCCGAGGAACTCGTCTATTTCAAAGGAAAAAGCGAAAAGACGATCTTTGTCCGGAAACAAAACGATCTTCTGGCATATCAGGATGAAGAGGAACAAAAGGGGCTTTTCCGCCACACAGGTAATAATGTCCTCTTCCTCTCAAAAGCAAATAATGAATATAAGCCATTTGGACCGGTATTTAAGTGGTTTAATGTAAATTTAAATTATATGGATTCCATCATGGATATTGGTGACCGATACACGATTAACTATATGAACAGAAAACAGGAGAATAAGGATCAAATAATTAATCTGCTAAATTTTGCCGATTTTGACATTGATGATATATCAGGTACTATAAAAACAATGAAGAGATCAGATATTCCCGATATAGTCATTCAACTCATTGAAGATAACACTAAAAAACCTCTTACTGATGGTGTTATTAAGACCTCAGAATTAACGAGCGTACATACCCGGGATGATGGTCATCAGATCACAAATACATTCTCCGAATTTGAATCCGCTGGAACCCAGATGTTCTTTAACCTGCTTGGATTATTTCTGGATGCATTCGAGAACCGTCAACGAATACTTATTATTGATGAATTTGACACACGTCTCCACCCGGATTTAATCACATACATCTTCCGTCTCTTTCATAGCAACAAGACCAACAGAATGAACTCACAGTTGATTGTAACTACCCATAATACCCGGCTTTTATCAGCCGATATCTTCCGAAGGGAGCAGATATGGTTTACAGAAAAGAAGAAGCAGACCAGAAATACTGATCTGTATTCCCTTTTTGAGTACGAAAAGAGGCTGGATCGATCGATAGAGAAGAACTACTTTTCCGGAAGATACGGGGGAGTGCCGGATATCATGGAAAGGGGGTTATAATGTGGCACGTACGCGAAGATCCCAGCAGCGCCCTTTACGAATCAAACCAAAATTCCAGATGCGAGTGGCAGGAGTCGAACCTGCGAACCCCTACGGGAATCGATCTTGAGTCGATCACCTTTGGCCTCTCGGTAACACTCGCACTGAAGGAAGTATATTTGCGCTCCAATGCAAAAAACATTCCTCGATCTACATAAAATCCGCAAGCCCCAGCTGGAGCTTCTGCTCCTCCCCGAATGTCGAGTTGATGGAGGCATTGATCACCGCAATCCGCTGCTTTGTGTACTCGGAGACCAAAAACTCCTCACAGATCGAGAGCGATGCCGCCAGGTATTTCTTCACCGCACCCTCCGAGACCGTGGCGATAATCTTGTTCCCGCACCGGCATTTCCCGGCAAGCGGCATCCTTCGGAACTTCAAACCGCACCGGGGACACCGGAATCCCTGCTTTGAGAAGGCATTTAGGTTCCCGATCATGTCGCGGATGAAATGGGTCGTCAGGACACGCTCAGCAAGATCATCCTCGTCAACAGCACGGATCATCCTCGCAAGAACGAGCTCTGCATCCAGCTTATCCACCATCGACCCAAGCCGGGTATACATCGTCGTCTCAGGTCCTGCCGAGATATCTGTCGTATCATGGGTGAATGAGAACCCTTCGTACTGGCCGGGGGTGCCGATCCTAAGCTCCACGTGATCCACCACCTTCTCAAGCTCTTTTGGCTGCGTGTAGGTGAGGCAGGCTTCGTACACCGAAAGCGGATACCGGCTCATCACATCCACATTCAGGGTCTCCTTATCGACCTCGCCTGGGTCAATCCGGCTCGTCAGGACGAGCGGGGCATCCATCGAGCCGCCCCGCGTCTCAGGCAGGAACGAACGCGAAAAGTTGATTAAGCCATCCAGAAGCAGCATCACGCAGTCCTCATCACCGTCGCACTGACCGGTAAATATCCCGTTTGCATGGAGAGTGTGATCATCTGCCACCGTAACACAGTACACCCGGTCATCAAGGCAGGGAACCGGTTCAGCAGTCTTGATCGTGTCCGCAATCACCATACCCCCCTCCATCACCGGAACCCGTGCCCCCGGCTTCACCTCAAGGGCACGGATCTTCCGCAGATATGCACAATCCCAGACAACCATCGCATGATCAGGGGTTACCGCAAGCTTCTTACCACGCTCAGTCTCAAAAAGGATAAGATGTGCCGGGGCACGATGAACCGAGACCGAGGTGATCTTCCTCATCTTCGGGTTTCCATTTGTATCCACTGCCACAAGCATATGAGGGAATGCAGGATCTGAATAGAAGGTCCCGAGCCGGTCGCACCCGGGCTGCGAGATATCGAAATTCTCAATAACAAAATCCCGGATCGGCATCTTCCTCCAGCCGGACTGCCCGTATACCTCGATCTCTGTATCGCCATGGAAACAGTTACGGCGTTTTGCTGCATGGAAGAAAGGATGGGCATACCCCACAAGCGCCCGGGAATATCCGATCAGCCGGGCAAGAACACCCGCACTCGTATGAGGTGCGAGCCCGATCAAGAGCTGGCCGACGAGATCCACGGGCTTCTCTGCATTATAGAACCGGGGCAGGCCATACACCTTCTCAAGGAGATCATCCATAAAACCTGCCACCTTGAGGAGATATTCGCCGCAGTCCTCTGAAACAAGGATATCCTGCGGCTTCAGCTCACAGATCTGGTTACTATCCACCAGATCATCCCCCTCGATATCCTTCACGTACCCAAGCTCGCGGAGCCTCTCGGGCGGCACCCCGATCTCAGATGGGCGGAAGTGGGTGAGGGGGAGATCGATCATATCGTACCTGACAGTTCCGTCCTTGAAGACGAAGAGATCCCGGACTGCCCGGAGGATCCCTTTTTCAATCGGCTCAACCGACCGCTCGCGGGAGATCAGCCCTTTGACTCCCTTCAGGAGCTTCAGATCCGATTGCTGCATCCCCAGAGTAGCGAGTGCGGATTCATACTCCTTTTTAATATTAATCTCTACTTCTGTTGTGCAGGTGAGCGGCGCATCGCACCGTGGACAGCGGTCGCCATCTGTAATCTCCTTGTTACAGTGGACACACCTGAAGACCGGCAGCGTATGCCCCCCGCATGAACACCGGTTCCAGAAGGTCTTCTCCCCGCAGACGGTGCACCGCCGCTCACCTACCTCAATTGAGATCTGGCCCTGCGTCTCGACATCGATATAGAGATCCCCATCTTCCATTGTCTCCTGCCGCCGCTTTGCGCCTGCTCCCTGGAACGAGCGCCGGGCACCCCCTTCGTTTCCGATTGGAAAAAGTGCATGAGGCGCAGTCTTCATCTTCCTTGGAGCGGATTTCCCTGGCCTGCCCATCCTGCCGCCGATCCGGGTTCCTGCCTTTGAACGAAGTTTAAAACCGCTCAGGTGAGACGCACAGAGAAGACCGTTTCCGCAATCAGGCAGGCTTTGCCAGCCGGGGCGGCGCGAGAGATCCAGGCCAAGGCCAAGGCAGGCGAGGAATGAATAGCAGGTGTGAAGAACAATCTCTCCATTCTCAACCGTATGTGGAACAAGGGTCTCCTCGATGAGCCCCTTAACCTCGTCATCAAGCCTGATCCTGAGCACCCCCTCTGCCATCCGTCCACGCTCCACAACCAGCTCAGCAAGCCTGCAGAACTCTTCATGGGAGAGATCATCAAAGAACCAGGTGTAATCGGGATGGAGGTACGCACCATTCATTGCGAAACTGATCGCCTCCATTTCGTTTGCAGGATGCCGGGGACCGCCTTCCTGGAGCCACCATTCCTCACAGTAGGACGGAGGCACAAGCGGATGGTTATTCTCAAGGAACTCCCCAAAGCTGATTAAGATCTCGCCGACATCAAGAATATGCTCGATCTCCTTTGCAACCTCCTTTGCCTCCTTTCCTGAATCAATCCGCCTCACCTCACCAGACCTGAGCCGGACCGTCGGCCCCTCAATTGAATCGACAGGCACAATTCCGGCCGCTTTTCCGGGCCGCTCCACCTTCAGCTGGGTGCCAGGTGAGAGGTACTCGCCGAGGATGTACATCGTCGCGGGATTTAAGCCTCCGGCGGCGAGGCCGGTATTTCTCGCACGCCCAAGCCTGAGCCGGAATCCCCCTTTCCGCATCGGGTAGGCAAAGACCGGGCGGCCGGCAATGGTATCCCTGATGAATTTGTCTTTGGGCTTTATTCCCTGCTCCACCTCTTCGCCGCCCGTCTTTGTGCCGGAAACGAGCTGATCGAGCCATTCCCACCCCTCCATCTTCATCTTCCGGACATTCTTCTGGACTTTCGGGGCTTTCAGGGCGAGCCCTTCTGCAATAACAAGCGCCATCCCGCCACGGACGGCGTTCGTCTCCACCCGATCGAGGTTCCGGTATCCCGAGACCTCCTCTTTTTCGGTCGGCTCGCCATCAATACAGACCGGACAGTTCCCGATGATCAGCCGAAGCTCTGCATCTGTCGGCGCATACTGGAGGCTCAAAATATTGTTATACTGCCGGATCTCCTCGATATACCGCTCAATCTCATTCTGGCGTGGGATATACCGGTTAATGCCGAGCCCCTGCCGTACATAGTCGCCGACAAGCACCGAAAGCGCCTGTGCGGTGCCGCCTGCTGACCGGATCGGCCCGGCATAGTAGATCTTGAGGTACTCGGTACCATCATCATTTTTTCCAAAACCCACCTTGGCTATTCCTTCCGTCGGAGCAGAGACCACACCTTCGGTTAAAAGCGCCATCGAACACCGGATCGCGTGATCGACCACCTCCTCACGCGAGGTCTCCCCGAACTTCCGGGCAACAAAATCATCCCCGATTTTCAGCGCCGCCTCCTCACGTGACATCTCTGCTTCCAGCTCACGGATACGTGCCGCCACACCGGGAATAGCAAGAAGCGCCTCGACACGATCGGCAAGATCATTTGCGATCGGTATCTCCGGGTTTATTGCGGGATCAATACCCCGTGAACGTGCCTCTTGTGCTATCCGGAGCGCCTCATCAAGCTGCCGGTTCAGGGAAGCAAGATAGCCTTCCATCGCTATCGACATCGCCGGAAGCTCCATGGCCTTTACTCCCCGTCTTCTGAAAAGAGTGTCATTATCCCCTCTTCACCCATCCGGAAGAGGACGAGCCCGGCTGAATTCCTGAGGAAGGGATCATCACCCTCAGATACTTCTTTCAGCGCTGGCATGGCTGGATCGCCGATTCTGCAAAGCGCCAGTGCCGCTGCCCCACGGACTGCGACATCGTCATCCGCAAGCAGCCTGATAAGGAGCGGGATCGCCGCTTCACCAAACGCCGCAAGTGAAGCGGTCAGATACCGCCGCACCTCAGGGTTATCAGTCCTTCTGATCTCTTCAATCACCGGCTCAAATGCCGGAAGGCCCATCCGGGCAATGGCACGAGCAAGATACCACCGCATCGTCTGCGGCGCTTCTCCAAGTGCCCTGACAATCTCGGGAATCGCATCCGGACCGCATTCCGCAAGTGCCTCTTCTGCTGAACGGCGGGCAGCCAGAACGGGCTCGCCAACCGCCTTCTTCAGGGCAAGGATTGCTATCCTACCAGTCATGGGTATCTCCGGGCTTTGGCTTACCAACCTTCGTATCAGACCCTTCATCCTGAAAAGGTATCTCCTTAATAGGGGGCGGACCCTTCACGGCCTTCATATCGGTCTTGAGGATATTATTGAACCAGACCTCCTGCTGCGGGAAGGGGATCTGAATATCGTTCTTCTCAAGCTCTACCTTTATCTTCCAGAGCAGCTCTGTCCGGAGCCCCCACCAGTAGAGGGAGGGAGACCAGATCTTCACCACGATATTGACACTCGAATCATCGAGCTTGTCCACATACACCGATGGGGCGGGGCTTTTCAGTGCATATGGCTCTTTCTCGATCATCGATTTGATGATAGAAATTGCTTTCTTCGCATCATCCTGGTACCGGATGCCGATTGTGTAGTCAAACCGGCGTGCCGGGTGGATAACGAGGTTCGTGATATCGCTTGTGAAGAGCTTGGAGTTTGGAACCCTGACATACATGCCATCATATGTCCTGACAATCGTCGACATGATCTGGATCTTCTGTACAGTTGCTGTCAGTGAACCGATAGACACATTATCCCCGATCTTGATCGGCCGCTCAAAGAGGAGGAATATCCCCGATACCAGGTTTGAAACAATATTCTGGGTAGCAAACGCAACAGCGACTGCGATGATACCACCTGCAACAAAGAGGCCGGAGAGATCAAAGTGGAGATAGGGGAGGATACTGAGGATCACTACGATATAGACAAAATATGAGACGAGAGTGATCATCAGATCGAGATCCGGTTTTGCAACCTTCTCACCGAAACTCCGTTTCAGCCATATCCTGACGATGCGCACAATAATAACACCAGCAATGGCGATGATTGCAACCCACAGGATGTCGAGCAGGGTTATATCCCCAAGAACAGGTATAGAGAGCAGATCAAAGATGGAACTGCCGTTACTTTCTACACCATCATCAATAGCGCTCATCTATACCAGCCCCTCATCCATCGCGTAGTACGCCAGCTTATCAACACCCGCGAGTTTCCGCGAATAGTAGAGTTCGATTGACTTCTGCATCCCGCTAATAATCGGCTTATCCTCAAAGGCGGTATAAGCAAGCTTCTGCGTGTAGATCTTCATACCGGCACTCATTGAGACGAGATCATTATCATAGTATATCTTCATCCCGAAGTTTTCAAAGACCACCCGGGATACCTCTACCCAGTTCTTTGTCGAATTCATCAGATCCAGCTCAACAACTCCATAGAGGCTTGGATCCGGTTCAGGACGCCTGAGGAAGACCTCACTCCAGTGATACCGGGTGATCACGCCGGTATCGGTCGGGCCATAGAGCGAGTACTTTGGCGGCACTCTCGAAAAGATATCAATACAACGGTACGCATCGTTCTTCATGAGGAAGACAGCAATCTCGATCGGAAAGGTGACATAAATCCGGCGTGTTGCCTCCGGCTCGATCTCGATCGGTTCGAACCGGATCTCAAGGAACCGGGTCACCTCATCAGGCAGGTTCAAAGGCTCCACCGGATTGATGATCACCGTCCCGGATTCAGAGGCGATGATCCGCTCCACAACCGTTCCGCCAAGGTTGCGGTGATACCTGAGAAAATCGTCGTCTTTTGAAAAGCAGACCTTCAGGTCATCCTTTTCGACACAAAATTCATATCCAAATTTCCCGTACACAGGAGTGATCTGGTATCCACCAGCCAATAAAGGTTACCTCGTATCAGGGATATTTCTCCAAAAAAGACAAAATAGACAGTTATTCTGATTTCCCAGCCATCAGTTCTTCAATGAAAGGTACAAGGGTTGGATCTGCGAGTTCTTCAAGAGAAGAGGCAAGCTGGAAACGCTGGTTGGAATCTGCATCCGCAAAGATCCCGATGACGGCTTCAGCAAGGCCCCGCTCCAGCATAAGAGTACGTAGATCATCTGGAGATACAGATCTGATGACTTCAAGGAGCAGGGGGATAGCCGTGGATCCGATCTTTGAAAGCGACATTGCCGCTTCAAGGCTGACCATATCGACAGGATCAAAGAGGGCATCAATGAGCGGTGGGATCACCAGATCTGATTCGATCACCCCGCATGCGGTCACCGCAGCAGCCCGGATCGCCGGATCAGGAGATGAAAGAGAGTTTTTAAGGCCGGTTATCGCCGGATCCCCTATGGATCCGAGTGCCAGTGCAACCCGGCTCCGGACATAGGCATCGGGATCAGAGAGGCGTGCGATCAGTGGGGTAACTGCCCGCGGATCCCCGATCTCGCCGAGGGCAATGGCGACCTTCCATCTGACATCATCATCGGAATCATCCAGCAGGGTGATCAACGGGCCAACAGCAGGCGGGCCGATTCTGGCAAGCGCCTCTGCCGCCTTCCACCGGAGCCCGGAATAAGCATCGCTTTGCAGGGTTTCAACAAGTAGTTCAATCGCACGGGGATCACGGAGGAGACCAAGCGCATCTATTGCAGAATAGCGCTGATCAAGCTCGCCGTGCGCAAGAACAGTCAGAAGGGCGGGAAGATCACCCCCTTTTCTCATCTTCACGATATCGCCCTCGCTCACCATCATTGCCCGCACCCGGTACATGCTATCCTCAAGCATCTCCCGTACATGCCCTTCCCTGATATATGTTGAGAAGAGGTAGCCGGAGAGGAGACCGGCAATGATGAATGATCCGGCACGGAAGGCAGCATCTGCGGTCACTGACCCGGTTACGACAAAATCAGCATAGATATGCACAATAGCGAGATATACACCGGTGGCAACGCCATAATACCGGAAATAGAATGCAGAGACGATGATGATGATATAATAGAGATGGGTGTAGCCCGCTACAACGCCGTCGCCTGCATGATAGATCAGCTCTGCTGCTGTTGCGAGGAGAAGCCCCATGATCACAATTATAATCTGAACATTCCGATCTCCCGGCTGATCCATACTCTTCTATCATGCATTGTGGAATATATGTCCATCGAAAGAGTCACAATTCAATTTCGCAAGCGATATCATTGAATCATCCGGCAGGAGAGCGATGCGCACAATCATTCGGGCAGGTTCATATCAGCAGGAAATCATTCGGAGAGGAGGAAAAAAGCGAATTGTGTTTGGGAACACCTCATCACTCCCAAACGACAAAAGAGTAGTATAGCGACCCGCAGTCCTCAGGCATATGGGAAAAGAAGAGGACATGATGGGATCGCACCATTACACCAGGAGGTGAGACAGAAGAAGGAACAGACACCATCCCGGACAAAGGCTTTCGGAGGCCACAGTTCCCGGGATAAACATGGATTACCATCACTTCAGCCAATGGTTAATCAATACCTCATCCATGTGCCCTGATATGATATGCTGTATGCACCAGCCTTTGGGCACTTTTCTCCGTTCTCCTTTTCAAAGATCTCGGATTTGAATATGGTTCCAAAACATATTCGGCAGAGATTCTTATCAACCAAATACCAGATAGTTATTCAGTTTGGGAGCATTTCTGGTATGCAGCACAGACATCAAGGAGGAAAACATTCTATACCTGTCAGAAACAGAGGATGTAATGTGAAACACCTCTCGCGGAAGGCAGAAGACTATCTCGAGGCAATCTACCGGGTAACAAGCAGAAAAGGATATGCCCGGACAAAGGATGTCGCCCTCGAACTTGGAGTCAGGCCCTCAACCGTTGTTGAGATGTTTCGGAAACTCCATTCCTTTGGCCTGATTGAATACCGGAGGTACGAAGGGGTCGTTCTCCTGCCAGAAGGCGAGTCAATCGGCAGATCTGTCCATCTCCGCCATGAAACCCTCAAGGAGTTCCTCCTCCTCCTGAAAGTGCCCGAAACAGTTGCCGAGAAAGACGCCTGTTTCATGGAACACGAGCTGCATCCGGAAACAATCCAGCAGATCAGGGCACTTCTCGACTGCTTTGGTTCAGATACCGAGGCAGCGGAGACGCTGAAACGCCACCTGACAGCAGCACGGCTCTCCCGCACCTGAGGCAACCTTTTTCCTCTTATCCGCCTCATCACCAGATGTTCTGAATGGATCCGGATATCCTTCTCGTTGGTATCGTCCTTCTTACAACGATCGTCCTCTTTGTAAGCGACCGTGTCAGGATCGATCTCGTCGCAATCGGCGCAGCAATCGCCCTCGCATGGCTTGGCCTCATCACACCAGTGGAGGCAATATCAGGCTTTGCCTCAAATGCGGTAATGGCGATGGCATCGGTGATGATCCTCGGCTATGGGATCGAGAGGACCGGAATCACCTCCAGACTTGCCCGCTCGATCGTGAAGTATGCCGGAACAGAAGAGCGGCAGGTCAGCTCGACGATCGGGATCACTGTCGGCCTCCTATCCTCACTGATGCAGAATATCGGGGCTGCCGCCCTCTTCCTTCCGGCGATGAGGAGGATCAGTAAACAGACGAAGATCCCGGTATCGCGGCTGATGATGCCGATGGGATTTGCCGCAATACTCGGTGGAAGCATTACGATGATCGGATCCGGCCCCCTGATCGTCTTAAACGATCTCCTCAGCCAGTCAGGTGCAGAGCCCTTCGGCCTCTTCGCCGTCACCCCTATCGGCCTTGCCCTTTTGATCGCAGGGGTTGCACTCTTCGCCTTCTTCGGAAACACCCTCCTCCCGCAGAAGGAGGAGAAGCTTCCGGGCCCGACAATTGCCGAGATATGGGGGATCGATCACCCGGTGCGAACCTGCATACTCCCTCCAAAATCCTCCTTTGTCGGACAGACCCGTGAAGAAGCGTTCTTCAAGATCCGGTACGGACTCGATCTCCTCGCAGTCAGGACTTATAAGGATATCACGGTCGCCCCGTCACGCTCAACCCGTCTTGAACCTTCACAGGAGCTGGCATTCCTCGGATCTGAAGAGAATTTCCAGAAGTTTATCGAAGATTCAGGCTGCATCCCCACCATTGAAGACAGCAGGCTGAAAGAAATCCTGGATGGCGAGGGATTTGGGTTTGCAGAACTGACTGTCCGGCCAAAAGCTTCCATCATAGGAAAGACCCCGCGTGAGATCGGGTTTCGGCAGCGGTTCTCGATCGAGCCGATCCTCCATGTCAGTGGTGAGACCGAGAACCGGGTTGATTTCTCGGATATTCCACTTGCAGCCGGAGACACCATCATTGCTTTTGGCTCATGGGATACACTCAGGCTCCTTGCCGGAAACCGGGATCTGATCCTCCTCACCCATCCCGAAGGCGAGGAGATGCGGCATGGCAAAGGGACGCTCGCCGTGTTGATCTTCGCAGGAGCACTCGCCCTCACCATGACCGGGGTTCCCCTCTCGCTCGCACTCCTCACCGGTGCCGCAGCGATGGTGATCGCCGGTATCCTCTCGATCGACGAAGCGTACCGGGCCATTGAATGGAAGACGGTTGTCCTGATCGCAGGGCTTATCCCACTTGGGATCGCGATGGAAAAATCCGGGGCAGCCGCCCTCATCGCCGGATCCCTTACAGAAGCGCTCATCGGCACCCACCCGATTGTAATCCTCGCAGCAGTGGCGGTGCTTGCAACAGTGCTCTCCCTGATCATCTCGAATGTCGCCGCAACCGTCCTGCTGGTACCGCTTGTGATGATCACCGGTGCCGGGACCGGGATCGAGCCGACTGCCCTGGCACTCCTCGTGGCTGTCTGTGCCTCAAACTCCTTCATCCTCCCGACACATCAGGTGAATGCCCTCTTAATGGGTCCGGGTGGATACAGCACGAGGGACTATCTCAAAGCAGGCAGTGTAATGACAGTCATCTTCATCGCAATAGCCACAACACTCATTTACCTCCTCATCGCATAGAGCAGTTGAAGCCCTATGATCATCCAGCAGTTTTTCATTCCCGGCATCGCCCACAGCTCCTATATCGTTGCCGGGAACAAGGCATGTGCTGTCATTGATCCCTCACGGGATATTGGCAGGTACATCGAATATGCATCGCAGAATAGCCTGAAAATAACCCATATCCTCGAGACCCATCTGCACGCGGACTTCGTCTCGGGCCATCTCGATCTGGCAGATCTGACCGGTGCCACAATCTATGCACCAGAATCAGGGGACTGCGCTTTCCCGCATACCCCTGTTGCAGAAGGCGATGTAATCGATCTTGAAGACATCCGGTTTGCAGTGATCGACACCGCAGGCCATACGCCCGAACATATCGCCTACATCGCCACCGATCTCGCCCGCGGCGAGACACCTGTTGCCCTCTTTTCGGGCGACACACTCTTTGTCGGTGATGTCGGGAGGCCGGATCTCTTCCCCGGGATGGCAGAAGAGCTCGCATCTTCCCTCTATGACAATCTGCATACAAAGATCATGACCCTCCCCGACGAGGTCGAGGTCTATCCGGCGCACGGAATGGGGTCCCTCTGCGGGAGGGCGATGGCAGCAAAGCGTACGAGTACGATCGGGTACGAAAAAAAGTACAATTACGCCCTCCTGATTAAGACAAAAGAGGAGTTCATACGGGCACTCACCTCGGATATGCCCGCCGCACCAGACCATTTTGCCCGCTGTTCCGAGATTAACAGAAAGGGACCTGAGCTGATGCGAAACCTGAAAAGTCCCGCCCTGGTTGATCCAAAGACCTTCTCTGAGAAGATTAAAGGCGGCGCCCTTCTGCTGGATGTCCGGAGCTACCCGGCATTCTCTGGTATGCATATCCCAAAGACCTGGCATATCGATCTCTCTGGTAGCTTTGCCACTCAGGCGGGCTGGGTACTCCCACCGAATCAGGAGATTGTTCTGGTCCTCGAAGGAAAGCAGCAGGCAGAGGAAGCTGCCCTCCAGCTGAGGCGGGTCGGGTTCGATTCTGTATCCGGATTCCTCGAAGGCGGCATGCTCGCCTGGGGTACAGCGGCATTTCCGATCTCACGGGTGCCGGTGATCCCGCCAAAAGAGGCTGATATGCTCGTACAAAGTGGCAAGGCAACCCTAATCGATGTCCGCTCACAGGAGGAGTGGGATTTTGCCCATGCAGAACAGTCGATCCATATTCCCTGGCATGATCTCAGGACCCGTTTTACTGAGCTGAAGAGCGATCAGCACTACATTGTGATGTGCCGGGGCGGGCAGAGAGCGAGCATTGCCGCAAGCATCCTGAAAATGCACGGGATAGAGAGGGTTTTAAACCTTGGCGGCGGCTATACCGCATACAGCAGGGCCGGGTTTGCACCTGTTCCGTGAAGAACGAGACGTGAAAAGGGAGATGAAAGATGATCGAATGGCTTACAGCGGCGACGTGGTCGCCTTATATCGTCGGAGCGGGGATCGGTGTCCTGATATGGCTTACATTCCTCCTCTCCGACCGGCCTCTTGGGGCATCGACTGCCTATGCGAAGACCGCCGGGATGGTGGAGACGGCAATCTCACGTGAGAAAGCAGATTCAATGGCATACTACCAGAAGATCACACCGACTGTCGACTGGCAGTGGATTATTGTGATCGGTATTCTGATAGGGGGATTCATCTCCGCATCCCTCTCCGGCACCTTCTCCCTGCTGACGGTGCCGCCGCTCTTTGCAGGGGCATTTGGAACAGATGCCCTCTTCCGGGCAGCTGTTGCATTGGTCGGGGGCATCCTGATGGGGCTTGGCGCCCGATGGGCAGGCGGCTGCACCTCCGGCCACGGTATTTCCGGCACACTCCAGCTAGGTCTTGCCAGCTGGGTGGCGGTGATCTTCTTCTTCATCGGCGGCATCCTTGTCGCCGGGATGATCTATGGGTTTGCATTCCTGTGAGGGGACTTAACAATGGCATTTGATGAATTGAGATCCAATACAAAGGCCCAGGTACTTCTCGGGCTTATATTTGGGATCATCTTCGGCTTCCTCCTCCAGAAGGGAGGGGTGGCCAGCTATGATGTGATCCTCGGCCAGCTCCTCCTCACCGACTTCACGGTTGTGCAGATCATGATGACCGCGATCCTGGTCGGGATGATCGGCATATACATAATGAAGGCAGCAGGGTTTGTCCATCTCCACACAAAAGTCGGGTCAGTGGGTGCTACGGTTATCGGCGGCCTGATCTTCGGTGCCGGGTTTGCGGTCCTTGGGTACTGTCCCGGCACAGCAGGCGCTGCGGTCGGCTCCGGTGCCCTTGATGCACTCGTCGGGATGATCGGGATCGTGATAGGAGCAGGCATCTTCGCCCGGCTCTACCCCCGGCTGGACAGGAAAGTCCTGAACAGAGGTATCTTCCCGGCAGAAACAATACCGGAGCTGCTCGGTGTGCGGGCGGCATTTATCGTGCCGGTGGTTGCAGTGCTGATCGTGGCAGTGCTGTTTCTGCTCCGGATGATTGGGTTTTAAGATGCAGAGGTATGGGAGGAGATACACCATTATCCCTTCATTGCCGAACGCCTCTTTGGCGTCCTCAGGAAAAGAAACGATACGACCGTTGTATATCGGAGAGATATCCGGCTGAAGAGAAGATGGTTTATCTCATTCATTTCAGATAGAACATTCTATCAATAGTCTGGACCGGCCAAAAGCCGAAAAAAGATATTGAAGTGATTATTCGGTCGCGACCCGTACACAGTCCTCGATCGTCCCAAGCCGGGGGACAACCCCGCACATCGCCGGGAGATAGGAGAAGGCCTTCCCGGAATTGGTCATCACCGAGCCGAGCTTATCAGTTGCCGGGGAGACCACCATACAGGTATCTGCATAGACATGGGCACCTGATCTGTCGATTATGGTGACGAGATCGCGGTGCTCATTTATCATCTCCTGCGAGACGAAGATGAAGAATGGTTTTGTGACCTTCTTCCCTGACAGGAGATCTGCGACTGTTCTCAGTTCATCCTCCGAGAGATGGGGGCAGCCGACTGCAACCGCATTCACCTCGATATCCGAGAAGACTGCGTTCACGTCGGACACGGCGATCTCGATCTGCTCCTTCTCATCCACTGAGAACGACTGCTTGAAGAACGGCACCCGTGCCTCAGGGGTGATATCTTCAACATGGAAGAGCGCAACGGCACCGGTAGCCGCCATTGCAGCACCAAGCGCCTTTAAACGGTCACGGTTTGGACGCAGCCCCCGGAAGAACGGGACTGCGTTTCCAACTTCCTTTCCGGCAACATATCCAAGCGCCCCGTACTCTGCCGGGCCCCACTCCTTTGCGGCAGCCGGATCATCGAGGGAAACGATCACGTTCGGCAGGCGTTTCTTCATGATATGGAGGCCATATTCAGGAGTCTTCCCGATCAGTGCCGAGGCAAGGGCTGACGGCCCCCCTTCCCGGTTCGTCCGGGCACCAAGCACCGAGTTTGCATAGGCAACCGCAGATGACTCAGACCAGGCGAGGTGGTCACCATACTGCACAATCTGGTGATAGTAGGGTGTGCAGGTGCAGGTGAGGCGGATCCCAAGCCGCTTATAAGCAGTCAGGATCTCCTCCTGTTTCCCGGCAAATGCTGGATCGATCCCCATCTCGCTCCACTCCTCTCTTGGCATCCCGATCGGATTTAAAAATGCAGGAACCACCGCACGGGCATCAAGCCCTTCCAGCCATTCAAGACCCGCATCACCGATCGTCTTGTAGGATGCCCCGCTCACCTGTACGCTCGATACCGGGATCAGCCGCTCTGCACCGTATATCTTTCCAAGGGCGATTAAGATCTCAAGCATCACCCTCCGTGTCTCTCCATACTCTCCCGAAAGGATCTCTTCATCTGATCTGTCCAGCTCCATTATGCATCCCATCCTGCTCTGATATACTCATCTTCCCGCCCAAGCGGCATCGTTGCATCCACTCCGACCTTCACGTTCAGGCCATCTGCAATCCGGGACGGATCAAGTGACGAACCCCGGACGCCGGAGATCACCATGATATCACAATCGCCGCGGACACGGGTTGCAATTGCAAACTCAACATCCTCGGGATCATTGATCGCGATATCGAAATCGACGATCACCACATGCTTGAGCGAGGTGTGAGCGGCAAATGCTGCCATGATCGCATTCTTCCCGTCTCCTTCGGTCTGCTTCTCGATCTGGACGACCGCATGGAGGTATCCGGCTCCGCCCCGTGTCAGGAGGACATCTTTTACCTTCGTCACCCCGGCAACCGACTGGTAGATCCGGGGCTCATACGGTGCACCCATCAGGAGGCGGTGCTCAGCGCCAGCCGGAAGAATTCCGTGGTAGATCGGATCCTGTTTCGCTGCAATCCCGGTGATCTCGATCACCGGCTGGCTCCTGATCGGATCATATGTCCCGGTGATATCGACAAACGGCCCTTCCGGGGCACTCTCAGCGGTGAGATACCCTTCGAGGATGTACTCGGCATCAGGCACCCGGACGCCATTTGACAGCGTCTTCACCCGGATCTCCCCGCCAAGCAGTTCAGAGGCATAGGCAAGCTCTTTTCCGCTCGGCACCCTGGTGCAGGAGGCGAACGTCACCGCCGGATGGACACCGATTGCAATACCGATCGGGAGCTTCCCCCCGGCTGCATGAGCGGCCTTCATCAGCTGGTAGGTATGCCGCCCCTCGACGATCCGGGCAACAAGCCGATCCTTTCCGGCAACAAGCATCCGGTGGATGGAGGCATTCTCCACCCCGCCATATGAGGAGAAGACGATTCCGGCGGTGATATAGGCACCCGCATCTTTTGGGAAATGGGTCATCACCGGGATTGAACCGAGATCGGGTTCAGAGGTACCAAGCGTCCCGTCATCGATGACGCTCCCATCGTACCTGCACCCGGCAAGTTGCGGCACCATCCCCTTTTGATTCATCCCAAGAGCAAGCGCCAGGGTCTCCCTGTTGGCTGTGAGATTCATCACGCCCCGCCTGCCGCCACCGAGGTTTTTGAAGAGGAGCGGCATATCTGTTTCATATGCCATCTGTGCCGCTTCAAAAGTCGTCTCCACCTCCCCGTCTATTTCTTTCAGGAGAGCGGCTTCCCGCAATGTCTCGATAAATTCACGCATGATATCCACTCCACCGTGATCCGATTGTATGTTCGATCTTAAGGTGATCCAGTATACGTGAGACGATCATATCCGCCAGATCCTCGATTGTATTGGGTTTCTGGTAGAAAGGAGGGGATGCCGGAAGGATTGTCGCACCGGCATCATGGGCTGCAAGCATATTCTGGAGATGCACCCGTGAATACGGCGTCTCCCGCGGCACCAGGATCAGGGGCCGTCGCTCCTTCAGGCAGACATCGGCGGCTCTCCCGATCAGCGTATCCGAGATGCCATGTGCGATCTCTGCAAGAGACTTCATCGAGCAGGGCACAACCACCATCCCGTCAAACCGGAATGATCCGCTCGCGATTGTTGCTGCCAGATCAGAATTTCCCTCACGAATCACTGAGAAATCCGAGAACGAGACCTCCTCGAGATCAGCAATTGTCTCTGCCGTTTCGCTCATCACAAGGTGCACACGGCACTGCTTCTGAAGCTCGGTCAACAGCCGTTCCGCATAGATCATTCCGCTTGCGCCGGTCACCCCGACAACCAGTTCTTTCATCTTATCTCTCCCCTCCTTCATCTGTATCTATTAGAAGCTTATCTTGTTTTGTTGCCGGACGGATCGAGAGCACCTCTGCTGCTGCCAGGGCAACCTCCTCTGCCAGCTCCTGCGGACAATAAACGCCAAGCCGCCACTGTGATCGCCGGATCTCATTCATCCCCCGGATTAAAGGCGATATCTCATCGAGCGAGACGATATCATGCCGGTTCCGAACCTGCACACACATCACCATCTCTGATGGAAATTTCGGGATATCCACGCAGACCTCGTGGGAACCAACACCGGCATGAGAAGCAATCTCTTCTGCCAGAGCAAATGAGGCACGAAGATCCGGTTGTGGAATCCGTGCCCGGTTGACCGAGCCTACACCGATATAGACGGCACGCTTGTAGAGGTTCCGTGTAAGAAGGCGCTTAATCATATCCCGTGTAACCCCGCTCTTTGATTCCCTGAAATGCTGGATGCATTCCGGATCATCCATCCCAACCAGCCTGTCTGGATCGCCTCCATGGGTGCAGTGATCCAGCGCAGCAATGAGGAACATCCGTTCGGCGATCCGTGAGACATGATGGTAGTAGACCGCAGGCCGCATCAGGGTCCTCGCCACAAGGAGTGATTCTGCCGCCTGCACACCGGAATCGTCCAGAATAAGTCCTGACTCCGTGAGCACCGTGCTCCTGATGATCCGGTGTGAATCGACCGCACCATAGGGAACCCCCGTGTAGTGGGCATCCCGGTTTAAGTAATCCATCCGGTCGACATCCAGCTCCCCATGAATCGCACCGGCAAGCGGATGATCTCCCCCGATCACGCGGGCAACTTCAGCTGGATCAAGGCCGAGGCTGGCAAGGGGGGGTGCGAGTGCTTCGTCCTCGAGCAGATGAGCCACGCTATCATGTCCATGGTGCAAAAAAGCCTCCATCACCGGCTCTGTCGCATGGGAGAACGGGCCGTGGCCGATATCGTGGAGGAGGGCAGATGCACGGAGGAGGAGCGAGTCATCCGGATCGAGGGAGAGATGTCTGCAGAGGCGGGTTGCCAGATGCATCGTCCCAAGAGCATGCTCGAACCGGGAATGGTTTGCACCTGGATAGACCAGAAAGGAGAAACCGAGCTGGCGGACCATCCGGAGCCTTTGCATGGCGGGCGTATCGAGGAGGAAGCGGATCGAATCATCCACCTCGATATCCCCGTGAACCGGATCCTTGATCATCTTTGCCCTGGCGGTACGGGATGGCGATACCCCTCGATGATGCATAACGAGATCTATGAGGCACGAGAGGTATTATATACCCCTCCCCGCCATCCGCCGGCTGGCACCCGGATCTGGAAGCCAGCACCTCCAAGGGTGCCCGGAGCAGCTTCGATCCCAATACCGGTGATCGAGAGGATCTCGCTGATAAGGAAGAGGCCGAGGCCGGTGCCCCTGCCCGCCCCGTACTCGAAGAGGTGAGGCTGTAATGCGGGCTCGATCCCATCCCCGTCATCTTCGAGAAGGATCAAGAGGTCGCCATCCTCCTCATGGCAGGAGACACGGAACCGGGATACCGAGTCGCCGCCGTACTTGCCGGTGTTATCGACGAGGTTGTATACGACCTTCTCAAGGAGGGGATCGGCATAGATCTCATATACCGGCACCTCGTTCAGAAGGGTGATCCCATCCGGGTTCCTGGCATCAAAACCCCGGTTGATCACCTCCCTGAGATCCTGCCAGGCCGGACCATGCACCCCGACCTTCTGGTAATCCTGGGTGAATCTGGAGATCCTGTGGATCCGCTCGATCGTTGCTTCAAGGCCTGCACAATACTCGGATCCTATCGGATCGGTGATCAGATCCTTCATCAGCTCCGTGTATGCCGAGAGCCCCATGAGCTGGTTGAAGATATCATGCCGGGTTAAGCTCTGAAGGAGGTTGAGCTTCTCATTTGACCGGGAGAGTGCCTCCTCCATCTCCCGCCTGCGGGTGATATCAAAGATCGATGCCTCGATGATTGAGGTGCCTGCCTCTCCAATCCTGTGCTTGATCACCTCATGCACCCACCGCAGGCTACCGTCCCGGTGAATAATCCGGTAATCTGCACTGAACCGGTCGCCTGGCGAGGCGTAGAGATGATCGTACCGGCTCATGATATCCGGTGCATCGGCAGGATGGATAAGTGATGACCATGAGGGGTTGCCAGAACCGATCTCGTCAGGCCGGTACCCGGTGATCTCGGTAACTGCACCATGGAGGAAGACCGGCTCCCCTTCGACAAAACGGTAGACGATTCCATGGAAATGCTGGAGGAACGAGCGGTGCATCTCCTCGCTCTCGGCAAGCCTCCGCTCCGCTTCCTTTCTGAGGGAGATATCCCGGATCATGGCGATATAGCCGTTCCCGTCCGGCGTGGCAACAGGTGCAACCGTGACATCTGCCCAGAAGACGCTGCCGCCATTCCTGATGTACCGCTTCTCCAACCGGTAAATCGGCACCTTGCCCTGCATCAGATCAAAAAGGCCCCGTTCATTTCCGGGAATATCATCCGGGTGGGTCAGATCCTTAAATGAGAGGAAAAGAAGCTCAGAACGCGAGTATCCTATCATGCGTGAGAACGCAGGATTTGCTTCGACGATCATGTAATCGGGACCGGTGAGCACCATCCCAAGGGGGCTGTGTTCAAAGATACCCCGAAACCGGTTTTCGCTTGCAACAAGGGCCTGGTGATCGGAATTCCGCTTGATTGCAGCTGCGATGATCCGGCCTGCGATCTCAAGCGCCTGGATCTCAGGCTGGCTCCAGATTCGTTCATACCGGCATTCATCAAATCCGATGAACCCGGACACCCTTCCCTTGACGTTGATTGGTACAAAGAGAATCGATTGCGTATCCGGAGATGCCTGCCTGACCATTTCGCCAAAGGTTCCGAGATCCCGAAGCGATCCTGCGATCGTCTCTCCGCAGAGAAGGAGTGGGAGACCTTCTGTGTACCTGCCGCCATCAAGATAGTAGGGTTTGCCAGCGTCAATGCCCCCGGCATTCCACTCGCCCTTCAGCCAGGCACTCGGGATATCACCTCTCCAGTCAATCATATAGAGATATGCACGAGAGGCATCAGCCGCCTCCCCGAGCCTTCTGATCACGGTATGTATCCGGCTCTCCCAGTCTCCTTTCGAGAGAAAACCGGACGCTGTATACCCGACCGCTTCAAGGATGCGATCACGGGATATAATCTCCTTTTCACGCTCGATCGAATCGGTTACATCCCGGCCGATACCCTCGATGATCAGATCGCCGGTTTTTGGATCTGCGAGTGTGGCGTTCTTCGTCTCGATCACCCGGATCGATCCATCCTTTGCGGTCAGGTGAAGAGTGCAGGCACACTCCCCATCTTTGCATGCAATCTCTTTGAAAAAGCTGCGATCATCCTCCGGGAGGATACGGATAAGCAATGAGGGATCATCGGCAAATTCATCAGGGGTGTAACCGAGGATAATGCGTACAGATCCCGAGATAAAGAGCACCTCTGGATCGCCTCCGCGCGGCACCCGGAATCTATAGACGAGATCCTCGGTTTTTTCAGCAAAGAACGTAAGACATGGAGCGGGACATCCATCCATAATAGCAGGATTCCTATCATGGATGATTGTCATGTAAAATGAAAAACCTGCCTATCCGGGATCATCCGCAAAAGCTCTTTTGTTCTGAAGAAGAGATCATCAGTATGATTACTCTCCTCTCGGGGGGCACCGGAACCCCGAAGCTGATCCGGGGCATGCGCCAGGTGCTCCATGACTCCGATCTCGCGGTTATCGTCAACACCGCAGAGGATATGTGGGTATCGGGAAACCACCTCTCCCCTGATATCGATACCGTGCTGTACCTCTTTGCAGGCATCTTAAACACTGAGACCTGGTGGGGGATCCGGGGGGATAGTTTTGAGACGAACCGGTACCTGGAGCGGATCGGGATGCCCGAGTCGATCGCAATCGGCGACCGGGACCGGGGGATACATATCGCACGCGGCAATCTCCTCAGAGAGGGAAAAACCCTCACCGAAGCAACCGCAAAGATTGGTTCAGCCCTTGGTGTCGAAGCAACTGTTATCCCGATGTGCGATTCTCCGGTTACAACCTATGTGGCAACAGAGAACGGCCCCATGCATTTCCAGGAGTACTGGGTCACCCACCGGGGCAATGTCGAAATAACGGGGATCATCCGGGAATATGATACGCCGCCGGTTGCAACCGATGCTGTTCTCGATTTGATCGAAAGGAGCGATGCGGTGATCATCGGCCCCTCAAACCCGGTGACAAGCATCGGCCCGATCCTGGAATGTGCGGGTGTGCGGGAGGCGCTTATGGATGCATATGTCATTGCAATCAGCCCCTTTATCGGGAGCAGGCCCGTATCGGGTCCGGCCGCAGCACTGATGAAAGCCTGGGGGAGGAGTCCGGATTCAAATGGGACACGGGAGGCATACGGGGATATCGTCGATCTCTTTGTACAGGATATTGATGACGGGATTGAGTGCGAGGGGAGTCTCCGGCTGAAGACGATGATGACCGGGCCACGGGAGAGCGAATCCCTTGCCTGGGATATCCTTTCGATTGTAGAGGGACAGAGACAGAGGATTGCGGGAGAGCAGCCAAAGAGGTAATTATATACCCACCATCAGACGATTACTTCACAGAGAGGTATGCTATGGGTCTATTTGGATGGTTCAGATCAAGGGACGGAAAGAAAGCCCGGGAGAGTGTAGAAGGTACCGAAGAAGCACATCTCCCGCGTCTTTCACTTGATGATTCGCTCGGAAACCCCGATCCCGAGGTTCGGATTGCCGCTGTACATTCGATTGCCGGTATCGGCGCTCCGGCGATCCCGCTGCTGATCAACACGCTCAGTGATGAGAGCTGGAGGGTGCGGAGAGCTGCCGGTACTGGTCTTGCCGGGATCGGGCTGCCAGCTGTCGAACCGATGATTTTGGCCCTCGATGGGGCAAGAACGGATGTAAAGAGAGAGATCATCCGGGCACTTACCATCATCGGCAACCCGGCGTTTCCCCCACTTGTAGTGGCACTCGACAACCCATCTGCTGACATCCGATCATGTGCAGTCGGTGCAATCGCAATGATGAAGAACCAGAACCGGGGCGAGGCGCTGACAAAAGCGCTCAATGATCCCGATCAGTCGGTCAGGGCGGCAGCCGCAGAGGCCTATGGCCATCTCCCGGATGAGCAGGGGATCCCGGTACTGATGGGGCTCCTCGGCGATCCGATCGGAGCAGTCCGGAAGGCTGCGATAAACGCCTGTATCCGGATAGGGAAACCTGCTGTTGGTCCGCTGATCAGAACGCTTGAAGAGGCCGGGCCTGCGATCAGATCCTATGCCGAAGAGGCGCTTGCCGGGATCGGATCTGCAGGAAGAACAGACATAACCAATATGCTGCATCACCAGGACCCGGCGATGCGGCAGTCAGGAATCCGTATTCTCGGAGAGATCAAGGATCTGAACACGGTCTCACACCTGATCGGGACACTCGCCGATCCGGATCCCGAGGTGCGGAATTCAGCGATTGCCGCACTTTCCGGCTTTGGGAAATCGGCACTGCCAGAGATCACCGCAGCTTTTGAGAACACCGATCTACGTGTCAGTGAAGGAGCTATGGAGATACTTGCCGGGATGGGTGAGCCGGCAGTTCCATCATTGATTGTGTACCTGAAGAATGAAGATCCATCCATGAGAAAGCGTGCGGCAGTTATCCTCGGTGAGATCGGTAGCTATGAAGCACATGAGCCCCTCATCGATCTCCTCCAGGATAGTGATCCATCGGTCCGCCGTGAGGCATTTGAGGCTATCGAGCAGATTAAAAGAAGGTAGGCTACTTCTGCTTTCTTCTCACCTTCATCGCATTGAGGTGTGAGCTGAGAAAGCCTGGTTTTTCAGTGGGGAATATCCCCTCTTTTACAGAACGGACATCCTCAACAGAGTAGAAGGCGTTGGGGTTGAAGTGCTTGATCAGCTCGATGATCTCGGTCATACGGGACCTGTTGATGACACAGAAGATCAGTTTGACCTCACCAGTCGCCCCTTCGGCATTGATCGAGGTGATACCGAAGTTCTTCTGTTTTAATGTCTCGACGAGCTGGGTCGCATCACGGTTTGTGATTACCCGTACAATCACCTGTCCGATTGAGAGGTGATCCTCAATGAGGATGCCTAAGAAGTTACCGAGCGCAAATCCAAGCCCATAGGCAATATAGCAGGCAGGATTATTCAGGTTCTTCATGATCTCGCCGATGGCAAGGAGCCAGACGATCACCTCAAAAAAACCGAGTGTGGGGGCGAGATACCGGTATCCACGGGCAACAAAGATGATCCTGAGCGTCCCCATGCTGACATCGACGATACGGGCGACGATGATGAAGAGAGGGATGATCACCCAGGTATAGAGATCCGCTACAGGAATACCGATGATCTCCATATCCCGTTACCAAAAAATTGACTGTATTATAAAAATACAGTTGTTACAGTACAAAGACGGCAGCTGCAATGACGGTGACCCATTTGCCATCCGCATCACCTTCAGCCGACTGGCAGATGTGGGTCGTTTTGATGATCTTGCCGCTTGCCTTATATATCTGTTCCCGTTCCTGCCATGCCTTATCAGGATCGAACTCGATCCCAAGTGTTGTGGCAAGCATCGTTGCGGCTAGATCCTCTGCATATTCACCCGAGACAAATGCAGTCTCGCCATACGCATGATGCTCGGAGAGATACCCGTACTCGTTTGCATCTTTTGGGAGTGCAAGCCCGATTGCAGCAGATAAAAGCCGGTTCGGCTCGCTCGTCTCATTCCGTGCCATCACGCAGTATACGATCTCACCGGTATTGAGCTCTTTGAGACCATCTTCCGGGGAGACGATCGTTGCGTTCGGGGGGAAGATACTCGACACATAGACGAGGTTGTACTTCTCGATCCCCGCCTTCCTGAGTGCAAGCTCAAATGAGGCGAGTTTGTCTTTGTGGACACCCACCCCTTTTGTAAAGAATACCTTTGAGGGAACAACCATAATCATCATTCGTATTTCAGGGAGTTTAAACTTTGTCCGTTGATAACCGCTTTATTCATCCCATGCCAGATGCGAACCCACCCCTATTTGGGTGATTGGATGGTACCGTGAGAGAGCAATAGTTGCAGCAAGTCCTGTACAATGGCAGGGATATATACTCTGTATACCCGAGCCAGCATACCATAGGGAGACTTCCTCTATACGTGCCGGGTTTGCAGAATAGAGGTGGAGACCTCCGATGACAGCAGTCACCCGGTCATCACCGCAGACGCTCCGCGCATATGCAACCGTATGCTCGATCCCTGCATGGGTGCAGCCGCAGATGATCACAAGACCGTTGTCTCCATGATACACAAGGCACGAATCCTCGATGACCGGATCAGGCACCCACCCATCTTTAGACAGAACAAAGGCACTGCTCTGTGCGGTCTGTTTCGGATTTTTGCGTGGAATCTCGCCGAGGAAGGTGATCCGTTCAGAGACCTTCTGCGGAGAGACAGAGGTCTTCACATCGCCGAACATGGAGAGATATTCAGCAGAGACAGGACAGCCGGCATCTCCACCTTCTTTTGCCTTCTTCCTCCCGAAGGTGGCGGGATGGGTGATGAAGACGGGGCGGCTGGCAGGTTTTCCCTCGATTCCGGCCCTTATATGATGCGCAACAAGGGATGGCAGGCCGCCGGTATGATCGATATGCCCGTGAGAGAGGACAACAAAACCGACATTCAAAAGATCGATGCCCATTGCAAAGGCATTATCGATGAAGAGATCCGAATACCCGCAGTCGAAGAGGATTTTGGAATCGCCATCCTCGATATAAAAGGAAATTCCAGGTTCACTCCTGAAGTAGCGATCGATTAAGGTGGTGTTCTCGATAAGTACGGTGAGGCGCATATACAACACTTAACACTGTGAGACGAAAGCCTCTTTCATACCGGCGGCGATGAAATGGGTATGTTCAGACGGGGTGCCATGCTGATTGCGATGCTGTTTTTTTTGGTTTCATCTGCCGGAGCCTTTTTTGTGGAGAGTGCAGATGGAGTCCCTGAGGGATACCTTGTATATGATGAGGAGCCTGAGCTTGAGATCTCTGTCACGTTCCCGGACTTAGATACCTGCTCGTTCCCATCTGAAGACACTCTGGAGCTTTGGACAGGGCTCTCAAATCCCGGCTGGACGGTTGAGATGCATAGATCAGGTGGTGTGAGCACCCTGAGGCAGAGCAGCAGGAGCAGGGAGAAGATCCCCGGATGGGAGCTCTCCTATCCATCTGGCGAGGATATCGGCCTGACTATCCGCCTGTCAGGCACCGTTCCCAGGATGGCTGAACCGGGGATGGCAACCATCATCTCGATACGCCAGCTCGACGGCTCCTCTACGCTCCGCGGGGAGAACGAGTACCTGATCATGCAGATGGCATATCCCGAGGGAAGCGTCCCCGCGAGCACCCCTCCGGATCCGGTGGCTGCCGCTCCCCCGTACCCGGATCTCTCGGCATTTACCGTATCTCAACGTTCAACCACACCGACAGGGTCGGTATCTTCAGGGGAGGAGGTGACCATCAGGACATACCTCTCTTTCGATCGCCAGCCAAAGACATCATTCCCGGTTGGGGATACGCTCAGGATGAGGACCACATTAATCGATGCGGACTGGGAAGTCAGCATATTCAAGAGCGGAGGCGAGACAAAACGGCTCCCCAAAATAGGGTATTATTATACCATCCCGGGATTCGAGCTCTCCTATCCGGTACGTGAGAACCTCGGCCTCTCTGTTGCGGTCACTGGAACAGTGCCCGTGCTATCGGCTGCGCCGCTCCTCGAGATCACCCAGTGCGGGCCGGACGGCTACACACGCGAGGGGGGAATCTTCACTCACCCGGCATGTATCTCAGGGGCGCTTCCAACAATAACACCGAGTCCGACAGAGACTCCGATCCACACACCTGTACCATCACCTGACGTGACCCTGACACCCACGCCAGAGCCCACCCCCACAATTACCCCGCTTCCTCCCCCTCAGAAGGGTGAGATCTTTTCCGATGGCATCTCCTTTGAAGGGGTTCTCGATCTGATCCAGGAGCTTGTCGGCCATGGCATGCTCTTTGTCGAGCGTATCAGCCCGCTCTTAGAACGTATCGCCGGGAGATGAGGAGGGATGATGGATGATATGGCAGATCATATCCTGAAGAGCCGGTACCTGCTCCCCGGCGAGAAGGATTTTACCGATATCTGCCGCCGCGTTGCCGGATGGATCGGGCGGGACGAGGCCGAATCAGGGGCATTCTTCCGGATGATGGAGAGTGGTGAGTTCCTCCCGAATTCTCCGGCCCTGATGAATGCGGGGACGCCATGCAACCAGCTTGCCGGTTGTTTCGTCATCCCGGTTGGAAACACGATAACAGGGATTTTTGAGGCAGTGAAGCAGGGTGCCATTATCCAGATGACAGGCGGCGGGACCGGCTACAACTTCTCGGAGATTGCACCCGCAGGCACAACCGCAGAGCCGGGAGGGGCGATCTCACCGGGTCCGGTTGCGTTTCTATCTGTCTTTGATACTGTATCGGAGGTGATCCGTCAGGGAGGGCGGCGACGAGGCGCGAATATGGGTATCCTTGATATCAGGCACCCTGATATCCTCGCCTTCATCGATGCAAAAGACAAGGAGGGGAAGCTATCGCATTTTAACCTCTCGGTGACTGTGCCGGATGCGGTGATGGAGGCATTTGAAGGCGGAGAGAGAGAAGAGATCCTCTCAATCCACCCGGCAACCGGAAGAGAGAATACAATCGGCTCTGTTTTTGACGCGATCATAAACGGGATACACCGGAACGGGGAGCCGGGGCTGCTCTTTTCGGATGCGATCAACCGGGAGAACAGAACCCCGCATCTTGGAGAGATCACCGCAACAAATCCCTGCGGAGAAGAGCCACTGCTGCCATTTGAAGCATGTATACTTGGGAGCATCAACCTTGCACGCTTTATAGAGGAAAGCACTCTTGACTGGAAACGCCTTGAGAGAACTGTCCGGCTCGCTGTCCGGTTTCTTGATCTGGCAATTGACAGATCATCATATCCTCTTCCTGAAAACGAAGATGCAGTGAAGAAGACGAGGAAGATCGGGCTTGGTGTGATGGGGCTGCATGATGCCCTCATCCTCTTAGGGCTCCCCTATGATTCGCCATCTGCACGAGAGTGTGCAGAGGAGATGATGGCCTTTATTTCAGAGACCGCTGTTGATGAGTCCAAACGGCTGGCAGAGGTTTTCGGCCCGTTCCCGGCATGGGAAGGGAGTGTCTGGGAGAAACCGGTGCGGAACGCCACCCTGACGACAATTGCCCCCACCGGAACAATCTCGCTCTTTGCCGGGTGCTCGCCCGGGATCGAGCCGGTCTACTCATTTGCTTTTTGGCGGAACAATACGGCGGGTGCTGAATTTGAGGTGATCCATCCACTCTTCTCAGCCCGTCTTGACGAGGAGATCGCCAGCCTTGGATACCACGGAGATGAGGGGCGTGCACGGCAAAAAGCAGTGATCGAAGAGGTCAGGCGCTGCGGCTCTCTTCAGCATATCGGATGGCTCTCTTTTGAATTCAGGAAGCTGTTTGTCTCTGCACTCGATATCAGCTGGAGGGATCACCTCCTGATGCAGGCTGCGTTCCAGCGCCACACCCATGCATCCATTGCCAAGACGATCAATCTCCCACACACAACCGGGCATGAAGCGATCAGGGAAGCGATCCTTTCTGCATGGAAGCTCTCCCTCAAAGGGATCACCCTGTACCGCACCGGGAGCAGGAGAGCAAGCGTCTACTCCCTTACCGGGTGCCGTTGGTGCGAAAGAGAGATACCATATGATGCAACAGAATAACACCTTTGATACACTATCACAGACAAAACAGCAGAAGACAGGGCTCAGGTCAGACGTGGAAGCGAATGGTAGTAATGCTTAATAATGAATACAGGATACACTATCGGTATGGCAGCTGACTCCGGGACTAAGCCCGGGAAGGTAAAAAACGGAAGACCCCTGATCCTTTTTGTTGATGATAACGATGTCCTCAGGAATATCATTTCTGAAGTGCTGGAACGGGCCGGTTACTCTGTTATCTGTGCCGATAGTGGAAAATCATGCCTTAAAACCTTAACCGAGATATACCCGGATCTGATCCTCCTCGATATCATGATGGAACCGATGGATGGATATGAAACGCTCCTTGCCATCAGGAAGAGCCCTGCGTGTAAGGATATTCCCATCGTCACCCTCACCGGCAAGATCTTCCTCCCATCCGAGATGATCGAGTATGGCAAAGAGATCAGCGGGTGGATAAAAAAACCGATCAGGATGGAGCCATTTATAGAGATGGTACAACAGATCTTTGCAGAGCTCGAAGAAGACAAAAGAGTCGCATTAGAGATGGCGGAGAACGGGTCTATCCAAGAGCAGTACAATATTGCTATGCACCGCCGCCGCCACAGGGTATTGAACCGGATCTATGAAGGAATCCTAAATCAATGCATCACGCCTGAAAAGGAGATCTGTTCTGCATGGGGTGAAGATACAAAGATGATGCAACAGATAATCTCAGAGGAAGAGGAATGGTGCAGAGCTCATGGGCTCCTGTGAGAATACACACAACCATTTCTTCTTTCCTGTTCTCTTCCTCTTTCTTCTAGCAACAACGCTGACATCGTTTGTTAATTACCTTCTTTTCCATACAATAGCCGAACTCTTCTCGATTGTGATCGGATGCCTCATCTTCATGATCGCGTGGACGGCACGGGATCGGATCGAGAACAGCTATCTCCTCTACATTGGTGTGGGATATCTCTTCATTGCCGGTCTTGATCTCCTTCATACCCTCGCCTTCAAGGGGATGAACATATTTGCCGGGTATGACGCAAACCTCCCAACCCAGCTCTGGATAGCAGCCCGGAGCCTCGAGGCTGCAACTCTATTAATCGCAGCATTCCTCATTCCGAAAAAGGTTGATCTCAGGCTCCAGTCTGGGTTCTATTTCGCTCTTGTTGTTGCCCTGATCTGGTCCATCTTCACACCTGGGATGTTCCCGGACTGCTTCATCGAAGGGAGCGGGCTGACTCCATTTAAGATTTATATGGAATATCTCCTCTCGACCCTCTTTGCTGCTACAATAGTGCTCATCTACCAGAAAAGGGCATATTTCGAGCCCGGGATACTTCACCTGATGATCGCAGCCATCGGAACAACCATTATCGCCGAGCTCGCATTCACCTTCTACATAGATGTTTATGGGCTGTCAAACCTGATCGGCCACCTCTTCAAGATCATCTCATTTGCCCTCATCTATCTGGCTCTGGTGGAGACCGGTATCAGGCGCCCGCTTGAGATCCTGTACCGCGATCTTTCAGAGAGCGAAGGGAAGTTCCGGGGGCTCTTCCAGATTATGAAAGAAGGATTTGCGCTCCACGAGATCATCAGGGATGATGACGGCAATGCCATTGATTACCGGATTCGTGAGGTTAACCCGGCATTTGAGGAGATCCTTTCGATTCCCGCAGAAGGTGCGATCAATAAGACTGCCAGTGAACTTTATGGAGCTGAAGAGCCACCATTTTTGGATCGGTATGCGAAGGTTGCAGATGGAGGGGAGCCGATCACCTTCGAGGAGTATTTTCCAGAGCGGAATAAGTACTTCAGTATCTCTGTCTTCTCTGAAAAGCCCGGAACATTTGCCACCATTTTTACAGACATTACCAGGACCATTCTGGATCAAAAGGCACTCCACCTCGCCAATAAAAAACTCAATCTGCTGACAAGCCTCACCCGACATGATATCTTCAACAATATAACAGCTGCCGAAGGGTTCCTGTACATGATAGATACTGCGGATATGCCACCAGATACAGTCCGGTACTTCAACGGCCTTCGCGAACAGATCAAAGCGATAGAGAGGAAGAATGAGTTTTCCCGTGATTACCAGAATATGGGAATTCAGGCGCCTTTATGGCAGTCTCCTGAAAAGATCCTCAAGGAGTATCTCGCCGACCATACTGATACCGTTGATATCACAATTGAGCAAAACCTTGCCGGATATGAGATCTTTGCGGACCCGATGCTCCCCCGTGTCGTTGAGAATCTCATTGGAAATGCTCTTATCCATGGAAAAACGCTGACATCTATCAGATGGTACACAGAGGAGAGGGGTGGTTCTCTTCTGATCATCTGTGAAGATGATGGAGTGGGGGTTGTGGACGAGAAGAAGCAGTCGATCTTCAAGCCTGCGTTTGGAAGAAACCATGGTTTTGGGCTCTACCTTGTATGCGAGATCCTCTCAATTACAGGAATAACCATCAGGGAGAACGGAGTCTATGGAGAGGGGGCCCGCTTTGAGATAGAGGTGCCAGCGGATGGATTCAGGAAGATCTCCTGACACTATTCCTCAATAACCGTATCGACAAAGGTGGAGAGCTGCATCAGGAGATCGGGATCAAGCCCTTTTTCTGCTGCGAGAAAGACCCCGGCAACCCCGGCAAGGCGGAGGCGGTTTGTCACGAAATGCATGAATTTTGAGATGTTCTGGGTGGGAAGGTAGATCAGCATCGTCGATACCGAGTCAAGGATGATACAGGCTTTTCTTCCTTCCATCTTTTTTAAGATGCCTGTGACGGCTATTCCCATATCAGTCAGGTTTGAGGGGTGATTGATATAAGTCGTCATTGGATCTGAATCCGGCTCCTTTCCAAGCGAGTACCGGGTGATCGCATCGATATACCAGATTGACTGCGGATCGATTCCGGCTTTCTTATACAGCATTCTCAGGATCGGAGAGGGCTGGTTTGTAGTGATCACAATCGCGTCATACCCGGCGCTGGTGATCTCACCTGCCAGCGCAACCGAGGCTTTCTTCATGGCATTTGGCTCTGCAAGCAGGAGATAGATCTCCCCCTCTTCGATAACATGGGGAACTGTTGCATCTGGCATGGCTACTCCAGGAGGAACTTTTCGTATGCTTTTGGAATATCTGTGCCCTCACCGGTGAGAGCGGCATTGAGTTCCCGGATCGTCTCTGCGATCTGTGCCAGGTGGGTCATCTGCACCTTCAGCCGGAGGGCGGCGGCATCGCAATCGATGGTATCATCATAAAACATCCCGAGAATATCCCCGATATTCTCACGGACAACCTCAACTGGCATCTTCAGACGGGCTGTCGCCTCCCTGATATACGCTATCATCGTCCGTTGCGCCTTCTTCACCTCTGTAATATCCCGAATCAGAAGGGAGAAGCCCTCACCACCGGAGAGCGGCGCAACAGAGATGATCACATCATGCTCCATTCCCCGCCGATCCGGCAGGATAGCGGAGATCACTGCATGATTTGATTGTGAGATCGCCTCAGCAATCCGTTCTTCGCCATCTTTCAGCTTGATTAGATCCAAAATCGGCGCATCAAGGGCGCTCTCCTCGGGAATGCCGGTCATCTCTTCTGCGGCTTTGTTCCACGAGAGGATGGTGCCGGATCCGGAGATGCTGACGATCGCCTCCTGTGAGGTCTGCACAATCGTCGAGAGGAGCCGCATCTGCGATTCTGATCGCTTCTGTTCGGTCATGTCACGGATGATAACGATGGTGTGGGGACGGTTTTTTATCATGACCCATGAGATGTTGAGTTCGGCTGAAATCAAACTACCATCCTTTCTTCTGGCATCAAGTTCATGGGATCCGGTCTTTGTAAGCACCGACTGCCACTGTGTACGGGCAGTTTCCGGTGCAAGGAGATCGATGACATTGATACCCTTTGCCTCCTGCTTATGATAGAAGAAGATCCGCTCTGCCGCGGGATTCCAGTACGTAATTATGGAGTGTTCATCAAGGAGGATGATGCCGTTATAGGCAGCTGATGTGATCCCGTGAAAGAGTTCCTCTCGTTCACGGAGCTGCCGTTTGTTTTGAACCTTATCGGTGATATCCACCCCGACTGCCACATACCCGGTGATGGAACCGCCGGGGGAGCGGACTTCGCTTGTATTCCATGAGATATATTTCTCACTTCCAAGCCCGGTGATGATCCTTGTCTCAAAGTTCCGGAGATATGCCTGCTCCTCGATCACATTGGTGATCATCTTTGTGATCTCTTTCCTGTACACTGGATCCGGGTACAACTTCTTCCAGATCCAGCTCCCTCCGATCACCTCCCCGGCAGGATAGCCGGTGATCTGTCCGGCAGCAACATTCCAGAAGAGTATCGTTCCATCCGGAGCGAGGAACGCCACCAGTGCATTCATCCGCTCGATGATCGTCTGGTGAAAGAGGCTTAGATCGGCAGTCATCATATACCAGACGATGATTGAGGGCGAGAGAGAGATATAATTAACCGTGTATCAGCTGACCTGCCCCCGTGATGGCACAAACCTCTTCACCTTATACGAAGTAACAGTACTGGATTTTATGCGCATACCAATACGAGAAGTCACCCCACAACTTGAGCGTGCGACAATCGCCGGATGGGTGCATGAAGAGCGGGATCTCGGCGGCCTCGCCTTCTTCCTGATCCGGGATCGGACCGGGATCATGCAGGTGACTGTTCCAAAGAAGAAAGTCCCTGAGGATGTACTGATTGCAATCAAAGAGGTATCAAGAGAGTCTGTTGTTCGGGTATCCGGGATCATCAAGGCAACTGAAAAGGCGCCCGGCGGAAGGGAACTTGTCCCTGAAAGTTTTGAGATCCTGGCAAAGGCGGCATCCCCGCTACCCCTTGATGTCGCCGAGAAGGTGCCTGCCGAGATCGACACCCGGCTCGATGCCAGGTTCCTTGATGTCAGGCGGCCGAGGATTGCGGCAATCTTCTCGATCAGATCCCGCATGATGGAGGCGACGAACAGTTTCCTCTTCAGGGAGGGTTTTCTCCAGATCACCACTCCGAAGGTGGTGGCAGCCGCAACCGAAGGCGGCACCGAACTCTTCCCAATCGCCTATTTTGAGAAGGAGGCGTTTCTGAGCCAGAGCCCGCAGCTCTACAAGCAGATGATGATGGCAGCAGGCTGTGAGAAGGTTTTTGAGATCGGGCCGATCTTCCGTGCTGAAGAGCATAATACAATCAGGCACTTGAATGAGGCGACCTCGATCGATGTCGAGGTCTCGTTTGCCGACCATACCGATGTGATGGTGCTCCTCGAGAAGCTTATACATGAGATCTACTCCTCTGTTGCAGAGAACTGCACTGCCGAGCTTGAGCTTCTCGGGATACCTGATCTCCAGGTGCCCGAGAAGACGCTCCCCCGCCTTCCCTATGAAGAAGCAATTCTGATTGCTGCAAAGAAGAGCGAGGAGCCGATTGCATATGGGGATGATCTCGGGACAGCATCAGAACGTGCAATCGGCGAGGAGATGGGCACCCACTACTTCATCACCGAATGGCCGACCTCAATTAGGCCCTATTATGCGATGCCCTCTGCTGCCGATCCTTCGATCTGCAATGCATTTGATCTGATGCACCCAAAGATGGAGCTCTCATCCGGTGCACAGCGGTGCCATGTCTATGACCTGCTTGTGGAGCAGATCAGATCAAAGGGCCTCTCCCCCGAAGGCTTCGAATTCTACTTAAAGCCCTTCCAGTACGGGATGCCGCCGCATGCCGGCTGGGGGCTTGGCGCCGAGCGGCTCGTCATGACGATGTGCAATCTCCAGAATATCCGTGAAGCGGTCCTTTTCCCACGTGATCGCCACCGTGTGACACCATAAGCCATGTCCTCGCCTGTCTATACTCCCGGCATGATCCTCCCGACAACCGTTGTCGGGAGCTTCCCCGCAGTGAAAGGTACAGGACTCTCAGCAGTCCTTGATCCCTACAAGCATGCGGTCCGGTTCGCAGTAGCTGAGCAGATCCGGGCCGGGATCGATATCATCTCGGACGGGCAGGTGAGGGAAGGGATGATCAGGGCATTCACGGCAAAACTGCCCGGCATCCAGGATGACTGCGTGATCTCATCGGTGCAGTCCGCGGCAACAGGGATCACCGTTGCCGATACGCGGTATGCGCTCACACAGGCGAAGAAGGTAAAAGGGATCCTCACCGGCCCCTCATCAATTGCCCATGCACTCCGGATCCAGACGCCGGCATACCGGAACCGTGAGGAGCTTGTGATCGATATTGCGCATGCCCTTGCAGCAGAAGGGCGGGCGCTTGCACGGGAAGGTGTATCTTTGATCCAGATTGATGAGCCGATCCTCTCGACAGGAGCCGCCGATATCGGAACCGGGGCAGAGGCGATTGGGATCATCGCAGCAGCGGTGGATCTCCCTATCTGCCTGCATGTCTGCGGACCGCTTGCGGGGATCATCGACCGCCTCCTCAGGCTGCCGATTGCGATCCTGGATATCGAGGCAGCGACCCAGCCCGAGAACCTCGAGATCTTTTCGGATAGGGATCTGAGGGGGAAGATGGTCGGCTGCGGCTGCGTTGCTTCCTCTGACCACGAGGTTGAATCCGTTGACCTGATCAAAAAGCGGATCGAGCGATGCATCGATATATTCTCGCATGATACGATCCTGATCGACCCGGACTGCGGACTGCGGATGCATACGCCGGAAGGGGCATTTGCGAAACTCTCCCGGATGTGTGAGGCGGTACAGCTGGTACGGGGAGAATATCAGTAGGGTGCGGGATTAGAGATTCCGGTACCAGAACAGGTCTACAAGGAGCTTGCAGAGATGAAAACAACGGGTCAGACAGATACAGGTATTCAGGGAGAGATGATCGAGGATCAGAAGAGACGCAGGCTTGAAGAAGATGCTAGGATCTGGAGCAGCCGCAGAAAAGATAGCTATCTCCCATTATCTGAGATTAGCGATTAATACCCTCCCTTATCCTCTGGTGTGAGCTGGCTGATTGAGATCAATCATCTCCCCAAAGAGAGATCCCGCATCTTTGCCTATCTCATCTCACGGGATTCATTCTCAATTGAATCTGCAAGCTCCGGGTTTGGGCCATTATCCCTGAGGACCTCCGAGAGCATCTTTTTCTGGGGAGTGTATCTCAGGATCACTTCCGAGTAACTCATCTTCGTCCCTTTCTTCAGGGATAGGAGTCGATCATAGGCTTCGTCACTGATCCGGATTGTTCTGTAGCCCATGGTAGATCACCAAATTCTGCATGACTCTCAGTGATCAGGGAGCTCCCTCTCTTCACACCACCCTTGACGTCGTCGAGAGTTCAAGCCCCTCCCCGGTGATCACAAAGGGGATTGTCCGGTCAGGGAGCCGCATGCCCCGGTACTTCATGATCTGGAGCCTGCGTTCGATCTGCGACTGGTGGAGATCAGCCGTCAGCCTGATCACGATATCAGCCTGCCTGAAGACGAGCGCCTCTTCATAGGGGGTGTGAAGCCCTTCGTACAGCGTACAGAGGAGGCAGCCGGCATCATTCCTGAAGGCTGCGGTTGTCGTTGTAAGAAAACGCAGTGCCTGGGCAATGCCCCGATCAAGGATGATTGTGGAGAGTGAATCGACAACGGCGGCATCCCCCCGGATATCGTGGGCAAGATCCTCAATCGAGAGCCCGCCGGCCGGGAACATCCCGTCCCGTGCCTCTTCATCGAGGAGGAGATAGACGCCCCTGTTTGCTTTTGCAAACTGGGCTGCGAGGCTCTCCATGCCAGATAAGGGGGATCCGTACATGACAATCCGGCTTCCTGCCCGGTATCCCCCGCCAATGACCGGATCGAGGCCAGGTACTCCGCTCGTTCTCATTATTGCATCTATCCTACACCAGAATGATATTGGTTGCGGCTACAATTGCTGCGAGTGCAAGTGCAGCCAGGATGACGACTCCGTCCAGGGCACCAAACGAGAGCGTGCCCGTATCTGCCCTTCCACGGCGGTATCCACGCATATCGATCGTCAGTCCAAGCGTATCAGCCTTTCCAAGAGCATTTAAGATAAGCGGGAGGATCACCGGCTTCAGCCCCCTCACTTTTCCCATCATCCCGTCGCCGGGGGCATATCCCCGTGCAAGCTGTGCCTCGCTGATCCTGATCCCTTCTCTCTGGAGGGTCGGGATGAACCGGAGCGCAATTAAAAACATCAGGGTGTAGTCAATGGGCATCTTCAGCTGCCTGAGGGTGGTGACAAGCTCTCCCGGTTTTGTCGAGACGACGAGGAGCTGGAAGGCAAAAAGCATCACCGCAAACCGGAGCGAGAGGATGGTTCCAAAGAGCAGGGCACCAGTTGTTACCGGGAGCCCGCCGCCGATCAAGGGGATGCCTGCAGGGATAAGCGTAAAGAGCACCTCGCCGCCATGCATCGTCAGCACTGTGAAGAGGACGAGCATTACACCGAGGACGAGGAGGAGCGGAATCTGTTCGGTGAGACCACGCCCAAGTCCTCCGGCCCATGCTGCAAGGAAGACTGCAACAAGGAGGAATGCAAGCAGCAGGAGATCGCTTGTCAGTACCGCGAGGATGACGATGATCACCGTGAAGAGGAGCTTTGTGAGCGGATGCACCCTGTGGAAGATGCCGTTGCCCGGGATATACTGCATAATCTCCTGCATGGGATTTAAGCCTCCTGACTGCAGACGATCTTTCCGTTGCTCATCTTCATGACCCGATCCGCAAAAGTCGTTGCCAGATTCGGATTATGCGTGATCATCACAATCCCATGCCCCTCATCTGAAAGCCGCATCAGAATCTCCATGATCTGGAGGGATTCTGCAAGATCGAGTCCTGTTGTCGGCTCGTCAAGGACGAAGACCTCCTGGCCCATCGCGACGACGCAGGCAAGGGCAAGCCGCTGCCGCTCGCCACGTGAGAGGTGGCGGGGATTGGTATCCTCCTTTCCTGCAAGCCCGACCTCATTGAGGACATCAGCGATACAGCTCTGATCCCGTCCGATATTCTTCAGCCCAAACGCGATCTCTTTCCTGACGGTATCTTCAAAGAGCATCGTATCAGGATTCTGGAATACAAGGCCGGTATGCCGGGAGAGGACCGAGATGGAGTGACCATTGCAGGTGCTCCCGGCAATCCTAAGCGTCCCCGCAGTCGGCTTTAACAGGCCGTTGAAATGCTTCACGAGCGTCGTCTTCCCCGATCCGTTCTCCCCTACAATCGCGATGATCTCACCTTTCCGGAGTGTAATATCCACCCCGTCAACGGCACAGAAATCGCCGTAGCAGTGGACAAGCCCGGTCGCCTCGATGAGGAGATCCCCCTGCTCTTTGCCGGGACGCTTGGTGATCGGAGGAAGGGACTTCTGGATGATACGTGAGACCTCCTCCGGGGTTTTGGATGCTGCGATCGTCCCGTCCTTCACCAGGACGCAGGAGTCTGCATATTTTGCGGCCTCATCGATCATATGCTCAACAAGGACGATGGTTCTTCCCCCGTCCGCAAGCGATCTCAGGATGGAGAATACCAGGTTCCGTGCCTCTTCATCAAGTTCTGATGTTGCTTCGTCAAGGATGAGCACATTCGTTCCAAGTGCAAGGGTTGCAGCAAGCGCCGCCTTCTGCTTCTGTCCTCCGGAGAGGGTATAGGGGGCACGATCTGCAAGATGGGAGATCTGCAGAAGGTCAAGGATCCTTACAAGTTCCGCCTCTGCTTCTTTCTTTGAGAGACCACGGTTCTCCAGGCTCGTCATCACCTCTTCCCCGACGGTGGTGAAGATCAGCTGTGCATCGGCATCGTCAAAGACCATCGAGACATCATGGGAGAGCTCTTCTATACCCTTGTACTCCATGATATCCCGCCCCGCAATCGCAATCGATCCCGTAGCGGTGCCGGTATAGACATGCGAGAGGATCCCCGCCATCGCCCGGCAGAGGGTTGTCTTGCCTGCACCTGAAGGGCCGGTGACGATCATCATCGATCCCTTTGGAATCGAAAGGGAGATATCCCGGAGTACCGGGTGCTCCCTGTTCCTGTACGTATAGCTGAAGTGGTCTATTGTGATCATCAGTTACCTCTCAAGGACCCGGGAGGCGGCGGGGTAGAGCATCGAGACGATGATCCCGTTCACCACTGCCGTGATAACAACGATCGGAACAACGGCCATCACAAAGCCGGTGAGGGTCACTGCCTGTGCGAGCATCCCCGGTGCTGCGAGGAGCAGGATCACGACGACGCCGACAAATGAGAAGCCTGAAGCGAGTGTGGTGATGAAGGTAGTAATACCGGGTGCTGCCAGCTTCATCCTGTCTTTGAGCGCCATAAAGATGAGTATACAGACAATAGCGCCGATAGGCTCGGATATGAGGTTTGCTGGCGGAAAGATCGAATGGCTGATCAATGCCGATATCAGTCCCGCGATGATACCAATTCCGAGTGCTTCGCTGATCTTTGGAACAACCAAAATGATCGCGAGCGAGTAGAAGGCGATCACAAGGTTTGCAACGATCGGGCCCGGTATAACGAGCGACATGTACCGTACAATGGCTCCTGCTGCAAGCAGAATGCCGACAAGTGCTATATCTCTTGATTTCATGATGATCTCTCTTGTGTATATATTTCTCTGAGTGTTTTCCGCATCAGTTTCCAGCCGTTCTTCCTGGGAAGCGAATCGGTGATGATCACTTCCCGTGGCACCTTGTATCCTGCCAGATGGGAGCGGCAGTATTCGGTGATCCCGTCGCGTGAGATCGTCTGGTTCTCCTGTAAAACGATGGCTGCGATCGGAATCTCGCCCCTCCTTGCGTCAGGTATGCCGAAGATGGCGGCATCTGCAACAGCGGGGTGGCGGAGGAGGACATCCTCCACCTCAGTCGGGTAAATCTTCCAGCCCGACATGATGATCATATCCTTTTTACGATCCGTAATGGAGAGCCTCCCGGCCGGATCGATAAACCCGATATCGCCGGTTAAGAACCAGCCTGATGGAAGGAAGGCTTCTTCGGTCTCCTCCTTCATCCCATAGTACCCGAGGGCGACTGCAGGGCCCCGGAGGGCAACTTCCCCTTCCTCTCCAACCTGGAGGATCTTTTCCGGATCTTCGCAATCGACGATGTTGACCTCGGAGTACCCGATCGGATGGCCGACCGAGAGGAACCGATCTGCAAACGGATAGTCTGCGGCCCGGATCGCGGTCCCTGTTCCAAGAACAATCGTCTCCGAGAGGCCGTATGCATTGATGATCGGTATGTTGAACCGCTCATGGAACGGCTTCCAGATCTCGGGATGGAGGGGGCCGCCGCCGGAGATGATCTCCCGCACCGTTGCAAGGCAGCCTTCTGTGCCGGCTGGCGAAGTGAGGAGGGAGTGGATAACCGGCGGCATCCCTGCAAGGACGGTGACTCCGTATTCTTCGGTGAGTGAGAGGTAGGCTTCAAGCTCAAACCGCTCCATAACAACGAAGGCGGCACCCGCCTTCAGTGCTGCTATACCCCATGATAAGCCGACATGGCCCATCGGGTAGATGCCGAGGTACACGTCATCCGGTGTGAGGGTGAGCGCCTCTGCCTCGGCATCAAGAGCTGCCATCCATCCGCCATGGGTGAGCATCGCTCCCTTCGGCTTTCCGGTGGTCCCGGAGGTATACTGGATCTGGCAGAGGTCGGTGGGCGAGCAGTTCACAGGGGGGATTACCGGTACTGCCTCCCGCAGCGAGGGCCAGGGAACCGTGCCTTTGGGTGCATCTCCAGTTGAGATGATGGTGGTGCCGGGGATCGTTTTCGCCGCAGCCACCCCTTGTGGATCGGTGATGATAATACGTGCGCCGGAGTTTGAAACCGCATAGGCAAGCTCCTCCCTGGTATAGACCCGTCCGGTCGGGACAGCGACTGCCCCGATCCGCCATGCCGCGAAGTACCCGATCAGGTATTCAGCGGAGCTCTCCAGGTAGATCACTATCCGATCACCCTTCACAACGCCAAGCGAGGTGAAGAGGGATGCAACAGAACAGGTGGCATTCAGGAGATCCCGCATTGAACAGGACTCGCCCCGCGTTGGGACGATCAGGGCGGGTTTGTCTGATCGGGCCGCCCCGATATCAAGAAATGCGGTAATATTCGGCACTCGTAATTCTCCATTATTGTAGTGTAGTGTATATATTTGTACAATTTGGGTATAAAAGGAGCGGTCTGGGTCAGAGAGAACGATGGAGTTTTCTCCGCTCCGCAAGCCCGAAACCACAGATCACGCGGATCGAATCGGGAAATGATCGATCAAGATGTTGATCCCCCGAATCGATATGGAGCTCTGGCGTCGCCCTCAGCTTGCCGGGAGTTGCGACGACGATTGTGTTTGTATCTCCGATACTTCTGAGGATCTCTGGCGTGATCACCTGGGTGCCCCTCCCGATGATGAAGCCCTGGGATCCGATCGGGCTGATGATGAGGCGTGTATCCTGGTGATCGCGGAGAAAACCGAGGAGGGATTGTGCATCACCGTCCCGGATGGCGAGGGTGCCATCTGCGTATGCATCGAACCCAAGGAGGGTGCATTCCAGATCCATTGCATCTGCAATCGCCTCTGTCGTCGAGCCGGGGCCAAGGATGAAAGGCCGGGGAGAGGAGAGGACCCCTGCCATGAAGTTTGCAATCTCCTGCCGATCCTCCTCTTCGGTCCCGGTTCTGAAGACGGTCTCCTTTGCATGCTGGACATAGCCTGCGCGGTACGGTGTCGTTGCGATGCCATAGAGCCGGGTGCTGAGGCGGCCGTCCCTGTATGCCTCCTCATCGACATCCAGCACCTCGGCATCACGGATCGGGAGGGATCCGGCTTCCCGGATCAGTGCGGCGGCTGCGATCGGATCGGTTGCAAAGACGGCTGAGTACATCTTCACCCCCGCCGGTATCCCAAGAATGGGAACCGTTGTTCCGACCGCAGAGAGGATGTCCCGGGCAGTGCCGTCACCGCCAGCAAAGACGATCAGGTCTGCCCCTGCCTCTTTGAATGCAGCGGCGGCACGGATGCTATCCTCTGCTGTGGTCGGTTCGCCTGATTCGTGGAGGACGCTGATCGCTGTGATCCCGCATTCCCTGACTGCATCCTCGCCCATTGCGCCCGATGCGGTGAGGAAGGTGAGGCTGTCATTTTTGAGCAGGGAGAGGGTCTCCTTTGTCCGGATGGCGGATTTGGGGGTTGCCCCCCGTGCCAGTGCCTCTCCTGCGAGACCATCGGTTCCTTTCAGCCCGACGGTGCCGCCCATCCCGGCGATCGGGTTGATCAGAAGTCCTATTACCGGTGTCATCCTCTCTGCTTCGGGAGGTTTGCGAGGGATTCTTTGATCAGATCGTCGGGACAGTCGTAATCGATGATCCCTCCTGTATGGTAGGCATCATATGCGGTCATATCAAAATGGCCGTGGCCTGAGTTGCAGAAGAGGATCGTCTTTTCTTCGCCGGTCTTCCTGCATTCGAGGGCAACATCGATTGCGCCTTTCACCGCATGTGCTGCCTCGGGTGCGATGATCATCCCTTCTGTCCGGGCGAAGGTGATTGCAGCTTCAAAGACCTCGTTCTGGAGGTAACTTCGCGGCGTGATGATCCCGTCATGGACAAGCCGGGAGACGATCGGGGAGTCGCCATGGTACCGGAGCCCTCCGGCATGGAGTGCCGGGGGAATGAAGTCATGGCCGAGGGTGTACATCTTCAGCATCGGGGTAAGTCCTGCGACATCGCCGTAGTCGTACTCATAGAGCCCCCGTGTCAATGTCGGGCATGCAGCCGGTTCGACACCGATGATCTCGGTATCTTTCTTCTTCCCGGTGAGGATATCGCCTGCGAAGGGGAAGCTGATCCCGGCAAAGTTCGATCCGCCGCCGACACTCCCGATGACGTAATCGGGGTAGAGCTCTTCCATCGCGAGCTGTTCGCGTGCCTCAAGCCCCATGATCGTCTGGTGGAGGCAGACATGGTTTAGGACTGATCCGAGTGAGTAGTGGGTGTTTGCATGGGTGGCTGCATCTTCGACCGCTTCGGAGATGGCGATCCCAAGCGATCCCGAGGTATTTGGATCTTTCTCCAGGATGGCCCGGCCTGACGCAGTTCTTGGGCTTGGGCTTGGGATACATTCTGCTCCCCAGACCTGCATCATCGATTTCCGGTACGGCTTATGGTAATAGCTCGAACTGACCATGTATACCGTGCATTCCAGATCAAAGAGGTTCGTTGCAAAGGCAAGGGCGGAACCCCACTGGCCGGCGCCGGTCTCAGTTGAAATCCGCTCGATCCCTTCTTTCATATTGTAGTATGCCTGGGGAACAGCGGTATTGGGCTTGTGGCTGCCTGCCGGGCTCACACCTTCCCATTTGTAGTAGATCTTTGCCGGGGTCTTTAGGAATTTTTCGAGCCGGTGGGCACGGATCAGGGGGGACGGCCTCCAGATCCGAAGGATATCCCTGACTTCTTCGGGGATTGGGATAGTTCTCTGCTGGCTCATCTCCTGACCGATCAGCTCCATCGGGAAGATGGGGGCAAAGTCTTCAGGGCCTGCCGGCTTTCCGGTTCCCGGATGGAGCGGCGGGTCAAGGGGGGAGGGGAGATCCGCCTGGATATTGTACCAGGTCTTTGGGAGGCTCTCCTCATCGAGGTAGATCTTGGTCTGCATCATATTCCTCCAATTACTTACATCATTGTAGTATAATGTATAGATATGTACATCAGAGCAATAAAAGTATCCTCGATCAGCCCCGCCTTTTTGTCTTCGGCGCCGCCTTCACCCGCATGTTTCCGGAGAGCAGGAGTTTTTTATCCCGGATGAGAGCGTGAATTGATTGTTTCACCTCATCTTCGGACCATTGTGATGCAAGACCATATGCCGGGAGGAGGGTATGGGCATCTGGTTGTGACGATCCGGTGAGAATCGCTGCGGCGGTATCAATTCCAAACCGTCCCGATATGGATGCGATGCCTGAAATGATCCGGTCATGGAGCAGTTTCGGTGCAGATGCGCAGATATCGCAGTTCCCGCAGAAAGATTCTGCATTTTTCTCCCCGAAGACCTTCAGAATTTTCTGGCGGCGGCAGGTGGTGCTCTCGCACCATGACTGCATGGTGTTGAGCTTGTTGATTCGAATCGAGAGATCAATCTGGCTTTGGTACTCCTTCTCGATCAGCTTTTTTGAGATGGCAAAGTCCTGGGATGAATAGAAGAGAAGTGATTCTGCGGGCTTTCCATCTCTCCCCGCCCGCCCGCTCTCCTGGTAGAAGGACTCGATATCCTTTGGGGGATGGAAGTGGACGACGAACCTGACATCGGGCTTGTCGATCCCCATTCCAAAGGCTATCGTGGCCGCGATCACCGGCACCTGGTTCTTCAGGAATGCATCCTGCACCCTGGAGCGTTCATTGCCAGGGAGCCCGGCATGGTAGGGCTGTGCAAGGATATGCCGTTTCCTGAGTTTTGCTGCGATATCATCTGCCGCTTTCCTGGACCGGCAGTAGATGATCCCCGACTGCCTCGGATGGTTAGCGATGAAGAGGGCAAGGCGGCGGAAACGCTCATCTTCGCTCTTCTCCATAATCACGGTATACCGGATGTTCTCACGGTCAAAGCCGCCGACATACTGGTTGGGTTTTCTCAGTTGGAGCTGGCCAATAATATCCTCCCGCACCTCTTTGGTTGCGGTTGCGGTGAGGGCGATGATCGGGGTCTCCGGGAAGAGATCGCGGATGATCGAAAGGGTCCGGTAGTCTTTCCTGAACTGGTGGCCCCACTGTGAGATGCAGTGAGCCTCGTCGATTGCAAAGAGTTTCGGGTTGATTGTTCGGAGGAGTCCCTGGAATGCAGGCAGGCCCAGCCGCTCAGGCGAGACATAGAGGATAGTGATCGATTGTTTTTGCAGCTCTGCCTCGATTGCCTTTCGTGCGTCATAGGTCTGGTTCGAGGTGAGGAGGGCAGCGGCGATCCCCTGTGCCTGAAGATCATCGACCTGATCTTTCATCAGGGCGATCAAGGGCGAGATGACGATCGTGGTGCCGCCGAGGAGGACGGCGGGGAGCTGGTAGCAGAGGGATTTGCCGCCGCCGGTTGCCATCACGGCGAGGACATCGCGGCCTTCCAGGAGATCTTTTACTATCGCCTCCTGGTTCGGCCGGAAACTGGTATGGCCAAAGAATGCTTCAAGGGTCTTCTGGCAGGTGGCGTCTGCCTTCATTGCATCTCCCAGAGGTTTTTGAACTCGAGATAGCTGATGATGACAAGCCATACCATGGCAAGAATGGCAGGAATGATGATGAAGAGGAAGAGGTGATCGGGATAGAATATCCCAAAGAGGGTGAGGCCGCTTGCCACCTGTAGAACGCGGGCGCTCCGCTGGTGTGTCCGCACCCAGACCTCCTCGCTCTTCATTGTCCAGGGGGTCCGGATTCCCATCATCGTATTCCTCTTTGTGACCCGGGGAAGGAGGAACGAGAGTCCGAGATAAAAAAGGGCGAAGAGGATCGGGAAGAAGAGGGCCGGATCGACCGGGTAGCCGAGGATGCTGATTGCCTGGAAGATCTGGATGCCAAAGAGGAGGGCAATGATGAGGACGATGAACCAGCCGGTTGCTCTTCTGGTCTTCGTATCGCCGGAGCCGATGTACTTCAGCATCGCTCCGAAGAGGAGAGCGGTTATAACGAGGATTGCCGGGATGATTGCGAGCCCGAATGCCGTATCAGACCATGCGTCAGGCTCGCCTCCGAGATTCCAGTGGGTCGGGATCTGCTCCGGGGCTGCCGGATAGATGAGGGCTGCCAGGATGAGGGATGCGGCGATGATGATCAGTGTGGCGATCCGGTGCGTTTCCATTGTTTAATGATCCCTGTTGATCGCACACCCTGAAAAGGTCACCTGATCACAATCTTCGGGACTCATCTCTGTTTTATAACAGCTACCGAGAGCCAGCCATCTTCGGGGGTTGGGAAGTACTTCTGAGTGCCCGTTCTCCTGCGTTCCATCTGATCCATATCCGTGTAGGAGAGAGAGAAGCCGTGGCCGAAGATGGTACGAATCTGCTCTTCTGTATAGGTGGTCATCTCCCGGCACCCTGTATAGTCCCGGACATGCGAGAAGATATCATAGGGGATATGCCTCCGGGTGTCACTGATGAGATGGCATGGCTTCAGGTGCTCGAAGACGACTGCAAGGCCAGGGAACGAGGCGGTGAGAGCGGCTGCCATCTGCTCCATCTGCTGCCGCCCGATATAGTATGTGAGCCCTTCCATAACGATGATCAGGCGGGTTTTACGGCTGGTTCCGCATCCCTTCTTCAGTATGGAGATGAGTTGCCGGGTGTCTGTGATATCGGCCTGTATACAGCGGATAAACCCGGAGCAGCCGGGGATGATCTCCCGGTACAGCTGCTCTTTGACACCGGTATTCTCGAGATCGAGCTCCATAAAGTTGAGATCTGAAGAGAGTTGATCCGAAAGCTCAAGGGCAAGGGGGGAGAAGCCAGCCCCGAGGTTTGCGATGACAGCAGGGCTGTTGCCTGCCTGAAGAAGGGAGAGGACGGCGTTTTTAATGAAATGTTTCCTGTTTACGATCACCTCAGAATACCAGGGGCATGTACGGTTGTATAGTTCAAGGAGCGGGATTCCGGGCACAAGGTCAAGCCGATCCATGTAGTGACGGATTGTCCGGGTATCCTCAAAGTAGCTGCGTGCCCAGAGCATCACAAGGGCTGCGGTATCTGATACCGGGTAAGGGCTCTTCTGATCTTCCATTAGTGGTGTTCCTGCTGATCATCTTCTCAGCTCCTTCGTATTCTCTCTTTCTCTATCTGACCCGGAGGCTGATTTTTGGTTCAGAAGAATTTTATCCTCCCACCCCCGATACTGGCTATGAATACTCATATGCATGGTATAGTTCTCGTCCCCGGAGGTGAGGTCGGGTACTGTATTGCTGGCAGTGAGAAGGGCGGCATCCCGCTGATCCTGGTTCACGGGGGGCCCGGCGGGAGCTCTGATGCATTTGAGCCGTTTCTGTCGCTTGCAGAGTCCCGGCCGGTGATCTGCTATGATCAGCTGGGATCGTACCGATCACCCGCGGCTGTGGACGATTCGCTGCTGACGCCTGGGCGGTATGCAGATGAGCTGCATGCGGTTATTTCGGCGCTAGCTCCGGATAGGGTGCATCTCCTCGGCCATTCATTCGGGGCGATGGTGGTAGCTGCCTATCTCGAAAAATACGGGCAGGATGGTGTTGCTTCAATCATTCTTGCCGGGCCCCTGATCTCGTCGCCACGCTGGGAAACAGACCAGCGGCGGCTGTTATCTGAGATGCCGCCGGATCCGCGGGCGGTGATCGAGATGCATGAGTCATGCGAGGTGTATGATTCGCCCGCATACCAGGAGGCGATGATGGCGTATTACCGCCGCCATGTCTGCCGGATGGATCCCTGGCCGGACTGCCTGATGCGGATGTTCGAGCGGCTGGCAGTTCCGATCTACATGGCGATGTGGGGGCCGTCTGAGTTCACGGTCCGGGGGAGCCTCCGGTATGTTGATAAGACGGATGTGCTGCCGTCGCTTTTACTGCCGGTCCTCTATACCTGCGGGGAGTTTGATGAAGCAACGCCGCGTACCGTCCGGGGTTTTGCCGAAATGACGCCGGGTGCTGTGATGAAGGTCTTTGCCGGAGCCTCGCATATGCATTTCATGGAGGCGGAAGAGGAGTATATGGCGGTCCTGGCTGCGTTTCTAGCAGGGGCGGAACGGTAGGGGGATGAAGAAGCGAAGGAGCGGGCAGAAAGAAAAGAGAGAGAAAATCACGCCTTCTTCACGAGCAGGTAGACACCACCAAGTGCAGAGAGGGATGCGATGATATTGATTATTGAGAGCATATCAGATCCATATCCCATCATCGAGGTGATATCGTAGACTGCAAAGAGCAGGAACGTTAGTGCAAAGAGGAATCCTGCCTCAATTTTAAGTTTGAATCCAGCATAGCATCCAATGATTGCAATAATCAACTGGATGACGATAGAAACCGGGGTAAGCATCTCAGCGAGTGCCATATGTTCGGATACATCTGTTAGATAATAAAGATGTTGATCTCATTTGGCGCTTAGAGTGGGAGGTGCTGGAGAGCGTCAGCAGATTTCATGATTACGTTATCATTGATCAAGACACAATTCATATAAATATAGGGGATGATTTTTGTCCCCAGACCTTATCATTACTGAATCTTCAGAGAGCCTGGATCTTCCCCACATAGAAGTAGGCAATCCTTGCCGCATCTGCGCCGTCAACGGTCCCTTTTCCATCGAAGTCTGCCTCGGGATCCTGGGGAATCAGACCTGCTGCCATCCATGCTACCTTTGCAACATCACCGATATCGATCCGGTTGTTTCTGTTGAAGTCGCAACGGAGGTGAACCATAATATAGTTCTCCTTCACCGTCGTGTTGGTCCCTCCGACATTGCCTGCGGTGAGTGATACGGTGTAGGTACCATTTGTCATGAATGTCTTTACAGGGTGCTGCTCACCTGAGGTCGTCCCATCCCCAAATTGCCAGAGCCAGGATGTTGGATCGCCTGTGGATGTATCATTGAACCTGACCGTGAGCGGGGCATATCCGGTTGTGACATTCGCTGTGAAACCTGCAAAAGGCGCAGGAACCGGGCTGAATGATGAAAAAGCCTGGATACGGTTGTTGAATGCATCCGTGACGAAGACTGTTCCGTTCCCGTCGACCGCAATACCACCAGGGACATTCAATTCACCATCCCCATCTCCAAATGCTCCCCATCCGGTGATGAATACCCCGTTGGGAGTGAACTTTTTGATCTGGTCATTGGCTGTATCGGTTGCGTATACATTCCCCTCACCATCTGTGGCAATTCCCCGGCAACCAATGGAGACCCATTGTCTGATGAATGTGCCTAGTGTATCGAAGGTGCGTATACTGCCGCTACCTGCAACACAGACAACACCAAACTGATCAACAGTGACACCTGTCGGGTTGGGTGAATTCCATTTGCTGATGAAGGTGCCGTTTGCATCAAACTTCTGGATGCGGTTATTGCCTGTATCTGCGACATACACAAATCCATTGGCATCTACTGAAATATCCTCCGGATGAACAAAGTGCCCGTCATCCGGGCCGACCGGCCAGCCTCCCCATTTTGTGATGAAGGTGCCGTTTGCATCAAATTTCTGGATGCGGCTGTTGCCGGTATCAGCGACATAGATAAATCCATCACTATCGACCGCAACACCCTTAGGCCATTTGAATTTACCGTCTGCTTCATCAACAGGAAGCTCTCCGGGAAGTGTCGGGGACCCCTCTTCACCGAATCTTCTGATGAAGGTGCCGGTATTGTCGAATATCTGGATCTGATGGTTGTTGGTATCTGCGATGTACAGGTAGTTGTTCCGATCGACTGACATGCCTCCCGGATGGTAGAATGAACCATCACCGGGCGGCTCTGAACCCCATGTGGTGATAAATGTGGTAGTACTGTCAAATTTCTGGATACGGTTGTTGTAATAGTCGGTTACATAGATGTTGCCACTGTTGTCGATCGCAATATCCTGCGGAACGTCAAACTGGCCATCTCCATCTCCTCTGCTCCCCCAGCTCCGGATAAATGCCCCATTCTTGGCAAACGTCTGGATGCGGTTGTTCCAGGAGTCAACAACGTTCACATCCCCTGCTCCATCGATCCGGATGCCAGTAGGATTCCTGAATTGTCCAGTCCCGTAACCATAGGATCCCCAGGTTGCCAGGAATGTACCGTTCTGATCAAATTTCTGGACACGGTTATTGATGTAGTCAGTTATATACATCGAACCGTCTGTATCGATGGATATCCCAACAGGTCCAAGGCCAAACTCCCCATCTCCTGATCCCTGTGAGAATTGATAGTGCCGTATAAAGGTGCCATCAGAGGTGAACGTCTGGATCCGGTTTACAGAGTAGTCTGCCACATAGAGAGTGCCATTGGCGTCAATGGCGATACCACGGGCATCCTGGAACTGGCCTTCTCCGGAGCCGTATGAACCCCATTGTGAAATGAAGGTCCCGTCTGCGTCATATTTTTTGATACTGCTGCCCTGGGAGAGGTAGACATAGCCGTCTGCATCTATTGCAATGTATGCACCTCCCATCAGCAGGTCACCATCCCACCAGCCACCACCTCCCCTCCATTGGAGGAGGAAGGTGCCGTTCTGATCGAATTTCTGGACACGGTCATTGCCAGCATCGACAACATATAGGTTGCCGGCTGGATCGACAGCTGTCCCTTTCGGATACAGGAATCGCCCATCCCCGTAGGATCCCCACTGGGTGACGTATCTATAGTACTCCGGGGGCGGGGTTGCATTGATATAATTGGTTATCTCTTTTGTGTCACTGCCGATGGCATTTGATACTGTGAGAGAGACCGTGTAGACACCCGGCGTTGTGTATATCTTTATTGGATTCTGTTCGGTTGATGTCGTTCCGTCGCCGAATATCCATTGCCATGTCGTGATATCCCCGGATGATTCATCTGTGAATTGGACGGTGAGCGGTGTTTGTCCGGATGTTGGCGTTCCGGTGAAGGCTGCTTTCGGCATTCCTTCAATCTTCGGAGAGAAGACCTGTATCCTGTGGTTTCGTGCATCTGAAACGATCAGATTCCCTAATCTGTCTACCAGAACATCAAAGGGCTCATTGAACTGGCCTTCACCGGTACCATAGGATCCGATCTGCGTCAGATACGTTCCATTTGAGTTAAAGACCTGGATGCGGTGGTTCTGTGTGTCTGCTACATAGATATAGCCGGCAGTATCAGCGGCGATCCCCTTTGGCATGGCAAATTGTCCTTCACCGGATCCAGGAGAGCCCCAGGTGGCAATGAAACTGCCATCTGATCCAAACTTCTGAACCCGGTTGTTGCCCCAATCGATGACATAGATAGTGCCATCCGGATCTGCAACGATGCCCATTGCCGAGTTGAACTGGCCCTCTCCACTGCCGGTTGTTCCCCATTGCAGGAGGAATGTTCCATTTGAATCAAATTTCTGGACACGATCGCGATCGGTGACATAGATATTCCCGGCAGAATCTGCTGCTATACCATAGAGGGAACTAAACTGACCCTCACCAAAGCCGTATGAACCCCATGCACTGATGAATGAGCCGGTTTCATCAAATTTCTGGACGCGGGCATTCCAGGTATCTATCACATAGAAATGACCGTCTGCATCGACGCAGATATCCCGTGGTACATCGAACTCGCCATCCCCGGATCCGGAACTCCCCCATGTGCTGATGAAAGAGCCGTTTACATCGAAGGTCTGTATCCGGTTATTCCCCTGATCAACAACCGATAGTGCTCCATTGCGATCCATTGCCAGCCCTTCGGGATAGACAAACTGCCCGTCTGCTGCACCCCTTGACCCCCACTCAGTGGTAAATGTGTAGTTGCCGGGTGTGGGGACTGCTATCACGTTGATGTAGGCCTGTTTTGTATGAGTATTGCTTCCTTCTGCATTCGATGCACGTAATGAGACTGTGTATGATCCGATTGTTCCGTATGTCTTCTCCGGGTGCTGTTCTGTTGCGTTTGTTCCATCACCAAACTCCCAGAGCCAGGATGTGGGACTCCCGGTTGAGAGATCGGTGAATTGGACAGTGAGCTGGCCAATGCCAACTGTCGGAGTCCCGGTGAAGTTTGCAACAGGTGGAACCGGGATTTCGGTGACGGTGATATACCGGTCTTTGACAATCGAACTGCTGCCCTCGCTATTTGACACATTCAGGATGACCGTATAGGTTCCTGTATGGTTGTAGATCTTTAGTGGGTGCTGTTCTGTTGAGTTCGTTCCATCACCAAACTCCCAGAGCCAGGATGTTGGGAAGCCTGTTGAGAGATCAGTGAACCGGACAGTAAGAGGGGCGGTTCCGTTGGTCGGTGTTCCGGTGAAGTTCGCTTGAGGTTGTACAGGGTCTGAAACCCTTATGTAATCAATCCGTGTTTTAAGACTGCTGCCGGCATCGTTTGTTACATTCAGCGAAACAGTGTAGGTACCGGCAGTTGTATAGACCTTCTCCGGGTGCTGTTCTGTTGCGTTTGTTCCATCTCCAAACTCCCAGAACCATGATGTCGGGAAACCTGTTGATTCATCCTGGAACCGGACGGTGAGAGGTGCAAATCCGGCTTCTGGTGTTCCGGTGAACTGAGCAACAGGCGGGACAGGATCAGACGCAATGATATAGTCAGTCTTTGATTCAGTATCACTTCCTGCGGCATTTCTCGCGGTAAGGGAGACGGTATAGGTTCCGGCAGTACTATAGATCTTTTCAGGATGCTGATGGGTAGAATTCGTTCCATCCCCAAAATCCCAGAACCATTGTGTCGGCCCTCGTGTTGAGAGATCATTGAACTGGACGGTCAGCGGAACCAGTCCGGTTGCAGGCGATCCCGAGAAGTTGGCGATCGGGGGTGTGGGAGTTCCGGTGACTGTAATATAATCGGTCTTTGTTTCATTACTACTCCCACCCTCGTTGGTTACATTCAGCGATACAGTATAGACGCCAGGCACTCCATAGGTTTTAAGGGGATGCTGTTCCTGTGAGGTGACGCCATCCCCAAAGTCCCAGCTCCATTCTGAAATATTACCCGTCGAGGTGTCGGTGAACTGAACCGTCAGTGGGGCCTCGCCTGAGGTTACATTTGCGGTAAAACCGGCAACAGGTGGTGCCCAAGCCACGTGTATGCCACTTCCCAGCACCGCAACAGCTGATAGATTATCTCGTTCTACATAGAGGGAAATAATATAATCATCCGGTATCGTGAAGGTGTATGCAGGATTCTGTTCATTTGTCTTATATTCAAACGTGAAATCCCAGTTGGTAAAGGTCCATTCCCAATAGTCTGGCGGTGCAGTGCCCCCGGTTGAATTGTCAGTAAAGTGGACCGTCAGCGGGGCGACACCTTCTGTGATATCAACATGAAAATCAGCCTGCACCCAGTCTCTCGCAATTATATACTCGTTTTTCAGTTCGGTGCTGTTTCCACCTGCATTGGAGACAGTGAGTGAGACGCTGTAATTGCCGGGTGCAGTATACTCATGTGACGGGTGCTGTTCTGTTGATGTTGCAGTATCACCAAAATCCCACTCCCACGAATCCGGTGTTCCGGTTGATGTATCGGTAAAGTTCACAACCAGTGGGAAGTCTCCCTCTCTGGGATCTCCGGTAAAGTTGGCGATTAATGGATTGACAGTAATATAGCCATTCTTTGTGATGGTGTGTGTGGTATCTGCATTGCTCGCTGTCAGGGAGACATTGTAGGTTCCGGGATATGTATAGGTATTAAATGGATTCTGGCTATCAGAGGTATTTCCATCCCCAAATGTCCATTGCCAGGATGTCGGGTTTCCACTTGATAGATCCGTGAAATTCACCAGAAGCGGGGGGTCGCCGCTCCGGGGATCCCCGGTGAAGTTAGCTATAATCTCATCTTTGTGAAGAGCAAACTTCTGGATCCGGTGATGGTGGCTTTTCTCCCATCCGTCTGAAACAAAGACGTTGCCATTCTGGTCGACCGCAACACCCCGTGGATATTGGAACTCCCCTTCTCCTATACCCCGGTACCCCCATTTGGTGATGAAGGTGCCGTTTGCATCAAACTTCTGGATCCGGTACAGCAGCCTGTTGCCGGTATAGAACTGCCCCTCGGCAACGAAGAGATTACCCTCTCCGTCCACGGCAGCACCGCTTGGGGGATAGGTAAATCCGCCATCACCCATCCCCTCAAAACCCCATTTGGTGATGAAGGTGCCGTTTGCATCGAACTTCTGGATACGATAGTTCTCATCACCCACATAGATGTGATTCTCACTATCTGTTGCGATGACGAGAGGGAAGTTAAACTGGCCATCGCCTGATCCCTGGGATCCCCATTCCATCTCGAAGCTTCCGAGATTGTTAAACTTCTGGATCCGGTGATTTCGAGTGTCTGCCACATAGATCCAACCGTCACTATCTGCTGCGATCGCCTCGGGTTTATTGAACTGGCCCGGACCTGATCCCTCTGCACCCCACCATGTAGAGAAAACACCGTCTGTGGTAAACTTCTGAACCCGATTGCCGTTCTTTTCAACGATATAGACCATATCGTTCTGATCGATTGCAATACCTTTTGGGTAGAGGAACTGGCCCAGATCGGTGCCGTTTGATCCCCATTTGGTGATGAAGGTACCGTCATTATCGAACTTCTGGATCCGGTTATTCACCTCCTGTACAGCTCCACTGCTTGTTGAAACATAATAGGTATCGACGACATAGACATTCCCCAGACTGTCAACGGCAACCCCCTCGGGTCTGACAAATTCTCCATCTCCGGTTCCAACTCCATTAAATGAGCCCCATTGCAATACAAAATCGTATTCCTCAGTGGCCTGTACAGTACCAACAATGCACATACAGATACCACAAAGGATCAGAATCTGAATACTTTTTTTTCTATCCAACATAGTGCATCCCACCAGCAGACCATTGAGAAGAATCGTATGACATTCTAATACATGTATACTGAAATAAAACCTTTGAATAACCTCAGCCATTCTAAAAACTAAATAATAAAAAATTATAGTATATTACACAGGGGAAATCTTTAAATGGTTGGTATCTTCCCCACATAGAAGTAGGCAATCCTTGCCGCATCTGCGCCGTCAACGGTCCCTTTTCCATCGAAGTCTGCCTCGGGATCCTGGGGAATCAGACCTGCTGCCATCCATGCTACCTTTGCAACATCACCGATATCGATCCGGTTGTTTCTGTTCAAATCACTCCTGAGATGGACTGTTAGTGTACCGTTCTGCACCCTGGCAAATGGATAGGTCATTGTATTAAGAGAGAAGGTTGCATCTGCAATCCCGATCGATCCATTCCCCGGTTGCATGTGTGCATTGAAGAGCAGATCAAGCACCTGCTGTGGTGCTGTATCTGCGAAAAAGGTCTCAGGCGACCTTTTCAAAGAGAACGAAGCTGTGCCGGTTGCATTATCGATTGTGCAGTTAAGTGTCGTATTTGTCGAGATAGAGGCGTTTACTGTGACATTAATGATACTGGCAAGCACCGGGTTGAAGGTGAGATAGAGAGAGATTCCATCTGCATGGGTGATATTCACAATCGAGATCGGCACTGTACCATTCATCCTGGTGGCGAGATGTCGCTGTCCTGCACAAACCATCGACCCCCCTTCAACAACGGTAATATAATTCTCCCTGGAGAGGGTATTTGTCATATTGTCATTCTGAACTGTCAGGTTCACCGTATACACCCCGGGTTGCGTATATATATGAGATGGATTTCTCTGTGTGGAGTGTGTACCATCACCAAAATCCCATGACCATATCCCGGGATTTCCTGCCGAGGTATCAGTGAACCAGACAAGCAGCGGGGCTGGTCCGCCATGAGTGTCAGCGCTGAAATCTGCCCTGAGGAGATCAGGTGACCACCCGGCAAGCCCTGACCAGAGCCACCATGCTGCATATGCCTTCAGGTTGGCATTCAGGGGTTGGCTATGTTCGGCATTGCAGTTGTACCAGCTCACACCTTCGTTATGGCTGTTCTGCCAATCGATCGCCCAGTTCCGGGTAGTTCCTCCATCTTCATAATCACAGCCATCGTTTGCATACCTGGCGAGGTATCCGTTCCCGTCAGGATCATAGCTCTCTATATCAGCAAAATCATAGAGAACCTTGTTATTTTCCCGGCAGAATGTCCGTATCTGTTCATTTCGCTGGTTCAGGTTGCCTTCAACACCGGTGCCGTCAAGGTGACCTGTCATATAGACGAAGAGTACATCCGGGTATTTCGATTCAATTGTGTTCATCAGCGAGAGGTACAACTCAATATCGTCCTCAGTCGAGGTGGAGACCTGGCCGCACCATGACCAGACGATGACATTTGTTTCTGGATGAGCGGCCAGGTATTCCCTGGTACGGTTTGCCCAGGATATGCGATCCGGGTTACCGAGATCGCCTTCCATTGCATAGTCATGGAGATCCAGTGCTCCGTCTGTTCCACCATGATTCCACCGGTATACTGATCCCCCGTATGGTGCATTTGGAAATCCTATCAGCCCGGTCATACCATCGGTGATCTGGCTCCCATGTGATGTATGCGAATAGGCAATATGGAGGGATCGCGTTGCCCGTTTAATTACAGAGAGTGGCACTTTCGAAAGATTGGTATGTGTGTGGTTCACAATGAGAGGAGAACTCCGATCTCCGAAGACGACCACATATCCTTCCTTTGTTTCGGTATCATTTCCCTTCTCATTTGTTATGGTGAGGCGTACCGTATAAATCCCTTCTGACCTATAGGTATGAACCGGATTCTGGAGATCTGATCGTTCACTATCTCCAAAATCCCAGCTCCAGGCATCAGGTGATCCGCTCGATAGATCGGTGAAGCGTACCGACAGAGGTGCTCTGCCGAAGGTGCGGTTTGCGGAAAAATTGGCTACCAGCGGTTTTTCAACAGAAACAAATTTCTGGATCCGATGGTTGTGTGTATCTGCAACATAGAGAGAGCCTTCGCTATCAACGGCAATGTCATGGAGATTGAAGAAAGAGCCGTTTTGCGAGCCATATGAGCCAAACGTTTCCAGGAATGCCCCTTCACCTGAGAAGATACAGATCCGATCATTATAGGTATCAGCGACAAAGACCTCTCCTGCCTGCGATACCGCAACTCCATGCGGATTGTTGAGTTCTCCCTCACCCTGATTTCCCCACACACCCCACATGCTGATGAATGTCCCGTTTGTATAATATCTTTTGATCCGGCTGTTTCCGGTATCTGCGATATAGAGAATTCCATTCGGACCAATGGCTGCTCCGATCGGGGAGGAGAACTGAAGATCTCCGGAGCCATAGGATCCGAATTCTCCAAGATACTCGCTATATTGAGAGAATCTCTGGATCCGGTGGTTTGCAGAATCAACGACAATTAGTTCTCCTTTCGATGATACCACCACCCCACGCGGCGTATTGAACTCACCAGGGCCATTCCCATATGAGCCAATGATTGAATTGAATGTTCCCTCTGCACTGAATTTCTGTACACGGAAATTATCTGTTTCAGTGACAAAAACACTCCCGTTCGCATCGGTTGCAATTCCAAACGGATTGGTAAACTCACCGTCTCCACTCCCGTGACTACCCCACCTGAAGAGAAACGCTCCATCGGAAGAGAATTTCTGGATTCTCTGGTTGCCATTATCGCAGACGAGTATCCCGCCATCCGGGGAAACGGCAATACCTGTCGGACGGCAGAATTCACCATCACCACCATGCGAATATATTCCAAAACCGTTCAGGAGGAGTCCGTTCTCAGTATAGATCCCGATTCTATGATTTTCTGAGTCACAGATACCAATGACATCTCCCGGACCAGCCGCAATTGCACCCGGATGAGAAAATTCACTGCTGTTTTCTTCTGAATAATAATTCCAGGTGGAGAGGTGGACGCCTTCCGGAGTAAATGTCTGTATACGGCTGTTTCCTGAATCGGCGACATACACGGTTCCGTTATCAGTCACAGTGAGAGCCTGCGGCCAGTTGAACATGCCAGAGGCATCACCGGTGCCTCCCCACCTCCGAAGGAACGTCCCGTTTTCAAAAAAAACCTGTACGCGGTTGTTGCCAAGATCGATGACATATATGTTCCCGGCACCGTCAATTGCAACATCATTTGGGTACATGAACTGGCCATCTGCTGTTCCTTCTGACCCAATTGATGAGAGGAAGCTTCCGGATGGAGAGAAGATCTGGATCCTGTGGTTGTTTGTATCTGCAACAAGAATGGATCCGTCCGGCCTTGTCGTGATACCGAGCGGCCAGTCAAACTCTCCCACACCATGTCCGTATGAGCCGATACTTTGTACATATTCCAATGACGGTGAAAAAATCTGGATACGGTTATTGCCAGAGTCTGTCACAAGCAGGTACCCGGTATCATTGATAGTAATACCATGCGGCTCACCAAACGCTCCCGGCTCCCATCCATATGATCCGCATCCGGCAATGAATACCCCGTCTGGCGAAAACTTCTGTATGCGGGCATTTTGTGTATCGGAGATATAGATGTTGCCATTATCGTCAAATGCGATTCCACGCGGGTTGAAGAACTCTCCGGGCAGAGCTGTTGTACCCCATGCCCTATCAAAGATATAATCCTGATCGAGTGCCTCAATCCGTCCCCCGCCATCGAAGAGCGCAGCAGTTGTGATGATTGAGAGCAGACAGAGTGCAATAAACAGTAGTAGAAACCGTACCTTCCAATATGATAGCATGCATAGCAATATCTTAAGTTGTATATAATACTATCTCAAATATTGAGAAATCAAAAATAATGCCTTTTTTTCAGTGAAATATCACCCACGTGGTATGACCATCACCGTTGATCCATACATTCCCAAGGTGCGGGTGCAGATGCGGATCTGGCACTGGCGGGATAGACGGAACCAAAGAGCAGGACGGCAAGAGGGCCAGGCACCGGGTGTGCAGCAGGTACAAGCAGTGCAGGTGTATTTGTACGTGTTGGTGCGCGTGGGGCCGAGATCGGGGAGACGTTGTACCGGCACCTGCCGGGGATCGAGGAAGCGAGGGGAGAGGGGAGGAGAGTTGTCAGCGAGGAGCTGGCTCCTCAGACCTTTTTTGTATTTGAGACCAACGCTGCCATTAACACGAAATAGTACAGTGTGTTCTGAGTGATGTTTGAATTGAACCAAATTGGGGAGGGGGATTTAGGAAAATTATGCCGGCTTCACGAGCAGGTAGATACCTCCGAGGGCAGAGAGGGATGCGATGATATTGATGATTGCAAGCGTGTCATCTCCATATCCCATCATCGAGGTCATATCGTAGACTGCAAAGAGCAGGAATGTGAGTGCGAAGAGGAATCCTGCCTGTATTTTCATTTTGAAGCCAGCATAGCATCCGAGGATTACAATAATCAGCTGGATGGCGATAGAAACCGGGGTAAGCATCTCAGCGAGTGCCATAGTCTTGGATGAATTGTTTTAGCATATATACTTATGTTGGTAGAGGCTAGGGGCGAGGTAATATGGAGTCTCGATGATATTTCACATTAATATCTATAATCAGTCATAGACATGCTGGCGGTGATCAATATTATTATCCCTACATTTCCTGAGGCTCTCGATAAAGGTGTCTGTCCTCTGAATAGTCCATTCCATCAGGACAACTCGCCAAGCAGATCGTCAATTGAGGAGATTTCTCTGAATCTCCCAGCAGCAATGTCAGATTCACTCTTTTGTATCATTGCCATCGTTTCAGGATTGCTTAGTATCTCAATGGTATCAAGAAGGGCATCAAGATCTTCCCGTCTAACCATGGTATTCTGAATTTTTTTTTAATTTCAAGATATACTTCATCAATGGTGACAGACGGAGTCATACGTAGTAATCCCTGTCTCATCTCATAAAAATATATCACTGAAGATTCACGTTGCATACTGAATTCTACATAACTGTTTTAGCTACGAGGAGGATGACTGCTGATTGCAGAAAGGTGACAGGGGGGGGTAACTATCTCTTGTACTAGTACTGCTCACAACAATACCACGATCTTTTTCCTTTGCTTTTTTCTGCCCGGGAAGCCGCACAAACACTCACACCATGCACGGTGAGGCTCTATATACCGGGGAGGGTGACCCTGAAGGGAGCAGAAACAGACTGAGCAGAAGAGAGTTTTCCATCAGAAGGAGTGTACGCCCTGAAAACGAAAGAATAGCCAACACGAATAACACGATAGCAGTTGTTGTCCGGGGAATGCCCACCCCCCTTGCCCTTTTTTTTGATTGTGGAAAAAACACTCACACCCCGCACGGCTAACCCCTTTTATCTATCTCTGCAAACGAGATTGTATGCACAGAACAGATGCGAAAGACGAGTGCCCAGGGTTTCAAAATGATATTCCGGGCACAGATGCCATCATTCAGGAAGAACGCTCTCCGGAAGAAAAACCAGGTGCGGAAGATGAGCCAGCTGCGAAAGAGATCGTTATCGGGGAGATCTGCTGATGGCGTTCACGAAATCCCTCTCCCTTGCCGATCATCTCCATCCCTATCTCGAATCCTACCATAAAGAAGGCCGATCCATATCGGCACTCGCCTCCCGGCTCTTCACCGAGTACTTCACCGGAGCATCGGGGATATGCGGAACTGCGCTAACAGCCGGAACAGCCGGTACCGGCATGACAAACGGGGCAAACGGGGCATATGGAGCTGCCGGAGAGGAAGAGAAAGCTATGGCCGGGAGGATGGCCGGTATCAGGTATAGCCTGATACAGCAGGATCTTGACCGCGTCAGGGCTGAACTTGATGCCATCGAGCAGGAGCTGAACCAGGCGACCACCACCTTCAGGGCGGCGGCAGAGCAAAGGAACGCCCGAAGGCACGAGCAGGATGCCCTCCTCCGGGAAGAGATCGGCCGCGAATTTGCGGACATCGCAGCCAACGGAACAACTCTGGCAGCCGGGGCAAATCCGGGTGCACGTGCGGGTGCAGCTGAGGGGGCTTCCGCAGATATGGGGGCTGGTGCTGGGGCTGGGTCAGGCACAGATATGGGTGCCAACCCGGATCCGGCCAGCCGAAAGAAGGCGGCCGCCCGCTACCGTGCCTGGGGCCGCGGCCTCCACCTTGAGGGAGCTGATCCGATCAGCATCATCAACCACAGAATCACCGCCATCGCCACCCGCACCGGCCGGCCGGCGGCCGAGGTCAGGGAGGCGCTGTACCGGCACCTGCCGGGGATCGAGGAGGTGGTGTGAAGGGGGGGGGAAGTAGCTTTGAATCACATTTCTTTTTGTTATTGGAGGGTAAGATGAGCAGGGCAAAACACAAAATTCATTCTTAATCGTAAGATAGAAATGACATCAGGACACCATCACTCATCATATGAATGATATTCATGAGGTTTCAATAAAGAATTTTCGAGCCATCGATGAGATATCATTTACACCAAAACGTATCAATATCCTTGTCGGTCCAAACAACAGTGGTAAATCATCTGCTCTCGAGGCAATTGCATTATTAAAATCCAGTGAGAACAAGTGCGAGGATTCGCTGGGAGTCTATGTTTTAGGAGAGATTATTGATAAATATTCAATGGATTACCTTTTTCACGATATTGAGAAACCTATTGACATTTCATATAATAACAGTTCTATTTCGATACGTTACTATTCAGAGGGATACCCAACAGATGGGAGTGGAGCTTTAATTCGAGAGTATTTCAACGAAATAACACAGGATTATTTTAATCAACCCGACACTATCAATCGGATTCGGTCACGGTTCTTTCAGGAGAAAAGATCTCGATCAACGAATTCACAGAAGATGCAACAATTACGGCTTGACGGATCACTTCCATCAGATAGTCAGCGTCGATTACATTATGAGGATGTGGAAACTGAGGATGATGATGAGCGATTAGAGAATTATATCAAAAATGTGGAGAAGAAACTCGAATCACATCTATACCATAAGAAGAAGATTGTAATATCCGGGTTTTTTGAGAAATCACCCATTTTTCTTTATTTAATTCTTGAAGACGAGAATATGAGACTAGTGCGGCAGCAGGAAGAGATATTCGATTTTATGAGGTATCGGATTAAGAATTTTCATGCAATATATTCTCATACACATCAATCAACAGGCTTTGTAAGCGATTACGATACAGATTGTCAATCAGGCAGGGTCGAGGAACTCCATGATAAAGTGGTTCGAAAGAACCTGATCTCCGAATCTCATCATCGCATTATTTCTAAAATACCCTATATCGAGGACATACGAAAGACGGATGACGGACTTTTTGTTTCATTACGCGGACAGAACCGGATCATTCCATTGTCATCAATGGGAGATGGATTCAAATCGATGCTTAAGATTTTTTATTTAAGTGTCCTTGCAAAGAACGGCGTGATCACTCTGGAAGAACCGGAGCTGTCACTCCATCCGGGATATATCGAAATGCTCGCCGATGCAATCTTCTTTTGCTCGAGTGATACACAATTCTTTATTTCAACCCATTCCAACGACCTCATTCAAAGCCTGCTTGAGGTTGCAGACCAGAACAACTGCCTCGATTCAGTCCAGATCATCAAAATGCATCCACGGCTGGATACTCATACAATAGAGGCAGAAGAGATACCCGGAGCAGAAGCTCTCGAAGATATCGAGACTATCAATATTGATCTCCGGGGGATCTGAATTGATTCGCCCTATTTTATGTGAAGGGAAACATGATTGCTGGTTTTTGGATGAAGTAGTTCAGCTGGAATGTTCCATAGATCCACTCTGTATCCATAAGGATCTGGGAGAGTTTCAGAAATGCTATCGTTCGGATTACCATTGTTCAAAGCATAGCTGCATCATTCTCTCTGACAATGGACATGAATTGATGGACAAATATGTGCCGGCAATCATGGGTTTCTTCGGCACCAGGATAATGAATGTGCATTTTGTCATCATGAAGGATGCAGACTACTCCGATCCTGCATATTTACTCACAACATATTCAGAATCCATGAGCAGGCTCCTCCAAACAAAGAGAAGAAGAGACATTTCTATCGAGCATGATCCGGCAGATCGTATCATATCAATGGTTTCTGATAGAGATGATCGTTTTTCCTTCCATTTTCACTTCATATTCATCCCTCAGAGCCTCGAAAAGGCTATTGTCGAGAAGTCATTAGAGATGTATCGATCATTTAGCAGAAGCGGAACGGCGATAGTGAGTGAGGACCCTCACAAAGCACTGAATGATATTGCATGCCATCAGGGTTTCCATGACAAAGAGGCGCTGATTCGACATGCGGTGAGGGAGCGATGGTTTCGTGATGAAGACTGGTATACAGAGCTCATACGTAGGATGACAAGCAGGATATAAACACCGGAGAGACAATCCAGATTTAGAATCAAGAGGGGTTGAACGGATGAGAGTTCTAATGTCAGTTAAACCCAAATATGCAGATAAAATTCTTGTTGGCTCTAAAAAATTCGAGTTCCGAAAGGTAATCTTCAGACATCCTGATGTCCATGAGATTGTCATCTATTCAAGCAGCCCGGTCAAAAAGATTGTCGGTACATGTACTATCCGATCTGTGGTTGAAGATGATCCTCTCGCCCTCTGGGAACATTGCAAGGAGGCAGCCGGGATAGGTGAGGAGGATTTCTTCTCATATTTTGAAGGGAGGAAGAGAGGATATGCCATTGAGATTGGAAAGACAGACCCCCTTGAAAGACCGGTTGATCCGAAGGTCTGCGATCCGGAGTTTATGCCCCCCCAATCATTCCAATATGTGGATGATGCCTTCTATTCAAAGATCAAGAACGCAGCATGACCAAGAGGGGTTTTAAATGGGCGTATAGATACACTCAGGTTTTGTTGCCGGGTAGTTGCAGGGTAGTTTCACTTCGAACACTTTTCAACCCTATTTGCCCCTTATTTCAAAATCAAACCGAACTCCTTGTTGCAGGGGCATTTCGGAGCAATATTTTCGCACCTCTGATCCCGGTTTTCACCCTCGCAATGGGCTCAATGTGATGTTGCCGGGTGGTTCCACATAAACCACTATTCCCCCTCATTTTAGCCGGTTTCAAATTTTAACGAGAATCCTTGTTGCATAGAATTCTCCAGGCGGCAATTCCACATTTCCATCCCGTTTTTCAACCACACAGTGCTGCCCGTTTTTCGTTGCTATTTAGTTGCTGGGTGGTTGCAGGGTAGTTTCACTTCGAAGACTTTTCAACCATATTTGCCCCTTATTTCAAAATCAAACCGAAATCCTTGTTGCAGGGGCATTTCGGAGCAATATTTTCGCACCTCTGATCCCGGTTTTCACCCTCGCAATGGGCTCAATGTGATGTTGCCGGATAGTTTCACATAAACCATTATTCCCTCTCAGTTTGCCCGGTTTCAAAATTTAACGAGAATCCTTGTTGCACAGAAAACTCCGGACGCCAATTCCACATTAACATCACGGTTTTCAAGCACAGAATACAGCCCTTTTCGTTGCCATTTAGTTTCCGGGTAGTTGCAGATGAACCCTTAATTCGCCCATATTCCACTCTTTTTCAAAATTCATGGGAAATCCTTGTTGCAGGAAGATATTCCGCCACATTGTTCCTCTCCATCATCACATTTGCCGTCTTTAAACCCTCCGGATTCAATCAATCCTGTTCATGGAATGAGAAATAAAAGTCTTTATCGTTGGTGGAGAGAGAGTAATCTTTCAGATTACCCAGATAGGAGTGTCATTGCAGATCCATCCTGCCGATCCATCTGCCGATCTCTCCTCTACAATTCAATCGCACAAAGCAAACCAGGTAGCAACTCCATGAACCATAACGGAAACCATATCGAATCCCGGCTCTGGGCAGCAGCCGATGAGCTGCGTGCCAACTCCAAGCTGAAATCGTCCGAATACTCTGTTCCTGTTCTCGGGCTCGTCTTCCTCCGGTATGCCGATCACCGGTTCCAGGAGGCAGCAGCGAGGATCGAGGGCGAAGGGAGCGGAAGCAGGAGGAGAAAGATCGGTCCTGACGATTACAAGGCAGAGGGTGTCCTCTACCTGCCTGAGGAGGCACGATTCAGCACCCTGATGCGGATTACGGAGGGCTCCAATATCGGAGAAGCAATCAACGAGGCGATGCAGGCAATTGAGATTTGGAACCCGGATCTGAAGGGAGTGCTCCCCCGGAACTACAAGCGCTTTGAGAATGCCCTGCTGATGGAACTCCTCAAGACGATGAACTCGGTTCCGATGGATATAGAGGGTGATGCTTTTGGGAGGATCTATGAGTACTTCCTCGGCAATTTTGCAAGGGCAGAAGGGCAGAAGGGAGGGGAATTCTTCACCCCGCTTGCACTTGTCCGGCTGATCGTTGCAATCATCGAGCCGTTCCATGGGAGAATCTATGATCCCGCCTGCGGATCCGGCGGCATGTTCGTCCAGAGTGCCCGGTTTGTCGAGGAGCACCGGAATAATCCGGGTACCGAGCTGAGTATCTTCGGGCAGGAGAAGGTCGAGGAGACCGTCCGGCTTGGGAAGATGAACCTCGCCGTCCACGGGCTTTCAGGGGATATCCGCGAGGGGAACGCCTACTATGAGGATCTCCACAAATCACCCGGAAGATTTGATTTCGTGATGGCAAATCCCCCCTTCAATGTGGACCGGGTGGATAAGGAGCGGTTGAAGGATGATCCCCGGTTCCCCTTCGGGCTCCCCCGTGTTGATAACGGCAACTACCTCTGGATACAGATCTTCTATAGTGCACTCAACGAGAACGGGCGGGCGGGCTTTGTGATGGCGAACTCCGCATCCGACGCCCGCAGTTCCGAGTGCGATATCCGGCGGCAGATCATCGCCGACCGTGCCGTCGATGTGATGGTCGCCGTCGGCTCGAACTTCTTCTATACCGTCACCCTTCCCTGCACCCTCTGGTTCTTTGACAAGGCAAAACGGAAGACCGACCGGGCAGATCAGATCCTCTTCATCGATGCACGGCATATCTACACCCAGGTCGACCGTGCCCACCGTGACTGGACACCTACCCAGATCGAGTTCCTCGCCAACATCGCCCGCCTCTACCGGGGCGAGGCGGCAGAGAACCTCCATGAGAGTGCGGAGCTGATGGCTGAGCACTTCCCGGACGGAACCTACATCGATATCCCCGGCCTCTGCAAGGTGGCAACCATCGGGGAGGTGGAGGCACAGGGCTTCAGCCTCAATCCCGGCCGGTATGTCGGTGTAAAGGCACGGGAAGAGGATGACTTCGACTTCAGGGAGCGGCTTGAGGAGCTGAACGAGGAGCTGGAACTGCTCAACCTAGAGGCGAGGGAACTGGAGCAGCGGATCGCGGAGAATGTGGGGAAGCTGCTGGAGGGGGAGTGATGGGGGAATGTCCAATTGGTTGGAAAAGGGTTCCAATTATTGATCTATGTGCAAAGCACACAGATTGCGTCAATCGCACAGCACCAATTGTAGATTATGAAACACCATATAAAATGATCAGAACCTCAAATATAAAGAATGGTTTTATTGATTGCGAAAATGTTCGTTATGTAACCGAGGAAATTTTCAAGAAGTGGACACGTAGATTAATCCCAAAAATGGGTGATATTATCTTAACTCGTGAAGCACCTCTTGGAGATGTGGGGAAAATACGGACAGAAGATAGTATTTTTCTCGGACAAAGACTTTACCACTTTCGCGTTAATCCAAATTATCTCAATGAAGATTTTTTACTATATTCCCTTTTAGCTGATGATTTGCAGGGACAAATCCAAGGTTTTGGCTCTGGTGCAACCGTTGAACATATGCGTTTAGCAGATATTCCTAATCTGACAATTAATATACCTCCTATAAAGGTACAGAACAAGATCGCCACCATCCTCTCCGCCTATGATGACCTCATCGAGAACAATACCCGGCGCATCAAAATCCTTGAGGAGATGGCGCAGAACCTCTACCGCGAGTGGTTCGTCAAATTCCGCTTCCCCGGCCACGAGCACGCCCGGTTTGTGGACTCGCCTCTGGGGCAGATTCCGGAGGGGTGGGAGGTGAAGAGCATGTTAGATATCGTTGAGGTTCGACCACGAATTCCTGTTCCCAAATCGGAAGAAATTATTTTTGTTCCGATGGGAAGCCTTGCAGAAAATTCAATGTTAATTGAAGGTTTTGAGATTCGAGACAAACCAAGTGGAGCCCGCTTCCAAAATGGCGACACCCTTTTTGCGAGAATAACTCCCTGTCTTGAAAATGGTAAGACCGGATTTGTTCAATTCTTGCCAACTGATGATACTATAGCTTGTGGATCAACAGAATTCATCGTTCTCCGTTCTAAAACGGCCTGTCCTGAGTACGTATATCTAATGTCAAGAAGTGATACTTTCCGAGATCATGCAATCAAGAGTATGACTGGAGCAACAGGGCGTCAGAGAGTTACAGAAAAATGCTTTGAGCAGTATACATTGGCTCAGCCCCCTGAATCTGTTCTGAAGCAATTTCAGGACATTGTTCAACCACAATTCAACTTGATTTATTCATTAAATAGAGAGAATCAAAACCTCCGCACCACCCGTGACCTCCTTCTCCCAAAGCTTATCTCCGGTGAGGTGGATGTCTCAGATCTGAATATCAGAATCCCCGAGGCTGCCATGACATGACCACCCCCGCCGATCTCACCATCCTCCTCCAGGAGGGCGAAGGCGTCACGCTCGAGTACAAGGAGCGAGTAAACGACTCCTTCGCCCGTGAGCTGGTCGCATTTGCCAATACCGCCGGGGGGCGTATCCTCCTCGGTGTGCGGGATGACGGGACCGTGAAGGGTTTTCCTGATACCAATGACCTCCGTGCCAGAATTCAGGATATCGCCCGGAAATGCGATCCCCCGGTGAAGATTGTGCTTGAGCGGATCGGCGAGGTGACGGTGGTGACGGTCCGGGAGAGTACTGAAAAGCCGGTCCAGTGCAGTGACGGCTTCTTCTGGCGGCTTGGGGCAGTCTCGCAGAAGCTCTCCAGAAATGAGATCCGGGATCTCTTCCAGCAGGAGGGGGCGATCCGGTTCGATCATGCGATAAACACCCGGTTCTCCTATCCGGAAGATTTTGATACCGATAAATTCAGGAACTGGCTTGGAAAGAGCAGCATCTACCGGGACGGATCGGTCGAGGATATCCTCGTCAATATCGAGGCGGCAGAACGGTCCGGCGGGAGGTTGCTCTTCAGGAACGCCGGTGTCCTCTTCTTTGCAAAAGATCCCCGGCGGTTCTTCAACCAGGCATACATCACCTGCCTCCTCTTCAAAGGAACCGTGAAAGTCCATATCCTCGACCGGAAGGACTTCGACGGCGGCATCATCGCGGATATCGAGGATGCACTCCGGTTCATCGAACGAAACACACGGACCGCCTACCGGATCGAGAAACTCCAAAGGGAGGATATCCCCGAATACCCGATGGCAGCACTCCGGGAGGCGATCACAAACGCGGTCATGCACCGGGACTGGTTCATCGAAGGTGCAAATGTCTTTGTCGAGATCTTCAGTGACAGAATCGAAGTCTCAAGCCCCGGCGGGCTCCCAAAAGGGATGCAGGTTTCCGATCTCGGCAATAAGAGTGTCCGGAGAAACCCGCTCATCGCGGATCTCCTTCACCGGATTGCCTATATCGAAAAGGCCGGGACAGGAATCAAGCGGATGCGGGATGGTGCAACATCGCTTGGCTATCCTGCGCCTGAATTCACATCGGGGAGCTTTTTCTCTGCGATATTCTCTCCAATGCCGATTGGCGATAAGGAAAAGACCGGTGAGGAAACACGCAGGCACCCCGCAAGTACCGCGCAGGTACCCCGCAAGTCACCCCACAAGTACCCCACAAGTACCCCACAAGTTCTCAGCCTGTTACATTGTGCATTAGATGATTCTTCAGCTTCTGAACTACAAACAAAACTCAATTTGAATGATCGTGTTCATTTTCTCAAGGACTATCTCAAACCAGCTCTTGAGCAAGGTCTGATCGAACGAACAATTCCCGATAAACCACGCAGCCCCAAGCAACGGTACCACACTACAGCCACCGGACGGGCTCTTATCGGAGTGGACCATGAGGAGAAGAGCGGGGAGAAAACACACAACTACCCCGCAAGTTACCCCGCAAGCACCCCACAAGTACCCCACAAGTACCCCACAAGTACCCCACAAGTTCTCAGCCTGTTACAGTGTGCATTAGATGATGTTTCAGCATCTGAACTTCAAATCAAACTAAATTTGAATGACCGCGTCCATTTTCTCAAGGAATTTCTAAAACCAGCTCTTGAAAACGGTCTGATCGAACGAACAATCCCAGATAAACCACGCAGCCCGAAACAACGGTACCGCACCACCGCTGCCGGACGTGCACTTATCGAAGCAGCTCAGGAGGAGGAAAGTTGACACCGGCAGGGTATACAGAGGATGCCCTCGTTGAGCAGCCCGCCATTGCAGTCTTCAGGGAGCTTGGCTGGGAGGCGATCAATGCCTATGATGAGTTTGATCATGGCGTGAGCACCCTCAGCCGGGAGACGAAATCTGAAGTCATTCTGAAGACATATCTCCACAATTCCCTGCTCCGGATCAACCCTGATGCCCCACTTGAAGCGATCCATGAGGCAATTGCCATCCTCACCCAGGATCGCTCCCGGATGAGCATGGCTGCCGCAAACCGCGAGATCTATTACCTGCTGAAGAACGGTATCAGGGTGCCGGTGGCTGATCCGGAGAGTGGGGGAGAGACGATTGAGCTTGTCCGGGTCATCGACTGGGAGACAGTTTCAAATAATCACTTCCTCCTCTGTTCCCAGTTCTGGGTCACCGGGGAGATGCATACCCGCCGGGCCGATCTGGTGGGATTCGTCAACGGTCTTCCTTTCCTTCTGGTCGAGCTGAAAGCCGCCCACCGCAGACTTGAGACGGGGTTCACCAGCAATATCCGTGATTACAAAGACACCATCCCTCAGCTCTTCTGGCCAAATGCGATGATCATCGTCTCAAACGGAAGCCAGAGCAGGGTCGGCAGCGTCACCGCAGGGTGGGAGCACTTTGCCGAATGGAAGAAGGTGGGGAGCGAGAAAGAGCCGGGGCGGATCTCACTTGAGACGATGCTTCATGGGATCTGTGAACCCGCCCGGCTCCTTGATATTGTCGAGAACTTCATCCTCTTTCAGGAGATAACAGGCGGACTTATCAAGCTGGTTGCAAAGAACCACCAGTACCTGGGTGTCAACAATGCAATCGATGCCCTCACCGACATCCGGGAGCGGGATGGAAAGCTCGGTGTCTTCTGGCACACTCAGGGGAGCGGCAAGAGCGTCTCGATGATCTTCTTCTCACAGAAGGTGCTCCGCAAAGTCCCCGGTAACTGGACATTTGTCATCATCACCGACCGGCAGGAGCTTGATAATCAGATCTATGGGAATTTCGTATCAGCAGGGGTTGTGACCGAAAGCAGAGCCCAGGCTGGTAGCAGCCGCCATCTCCGCCAGCTGCTCACCGAGGATCACCGGTACGTCTTCAGCCTCATTCACAAGTTCAGGACCGAAAAAGGTGAGAAACATCCGGTACTCTCTGAACGGGGTGATATCATCGTCATCACCGATGAAGCACACCGGAGCCAGTACGACACCCTTGCCATGAATATGCGGACTGCTCTTCCGAATGCAGGTTTCCTCGCCTTCACCGGCACCCCGTTAATCGTCACCGAAGAGAAGACCCGCCAGGTCTTTGGCGAGTATATCAGCGTCTATGACTTCAAACAGTCAGTGGCTGATGGTGCGACCGTTCCGCTCTATTATGAGAACCGTATCCCGCAGCTCCAGCTTACAAACGAGAACCTGAATGTGGATATGGCAGAGCTCCTCGAAGATGTCGAGCTTGATGAGGCACAGGAGAAGAAGCTTGAGCGTGAGTTTGCACGGGAATACCACCTGATCACCCGGGATGACAGGCTCGAGGCAATTGCACGCGATCTCGTCGATCATTTCACCGGACGGGGATTCCGGGGCAAGGCGATGATGATCGCAATCGACAAGGCGACCGCCATCCGGATGCATGACAAGGTCAGGAGATACTGGGATACAAAGATCAGTGAACTTGTTGCAGAATGTAACAGAGCTGGGGGTGATGATCGAAAAGAGCTCCTTGAGACGATCGCCTGGATGAGAGAGACGGATATGGCGGTCGTCGTCTCGCAGGGTCAGAACGAGATCGCGGATATGGCAGAGAAAGGGCTTGATATCCGCCCCCACCGGAAACGGATGGTTGAGGAAGATCTTGAGAAACGCTTCAAGCGTTCAGACGATCCCTTCCGGCTGGTCTTTGTCTGTGCAATGTGGATTACCGGCTTTGATGTGCCGAGCTGCTCCACCCTGTACCTTGACAAGCCGATGCGGAACCACACCCTGATGCAGACGATTGCACGGGCAAACCGGGTCTATCCCGGAAAGGTAAGCGGGTTAATTGTCGATTATGTCGGGGTGTTTCGGAATCTTGAGAAGGCTCTTGCCATCTATGGTGCAGGTGGAGAGGGCGATACCCCGGTAGAAGATAAAGCTGCCCTCGTTGCCGCCCTTGAGCATGCTCTCTCTGAAACCCGGAGCCTCTGCGAGGATCATGGTGTCGATATTGATGCGATACAGGCTGCCGAAGGCTTTGGCAGAATCGCCCTGAAGGATCAGGCGGTGGAAGCCCTCCTTGTTTCAGAAGAGGTCAAACGCCGTTTCCTTGACTCTGCAAATACCGTTCAGCGGCTATATAAAGCGGTGCTCCCCGATCCGGATGCCAGACGATTCGCCGCCCAGGTCTCACCGATCCGTTTCATCGCAGACGCAATCCGCTCGCTCATCCCGCCTGTTGATATCTCGAATGTGATGGAGCAGGTGGAGGGGCTGCTTGACCGCTCCATAGCAACCGATGGCTACTTCATACGGGAGGCAGAGCAGCCATATCAGGATGATCACCTGATAGACATTAGTAATGTTGACTTTGATCTGCTCACACAACAGTTTAAAAAAGGGAAGAAACGGACGATAAACGAGAAGCTGAAGGGACAGGTTGTTCAGAAGATGATGAAGATGGTCCGGCTCAATCGCACCCGGATGAATTATCTTGAGCAGTTCCAGAAGATGATCGAGGAATACAATTCCGGGAGATTAAGCGATGATGAGCTCTTCCACCAGCTCGTTGCCTTCACGAAGAGCCTGAATGAAGAGGAACAGCGGACGGTCAGCGAGCAGCTGGATGAAGAAGAGCTTGCCATCTTTGACCTGCTGACAAAGCCGATGATCGAGCTCTCAGCTGCCGACCGAAAGAGGGTAAAGGCAACCGCCAGAAAACTGCTTGCCACCCTGAAGGAAGAGAAGCTGGTCCTTGACTGGCGTAAACGCCAACAGACGCTATCAGATGTCCGGCGGACCATCAGCAAGATGCTGGATGAGTGCCTGCCGGATGCCTATACCCCGGAACTCTATGAAGAGAAGACGATCGCAGTCTTCCAGCATGTCTATGATGCGTATTATGGGGCCGGGCAGAGTGTTTATGCGGGGGGGTAGGGAAAAGATGAGAATCTTTGACAATCAAAAGGGAATTGGCGCCACAAGTGAGCATTTTTACACCGCCATTGACAATCTTACCGATCCAGAGATTCGGGAGTCAACGACTCCCGAATTATATCCGCCACTCATTTATCATCGCCCATTTCTTCTGAGTCGATTATTGCTCTTAGATCAGAAATATGCACTTCAGTAAAGTGGATACTCTTCTGTTTGCGTGCTAAAGTAACCTCCAATCTACATCCTTTCATATTAAGAAATAAATCCTTTAATTGCATCTTTGATTGATTTGCATGTCTAAACATCGCACTGTGGTTAGGACAAAGAGCGAGATAATTTTCTTTATGATGTTTCTTTAAATCTCCCAAAAATTGAACTGTTTCAAAATAATATTGGTTATCATCCAATTTGAATGGAAGTTTACTTTTACAAATCTGGCAAATCATATCACCATCTATATTGGTATAATGATCAAGGAGGTAGGGTTTTGCTTCTTCCTTAACGGGAGGTAGGTTCACAGATACAGAGCGTTCTCGGGTTTCTTTTTCTTTTTCAGGAGCGTTTTTACTTTTATTTTTAACTAGTTCATATCGCCTTTCCGGATTGGGAGAACTTTTCGTTGGCAATTCGACAATTTCTTCCCCTTCCTCATCTTCAAAGGACTGAGATGACCGTTCACTAATTGCTTCATCGACATTTTGCGACAAATCCTCGGTATAATCTTTAGAGTTAACCTGACTTGATAAAATTTTGTTGTCCGAACTCTCGATTATAGTCTCTTTCTCAAAATATTCAATTGGAATGAGAGTGGTTTCATGTTCTCCACTAATGAGATCTTTTTCTCTTAACCAATCTTTGACCTCGTCAGGACATCTCCAATTATTCGCAGATAATTTTTGTATGCAATAATTTTTGTCCTCATTAAGTACAAGTTCAATGAATTCAGTTAGATCTCCAGCGGTTTTATTTTCAATTTCACCTAAAATGATTAGCTCTCGTGCTATTGCTCTGGAAACGCCAGGTTTAATATGTTTATCAGGTTGATTTAAAATCAATAATGTTTTAGATTTTAGATCCCAGTATGCAGAATGCTGCTTAGTTATCTTATTGGATTTCAGTTGATATTGTATCTCTAAGTCAGATATTTCGAATTCCTGTGTTTCAAGAAGTAATTCAACTGCCTTATTGTCGACCAATTTTTTATATATCTCATCATAATATTTTTCAAAAAGCCAGGCGAGAATCAGAATTTTGGCAGATGGTGTAAGGTAGTGGGGCTTTGAACAGGGTCCAAGTACATTCTTCCTCACAATTGATCGTTTTACCACTTCGGATATGTTCTTAACTTCAAGCGATTTATACAGCAAATCCCAATATGAGCGAGCTTTATCAGAAGGATACCAGACAAAATGAATCTCAGGACCCTCGAAAATTTCTTTGAGGTCACCATCATCAGGTATATATACCAAATCTGGTGTTTCAAAGGTAGAATTTGTAGTCCAAATCTTTACTTTTCTTTGAAAGTCATTCCACCAAGAGGGACGTATAGCAAGATTAGAGATTTTCTGTAATTCATTGTAGATCTTAGGTAATAACTCTGGATAATCTTGACTTTGACTAATCATTTCTTCCTGAAGGCGCAACAATCTATTGGCAAAACATTCGGAATCAACATCGCTCTTTACTTCAAGTATGTTTACAAAAAAGTCTTTAAATTTCGGATAGTATTTTTGGAGATAATTGTAATCATCCTCAAAAACCTGGCTTCTATCCCTCCATATCACCTGATCCTTCGACACCCATTTCCCATTTGTATCATTCAATGGAATGAAAAATAGTTTTTCACTTTCGAAACGTTTTTTCAAATCAGGAGGGAAAGAGGGAATACTTGATAAACGCCTGTAAATCTTTTCGATTACTTCTATAGATATATCACTTCGAGTGGATAAAGAACTTAAATAGTCCACAAGATCTACAGATGTTATTTCTGTTCTTACCCCAAGAAGTTTAAAAACTTTTTGAAGATTATCACTAATTTGCCCCTCATAGTATGGAACAGAATACTCAAAAATCTCAATTATTCCTGCGGATTGAATAAAAACATCGTTTGGACGATAAAATCCCTTTGTTGTTGGGAGCCAACTCTTCTTTTTGAGTTCTTGAAGCAATTCTGAATTAAAAGGCTTAGGAATACAAGAGTAATAAAAATAATAAATTATTAATTCTTGCCAGGGATATTTTTGGACAAAGGAAGATGTTGTAGCTGGCTTTTGATTCTTAAGCCAAATTAATAAACTTTTTGTAAAAATTTCTTTTTGGTCATTATTTAAAAATGTGAAATATTTAAGCATTTCAAAAGGTTTCCAATTAATAATTTTTTTTCCACGTGTTGATCTCACTTTTTCCGCACATTCAGCTTCATAATCATAACCTAATGGTACTAGTTGATCCTTTTCCAAGGAGAGCGTTACCATCAAAGGAAGGGGATAGAAGTTCACTCCAATATTCTGGAAAAAATGAGTGATTGAATCAGAAGTATCGTTCGTTTTCGCAAAAGTTACATAATAATCTGAAAGTATCTCCAGATTATCCCTTTCTTCATAAGTAGTAAAAATATTCTGCCATCCGGCCTCTGTATCTAATTTCATGGGTGGTACTATTGCCTGTAATCCAGGCTGTGATTTCACCATCGATAACAATTTTTTTTCGCCATTAAAAATTATTATTGGGATATTCCGACTGATTAAAAGTGAACCAAGATTTTCAGAAAAATAAAGAGAAGCGTTGATTATTTCATCATCACTCATCCCTTCGAAATGATTATTTACCCAATTTAACGAAATTTCGTTTATCAATTCCTCATTAAGGGTTTGAATCCCCAATGTATCCTCTATCCAGCGGCAAGTTTCTGTCTCCTGTAGAATTTCATTAAAAAAATCAGCACTTAAAAATCTTAGATCTATATGAATAAAATCAGGGATATCATTAATAAACGACTTTAATTCTTCATTACAGGGATAATAAATTGCTTCTTCCTCTTTACTAAACCATTGCAACCCATCATGGGTATCCACTGGAATAATCGGGCAATGAGATACATCGATCTTATGTGAAGCAAAATATTGATAGCATCTCAATAGCCAGTTAAAATCATGATTCTTTATCCAATCCACATCTCTGAAGAATTCTTGAATAAACTCATCTGGGTAAGATTCTACCCCAAGTGCTTTTAGCTGTTTGTTATACACCTGGATACCTTCAATAACAACACGGTGTGTATACAATGACTTGGGCAAATCTGTTTCGAATAAAAGAGAACGTAAGTCCTTAGATATAAGAAAAGCTTCATTTGGCTTGACCCTTTTTCCACCAGGCTCAGTGAGGATAATTGCCATACCCTTGAGAGCGTCAATGATTGACTCTATTGCAGGTTGAAAAAAGTCATCAGAAGTATTGAGGGGTATAAATTTGTACAAAGATTTGGAATATTCATCCATATCAAGAAACTTATCGAATGCCTTCACAAAGACCTTCGGGACGCAACTAATGAGCCATTTGTTCCATGGGTCGTCAACATGAACATCCTCTCTTGATGAGATGAGTAAAAAGTCAGCATTTAATAGGAATGGAACTTCAGGAATTTTTTTAACTGGGAGATAGGCAAAAAATTTCCCATCTCCAGTAGAGTCATCATCAAGAGGAAATGCAATAGATATGCTACTCTCATGGCAATTGCTACGTTCTTCAGAAGTAATCTCAATAGGTTTATCAAAAGAATCTGTACAAAGAAGGAATCTCTTTATACTCGAATTTTTCTTCCCATCGTTACTAATCTCTTGAATTGTACTAATATAATAATCATCAATTACCTCTTTTGTTAAAGAAAAGATGGTTTCGCCGTCAAGCACAACCGATATATTTTTTAATTTATTTAAAAAAAGAATGCTATTTGGATCAAATTGAAGAAGGTTCTCTTTCATGTCATCATATGAAAGATCTGTTTTGTCGAGTGGCAGTATGATTGTTGTAAGAGATGGATCAATAGTTTCTGGAATACAATCAACCCAATATGGTAAAACCATACCTATCGTGCCATCATTTTTATTGGCGGGTAAACAAAAGTGATAGCCATTTGAAAAAATATGTGGATTGTCAGTAGCACGAAAAACAGATTTAAACCCTATTCCTTTCTCTCCAATAAAGGCACGGCTATTTCTCTTTGGAGAGACACCCGCTCTGCATATAGACTTTACATCCTCCTTGGTAAATCCAGTTTCATTTTTTTCTATTATGAATGCACCCTTAGATCCAAGTGAAGATGTGGGATCATTTTTAACAAGTTTGAAGCAGAGTGAGGGATTATTGGATTGATAATTTGCATCATCAGCATTTTGAATGATTTCAAATAAAAAATGAAAACCACTCTTAAAAATACGAGTAGATATTTCTTCTAACATATTATTTAAGTCCTCTATGGTATCTGGATCAGCCTTTCTTCTATTTCTTATCTCTTGAATATGCTCATATTGCTCTGAGAACACCAATATCACATCCTCCAGAAAAAATCAAGTGATTTCATTAGAGATACCACACAGCTACAAATTAATTAACAATCCAAACACCACAGGCTCAGCGGTGATATCTCCACTATCCCTATCTTTTTCAAGATCCTTCATTCGCAGCTCAAAGTCCTGTTCAGCTCTGGCCAGCTCACTCGTCTTCATGATCTGAATTTTATTATTCGCAGTTCCTTTCAACTGGTTTTCTATTACCTGACGGCGGGACTTGTGACTGGCTTTTAGACTTTGAATTCGATATTCAACCTGCTGCCGGTTTTCATCAATATGTTTGGCGCGAGCTGCAATCCATTTTGTATAATGTCGTTTTTCCAGCACATCGAAAACCGATGAATCAATATGATCGTTAAAGTCTGAACCTTCGGCAGTTTGAAGAAGGGAGAGTATTTTTTCCTCAAGTATTGGATCTGTTGCAACCGGAACAATCACATCATCAGGTTTGACACCCTGTTTTTTCCAGTGATAGACACCAAATGGATATTGACCCGGAGACAATTCCGTGTCCTGAATTGTAAGAGCGGTATAAACAACCTGTTGATGTTCCTGATGAGATGCTGCTTGTTTGATCAGGGGATGAAGGACTGAGAGGTACGTGATTTTTTCATCCTCTGTTGCAGCCTCCTGATCAAATGTTACTGGAAATACAGGATTGTCTCCCTTTAACCATTTCTCCCACATTCGAAAGATTGGATCAGATTTATGAGGTATTCGGATATAATCCTGGAGTAGGGCTGCTCTTCCATCTTTATTCACTCTTAACGTTTTTACTGCCTTTTCTCCGAGCAGATACTCACCTTCTCCACCAAGACGCTCCTTGAGATAGCATGTAACAGATCGTTGAATTGCTTCAGCAGAGAGCCAATAACTCTCAGCAGACTCAATATCCTGAAGCCAGGTGCTTTTTGGAATATTAAGACCAATAAGCTCAGCCTCTTTGGATTCTAACTCCTGTTCCTCCTGAATACGACGAACCATATTGTCTGAAAGTTGACGAAGCCTCCTTTCCATTTCCTCATTAGTTAAAGTATATCTTTCAGCTATTTGGTGGATCTCTCTCGTAATATCTCCTAAAATCTCCTCACTTCCACCAATTGAATGTTCAAAAACACCTATTCGTAACAGACACCGATTGTAGATTTCAGCCTCAATTGTTCCAGAAGTAATAAAGTTAACAATTGCCACCGATTCGCTCTTTTGTCCATATCGGTCAATCCTTCCGATTCTTTGTTCAATCCGCATTGGATTCCAGGGAAGATCGTAGTTTATCAAAAAGTCGCAGAATTGAAAGTCAAGACCTTCACAACCAACTTCAGAGGATAGCAAAATGTCAATTGCCAATGGATCTTCCTTTGGCAATCCAAATCTATGTCTGATTTCTGCACGCTCGTCATCGGGAACATCACCATGAATCAATCCATAGCGCAGAGTCGTGTTTTCGACATTTTTCGCAAGATATGCAAGAGTATGACGAAATGTGCTAAATAAAAGAATCTTATTGTTTGGCAACGTATTTTTATCTTCTATTACCTTTATGAAGGCCTCCAGTTTTGGATCATAGGGATCTAATTCTCGAGCTTGAACGATGAGATTCTGGATTTCAGAACGAAATTGAGATACAAGCTCAGGATCAGGATCAGAATCACCATCAATTGCTTCAGCATATTCAATCTTGTTGAGACGTCCATTGAGCATATCCTCAAAAAGTGGTACCAAACCGTAAAAGCAACTGGCAACCTGACGCCGAATCATCGTCATCATGAATGAAATATTTGAATTATCATGGCTATACGCTAACATTCTTTGAATAAGATCAAGTAGAGTATCATGCAACTCTTTCTGAGAAGGCGTACATTCAATTTCGATTGTTTCAGGTTTTCTTACAGTAAATTCGCCAATATCACGCCTGCGGGTTCGATTGATCAAAGAACTGAATGTATACAATTCTTCAATAGAGCGTATTAATTGAACCCGATCAGCATCAGTGAGGTTTTCTTCGTGTAGATTATCATATATCTTCTGGAATTCAGATGATTCCCGGATAAACTGTGAACCCCAGGCGGTTTGAGCCACTTGATTTAAACAGGCAAGAGCATTTTTATTCCAATCATTCTCCCCTCTCCGACAGTGCTGAGCAGCTTCGTTAATATAACGATTTGGCTCTGCCATCATGTCAAAACTCGATGAATCGATGATCAAATCTGGACGCAGGACATTAAGAAGAGTGTTCAAATCCTTCCTCCCTAATTGAACGGGAGTCGCTGTGAGAAAAATTACCGCTTCTGCGTTATCACAAAAATACCGAATTCCCTGATGCAAGCATGTATCTGAATTTCGAATATGGTGAGCTTCATCTACAATAACCAGATCAAATTTTGGTGGTTGTGAAAGAGAGAATAACCCTTCTCTGTTTCTCTTATTTTGATTAGAGTTGCCAAATAATAATTTTTTATCAAAGAGAGAGAAGGGCATAATTACTTTAGAATACTGTTTTGGCCATTCATCATCCAGAGTCAATTCATGAAGACAATGTCTAAGTAAGTTGCTATCAAGAGAGGTAAAGGATTCATCAAATCTCTTCATCTCATAATACCATTTCTTTTCAGTAACAAGAGTCCGGGGGCAGATGATTAAAATTGATGAGATATCCATTCTTGCCTGTAGCTCTTTAATAATAAGCCCCGCCTCGATGGTCTTTCCCACGCCAACCTCATCTGCGATTAATAAACGAGGTCGATCAGATCGAATCAACTTCAATACCGGGCGGTATTGATACGGGACAAACTGGATTCTACCCTGACGCAACGAAAAAAGGTTGTTAATTGAAGGAGAGAGTATTTGAAGATTGGTCAAATAAGATTTTACTTTCTCTGCATCAAGAATTTCCTGAGTCGTTTCAGACTCAGAAACCCGTTGTAACTGGCTCTCATAATAGGTAACCGTTCGAGAATCCTGAAATACCTTATATCTACATTCACCATAGCCCGGAATGACTTCTAGAATTGGACATTTAATTTCTGTATTTGAACGAAGGGAGACAAGATCCCCTCGCTCAAACTTTGGCTTATTACTATCTACATCCGCTTTGAGAGCAGTAGCATTTGACACTAAATCAGTAGTATTATTCAGTTCTGAGCGTTTTTCGAAGGCTATAGAGATAATTGATTGTTTTTGTTCATTTATCTTTTCAAGAGAGTCTTCCGATGCACCAATTAATTTGAGGAGCCTCTCCAGTGTATCGGCATCACGGAATAAATCCTCTTTTGGTATTTCTTCTGAGGAGAGATGGGCCCATTTATTTCGGACGGTTTGTAGTTCTTTTACCCAAGAGCGTCCTTCTGGGGGAAAGGAATACAAATTTGATATATCATACCAATTTCTATCTAAGATCCTTAGTAGTGCGGCAAAATCAAGTTGTTTAAGTGAATTATAACCCCTTTCTTCAACAAATCTCTGCTGTTGAAAGCTTAGATTGTCAAATACATTTTCATTCCACCAGTCAGTTGAAAACTCAGGGAAACTACTCTCTAAAAAAGAAGCTAATTCCACTGTTGCAATCTGAAAGAGAGCCTGCAATTATTATCCCCCAAGCGACATTATAAGTTCAATTTTTTTTATAAAAAAACTAAACTGAATTTCTATTAACAGATGCAGAATCTACCCCTTCAAAGAAAAATCTTCCGTTATTACATTTGAACTCAATAACTCCTTAACCACGACATGGTAATTCAGGTGAGAATTCTTTTTCATTCAATATCTGTGATAAATGGCCATATCCATCCACATCAACCTGCGTGCTACCTACCCCGCAAGTACTCTCTACCGCACACCTCTATCACCCGAAGCGACCATACTCAGCCCAGGCAGGTTATATCAATTAACGGACAGCTATGAGCGGATAATCGCTCTTCGATACCGGGATTCAGAGCAGGGCGGTCCGCGAAGGGAGTTGATTTGAATTGTTGAGCTGTTTCTTAGTTGTCGGTTAGTTCACACCTATTGCCTTTCATACCCCAAATTGGTCAATATGCCTGCGATTTCCAATTTTAAGCAGTTTCTTAGTTATCGGTTGGTTCACACCTAATGCCATTCATACCCAAAAATGGTCAATATGCCTGCGGATTCTAATTTCAAGCAGTTTCTTAGTTGTCGGTTCGTTTCCAGGCAGTTGAACCGAAGTGAGAAGTTCCCGTAAATGCACAATCAGAAAGAAGCAGAGGAAGAAGTAGAGCAAGAGACAGATAAAGAGAAAGAGAAAGAGCCCTGCATACGGGATAGGGGATTTTGCCCTCTTGATGTCGCCATGAAGTATCTCTAATCCCGGAACGTGATCTCCTGTGAGAGCCTATAGAGTTGTCATCACCAAACACCAATCTGCTCCGCGAGCGGCTGAATCCTGGATGGACTGATATTGAGCATCCGCCCGGCCTCACGCATCAGCAGGCTCTGATCAAAGGTGCTTCGGACGACCGCCTCGGTAAACCGCCTGCCATACCGTACCGGTAGCGTCTTAAAAAAATTGCCGCCACCCTGTTCTTCCCTTCTCCGCTGCCATCGCTCCTCCTGACTTCGATAATAATCGACAAACACTGGCCATTCGATCAGGCCAAGATCAAGTGCACGGCGGGCGATCACAACGGTACTGACCCGGAAGAATGTTGCAGATGTGGAGATCGTATCTTCAGGAGAACTCTCTTTCTGCCATATCTCCTCCCACGTATGCAGGAAAGGCCCCTCAGGGACGAGTACTTCAGCGGCAACGGCATTACAGATCTTCTCAATATCTTTTCCTTCACCATTCACCGGTCGATCCAGCGACGTATTAGAGATACCACTCTTTCCAATCCAGAGATGGGTCATCTCATGTACGAGCGTAAAGATCTGTGCCGCTTTTGCATCGTTTCCATTGATGAAGACGAGCGGGGCGATCTCATCGCAGATGGCAAAACCACGGAACTCATGGATCTCAAGACTGCGATGTGTGTTATTGGCAACGATTCCACTCCGCATCACCCAGATACCGGCAGCCTCCGCCCTCCTGACAAGGAAATCATAGAACTGCTCCCAGCTTCGCACCTGTGTACGGTCTGCAAGCGTGAGGGAAAGGGTCGTTGTCATATCTGCGGCTATCTCCCTGGGATCAGCATCAGGATCAAAACGCCCTATGAAAGGCAGCTTCTCCTCACCCTGTTCGATGAGGTAATCCCTGTACCAGTCATGCTTATAGAGGGTGTCGGCAAGCAGATCGAAGAGATCTGCACTGACTTCACTGATCGGATGATCACCTATCCTGCGAAGATCAGGGATGGGAAGCTTCTCCTCGGGCGGGTGCGAAAGGAAAAGATATCCGAAAGGAATGTGAAGCTTTTTCGCAATCTCCTGTGCCTGTCTGAAGGTTGGCTTCTCCATCCCCTCTTCCCAGCGGAGAATCCTCTCTGGTGTGACACTGGCACTCTTTGCCAGCCTGTCTGGACCAATACGTGCACGTTCACGAGCCCAGCGGAGAACCCCGGGATTGATGAGGGCAACCGTCATGGTAGTCTGCACTTCCACATCATCGTTCTATTCCAAGTCTTCTTGTTTGAGAGCTGATAAAGGTAGTTTCTTCACTTTTGGGTACACCCGCCCCGCAAGTTACCCCGCAACCCAGCCCAACACCACCATGCATGCACCATGCAAGCACCGTGCAAGTACCGTGCAAGTACCGCGCAGGCTGAGCCGGTAAAAGAGTCCACCATATTCCAATTTTAAAGCCACTTAAAGCCAATTGAGCCAGGATAAACGCTCCTTTCATCACCACCTAACAGGAGGGAAAACCACAAATTACACGATAATTTTAGCGAAAGCACCATGCAAGTAGCATGCAAGCACCGTGCAAGTACCGCGCAGGCTGAGACGGTAAAAGAGTCCACCATATTCCAATTTTAAAGCCACTTAAAGCCAATTGAGCCAGGATAAACGCTCCTTTCATCACCACCTAACAGGAGGGAAAACCACAAACTACACTATAATTTTAGCGAAAGCACCATGCAAGTAGCATGCAAGCACCGCGCAAGTACCGCGCAAGCTGAGACGGTAAAAGAAACCTCCATATTCCAATTTTAAAGCCCCCTAAAGCCAAATTAACCCATATTCACGCCACTTTCATCACCACCTAACAGGAGGGAAAACCACAAATTACACGATAATTTTAGCGAAAGCACCATGCAAGTAGCATGCAAGTACCGCGCAGGTACCGCGCAGGCTGAGCCGGTAAAAGAATCCCCCATATTCCAATTTTAAAGCTTCTTAAAGCCAATTGAACCCGGATTAACGCTCCTTTACCACCACCTAACAGGAGGGAAAAACCACAAATTACACGATAATTATAGCGCAAGCACCGTGCAGGTACCCCGCAAGTACCCCGCAAGCTGAGCCGGTAAGAGTATCCCCCCTTCTCCAATTATTGCGACAGTTTAGAGAGAATTGAGCTCACCTAAACCGCCATTTCATCACTACCAGACAGGATGAACACCCCACAAGTACCCCACAAGTACCCCGCAGGTACCCCGCAAGCTGATCCGCTAAATTCCCCTCTCTCTCCTATTCCCCTGACACCGTGGGACAATCAAAATCACATTCACTCCCCTCGCATCACCACTTTACATACTCCATGCAATTATCATGCATATCCCTGAAAACCCCCCAAATCCCTCACTCGCCAAAAACCACTATCGTGAAAACCAGATACACCGACCGCCATCAGACACCCACTCAGACACACCCACCAAACCACCGGATCAGATCATGGCTGAACAGATATTCATCGTCGGAGGCGAAGTCGAGCCCCCCTACTTCATCGGCAGGGATGAGGAGGTGAGACGGATCAGGCTCGATCTCCTCTCCCGGGCACAGCATAACGTCATCATCGGCCCACGCCGGATCGGGAAGACCTCGCTTTTGAAAAATCTCAAAAGGAGCATCGGGGACGAGGTCCTCTTCGTCCAGGTGAACTGCCGGATGATCACCCACCCGTCCGACTTCTTCAGGATCACCACACGGGCAATGGTCGAAACCTATGAGGAGAAGCACCGGGTAAAGGGGCTTGCACGGAAGTTCTCGGATATCTTCAAGGCTACAATCACCCGTGCCACCCGATCGATTGCCGAGATTGGGGGGAGTATCGAGCATATCGGGCAGATCTACCTCCGGTTCCGGGAGAGCGAGGTGACCGAATCCGAGCTGATCGAAGAGACCTTCTGTTTTATCGGACACTTCGCGGGCGAGATCGACGAGCAGATCGTCATCGCCTTCGACGAGTTTCAGGAGCTGAGCAGATTCAATCCCGCGATCTTCAGCCTCTTCAAGACCCATATGGACAGCCGGCCGGATGTGCGGTACATCTTCTCGGGATCTTCAGTTGCACTCCTGAACAAGGTCTTCCTGAAGCCGGATTCCCCCCTCTACCTGATGGCAGCAAAAGTCCGGCTCGAGCCGATCGGAGAGGAGGAGGTGAGCAGGTACATCCGCTCCCGGCTCCAGATGCAGAAGATCACAATCACTGGCGATGCCCTTGATACCATCTATAGATACACAGACGGGTTCCCGTTCTATTTCCAGAAGATGGGATTTCTGCTGTACCAGCAAACAATCCTCGAAGGAAGGGATTCGATCACCTCAGATGACACAGAACTCGCATTCTCCTCCATGCTTGACGAGTTCGACAGCGAATTTGAATCACGGTACGCATGCAAGTTCAGCAGGCAGCAGCAGGATATCCTGAAGTACCTCTCAGCCGAAAAGACCCGCCGTCTGAAGGATATAGCCGAAAGTATGGGCACGCAATCATCCTCGCTCACCGCCTCGATGAGGGATCTCACCAATACAATGACCATCGACAAGCCCGCTGAGGGGAGGTATGGCATACTGGACTCGGTCTTTCGGATCTGGCTTGCCCGGAATATCCTCAGAAACAATGAGTAATTTCATCCATAATCGCCAGCAGATGTGAGGGGAAGGGGCGGTTGCGCCATTTGAGCCATATAAGCATTTATATACGCCGATACCCCATAACCTACGTAGAAACGGGGATATCTGGCGATGGACACCTATTTTCTTCTCATCTGGATGCTCATCTTCTCGGCAATGTGTACCGGAGCCCTGGCTCTCTATGGAAGCAGGCTCATTCCGGGAATGAAGATTGCACTCCCCTATACCCTCCTGATGATCGCCGCAACAGGTTTTGCCTGTGTACATCTGCTTGAGCTCCTCTCAGAGACACTCCAGTACAAAACCCTCTTTCATAACCTCCGTTTCCTCTTCCTCCCCTATATCGCAATCCTTGAACTCTGGCTCATCCTGGAGTATGTCAGGAAGCCGGAATGGATCACAAAGGAATGGGTACTTCCTGCCCTCGCAATTCCTGTGGCTGCCACGCTCCTTGCCCTGACGAGCCCCTGGCATACTCTCTTCAGGTACAACTTCTCTCTTGTCACCACCGGATCCGTCTCCTATCTCGACTATTCGGAGTCGCTATTCTTCCATATCTATTCCGGCTTCTCCCTCGCACTCCTGATCATCACCTACCTCATCCTCTTCAATGAAAGCAGCAAGACACAGACTCTTTTTGAGAAGCAGACGATCATCCTTTTTGCCGCACTGCTCATTCCGACAGTCATTACATACCTCTTTGTCCTTGGGATCACACCGGTTCCGGGAATCAACATGGCAGCACCCCTCTTCTGGATCAGCGCAATACTGTTCACAATAGCACTCTTCCGGTACCGGTTCCTCGATATCATCCCGGCAGCACGGAGCCACCTCGTTGACAGGATGAGCCTGCTCATGCTCGTCCTTGACCGGGAAGGATATATCATCGATGCAAATCCCGCTTCATATGCATTCTTCTCACGGGAGCCGGGAACAAAAGGCAGCTGGCAGATTGATGATGCTGCACAAAACTGGCCAGAGCTTCTCTCTTTCTGCAGGGAAGAAGAGAGCAAAAAACGGGAGCTCAAAAAGGAAGATGATGGCACCATACACTACTTCAACGGAACAGTCGACCTCCTGACAAACGCTAACCGGGAGCTGGATGGCAGGCTCATCCTTTTGCAGGATATAACACGGGAGCGGGTGACCCAGAATTCCCTCAACGAGGTCGATGAACGCTATCGACTCACGATCAACGCGGTTAACGACGGGATCTGGGACTGGGATCTCCGCACCGGGAAGACATTCTTCAGTCCGATCTACTATACGATGCTCGGATACGAGCCGGGGGAGTTCGAAGGATCATATGAGTCATTCCTCTCCCTTATCCACCCGGAAGAGAGAAAACTCATTGAAACTGAAATAGAGCGCCATATCAAAACGGGAGACACCTATACACTGGAGTTCCGGGCACGGAGGCGGGACGGTGGATATTCATGGATCCAGAGCCGCGGTACAGTGGTGGAGCGGGATGATGAGAAGAAGCCGGTCCGCGTTCTTGGAACCCACACAGATATTTCCACACGAAAACAGTCAGAAGAGGCATTGCGGCTCGCCAACAAAAAGCTCCAGCTCCTCTCCAGTGTTACCCGCCATGATATCCTGAACCAGATCATGGTGATCCAGGGATACCTGGATTTTGCCGGGGAAGAGAATGACAATCCAATCCAAACCCGCTATCTGGGAAAGGTGCATGATGCTGCCGAAGTGATCGAGAAGCAGATCGCCTTCACCCGCGAGTACGAGCAGCTCGGCGTAAAAGAGCCAATCTGGCTCCTGGTACAAAACCTGGTAGAGAAACTCAGGAGCGGGGATATCGCTGTTGCCTGTGACTGTGCGGGATACTCGATCTACTGCGATCCGATGATCGAGAAGGTCTTTTACAACTTAATGGACAATACCATCCGGCATGCAGAGGGGGCAGCCACCGTGACAATCGGCTGCACCCCCCTTGATACCGGACTTCTGATCAGCTGGCAGGATGACGGCCCCGGGATCCCCGATGACGAGAAGGAGCAGATATTCATGCGGGGCTTTGGGAAAAATACCGGTTTCGGGCTCTTCATCATCCGGGAGATACTTGCGATCACCGGGATTACCATCACCGAGACGGGGGTATATGGAGAGGGGGCACGGTTTGAGATCAAGGTGCCACGGGATGGGTACCGGCGTGAGAGCCCATCTGAATCTCTGGATTAAATGATTTCGGATGGATTTCGAGTGAGCATAATAAATATCAGATGCAGCTCCAGAGTCATTCCATCCCCTCCCAGAACACGATCCGCTTCTCACACTCTTTCCTCGGAAGCCAGCGTTTTCTTCCAAGCATCCGCTTCAATACAGCTGCTCCCTCACCTGAGGATAGCAGTTTCCTTTCCACCATATGATCAAGAAGCCAGAGTTGTGCCCTGACAGGGAATTCGGTGAGCTTCAGCAAATTCTCTCAATGCCCCATCACCGGTTATCATAATAAGAAGGTGATTGTCTGGCATCAGAAATATTAAGGGTTCTAAGGAGAGTAGTATAGTAAGAGGATGGCATGGAGAAGAATAAATCGCCTAAAACATGGATAATCGTCCGTGAGGGCGCAATTCTAAAGAACAACTCTATAGATGGCATGGCATTTGCCAAAATAATAACAGATCTACAGCGTGCCATTGATACAATTGGCACGTCAAAATATGGAAAAGACTATAAAAAAGAGGATTTTCGCCTGTTTTTCAAAGAGATTCAGAAAGGCAGTGTTATTATCCCGATGTACCCGATGGCATACACCACGTCGCTGAACCGCGATAATCTCTTCACAGATATAACTGGAACAATGGAGAGGCTTATTACTACATTGAATATAAAGCCAGACCTTTTTAAAGAACAATTTGAATCTGAAATAATATCTCCTGGTGCACGAATCGATCTTCTGAAGAGTTTTACATCATTGTCATCATTAAATTCTCAGATTGAAATAAAAACATCCTATGCCAGACCTGAGAGTGGATGTTTTATTCCAAAACATTTAACCAGTTATCTTAACGATCTCATGATAGATTATGGAGGAAATGGAGAGGTGTCTGTCAGCGGAGTTATCGTCAGGATAAACGGAGATCGGGAATATTACTTTACAATTGAAGCAAAAAACGGCCATAAAATCAACTGTTACTTTAATCCATCAGAAGATGAGACAGTGAAGTCACTGTATAAAAAATGGGTTCACCTTGCTGGTGAAATGACAAGAACCCAGAAGCACGCAAAGATACATTCAATCTCAGAACTATCTGAAATAAAAACTGAAACCCTCCTCAATGCGGGTAATTATGTGTTCCGCAAACCTCTGACATTTGATATCCATTATGATAATGAAGAGAAACTCTGGTGTATTGAACAAGAAAGTCTCTCATTACACGCATATGGTGTGAATTACAATAAGGCTTTAGAATCATTAATTGATGAAATTGAAGGACATATTATAAGTTTTATTCACTATCCTGATGAAAGACACACTCCAGAATCAGTTGAGCTTAAAAAAAGACTCTCAGAATATATTGACTTTCAGGCCGCAGAAAAGATTGTTCAGGAAAAATATGGTGAGGTCTGAGCTTGTCATTAAAAAAGCGTGACTTCTCCAAAGCTGCCGTATCAAAAGGATTTATCGAAATTAAATCCGGAAACCATATATTTTATAGATTCACCGACTCGGAAGGAAGAATTTGTGATCGGGTTCATACGAAAATCAGCCACGGTAGCGCATCAGATCTATCGAATGATCTTCTGGCAAAAATGTACAAACAGATGAAATTTAATAGTAAGTCCGATCTTGAATCATTTATTCAATGTCCATTTACTGAGGAGATGTATCGAAAACTTCTCCGAAGCAAAGACTATGATGTGTGAGTTGTGGAAAATCTCATCTGTCAACGTCGGTCTAAAACACCCCACTACCCACAAGCAGAGCAGTCAAAAAAGAGGAGATGCTGCACATTCCAAAAAATACACACCAAAAAGAACGGAAAAATCATAGCCAAAGAGGAAAAGGAGAAGATACCCTCTCACTTCTCAGCTCAGTGACACCACCGTGTCTGCCCAGTCCTCGACGGCATCAAGGATCGCGTCATCCTCGTAGCTTGTCAGCCGCACAGCCTTTCTGCCAAACGTGAGCGTATAGGTCTCGCCGTTTGGGTCATGGCACTTCAGCTGGCACGAGTAGGAATCCTTATTCGCATCACGCTGCGGGGTGCCGCCGACGGCTGCGGTGAGTGCGGCATCTGCGAGGACGGCATCAGCTGCTGCATTCATCCCGGCGGTTGTCCCGGCGGTGACGGTGGCTGCACCGGCCTTTTTGCCGTCTCCGTCAAGGTACACGATCCGGGCGGTATACTGCTCGCGGCCCCGGACCACGCCCGGGATCGTCTCGCCACCGGACTCATAGGCGACACATCCGAAGGGGTTGTCTGCAAGGATCGATCCGACCACAGCCTCAAGGGCCGCGGTATCTGCAAGCGGTGCCGGGAGGTTCCGGACCGCTGTTTTGTTGTTTCGTATCTGTTCGAAATCTACTGCCATTATTGGTGGCTCCTGCCGGGCGGGGGGGCTTCTGCACACAGAGGCAGTCCCCCCTGCTCCGGCACATACTATGTCGGAGACAATGGCAATGGGGCTGAGCGGAGTCTGCGGGGCGTGAGTGTTTTTGTTCCTCCATAACCCTGGAACAACAGTTTCATGTTGGTTGGGAGCATCTCCCGGGAGCCAGCCATGCCAATCTCCAATGAGCCGTCCTATCATCAAAACCTTCACTTTCACATCGCGATCGGGATAATTATCATACCACGTGCATCAACTACTACTCAGGTACATGATCTCGCACGCCGCCCAATCCGGAGCACCCGAACACAATCTTCCAGAAAAGATACTCTATGCCAATCAATCCGATATAGGCAGGCAACTGGAATCATTTATTCATCCGGATATTGCGGCAGTTGCCGGGGAGAGGGGGCAACGTGCAATACCATTCATTGCCAAAGATCAAATCCTGATGAAGGAGATCGAAGCAGTCTCTGCAAGCATCCCGACAGCTCACCGTTTCATCAATTCAGACTGCCGAAACCTTGGATACATACCTGACGAGAGCGTACATCTGGTCGTTACCTCACCGCCATACTGGATACTGAAACACTACCCTGAAAAAGAATCGCAGCTCGGGCAGATCGGAGATTATGATACGTTCCTTGAAGAGCTCGATCACGTCTGGCAGCATATCCACCGGATCCTTGTTCCCGGAGGACGACTGGTTATTGTCGTCGGCGATGTCTGCCTCCCACGCAGAAGTACCGGGCGGCACAGTGTAATGCCCCTCCATGCTTCAATACAGGAGCACTGCCGGTTGATCGGGTTTGATAATCTTGCACCGATCATCTGGTATAAGATCGCCAATGCCTCCTTTGAGTCGCAATCTCCGGGATCGTTCCTCGGAAAACCCTATGAGCCTAACGCCATAGTCAAGAATGATATCGAGTACATACTCTTCCAGAGAAAGCCGGGGGGATACCGGAAGACTACCCACACCGCCCGGCTGCTCTCCATCATCTCTGAAGAGAACCAGAAGATATGGTTCAGGCAGATATGGGATCTGAAAGGAGCATCCACCCGCAACCATCCGGCACCATACCCATTGGAACTGGCAGAGCGGCTCATCAGAATGTTCTCCTTTGTCGGCGATACCATTCTCGATCCTTTTGAGGGACAGGCACAACTGCCATTGCAGCAGCACGGTGGGGACGGAACAGTATCAGCATTGAGATCGAAGAGGAGTATCACTCGATGCAGATTGAACGTTTTAACCTAAAGTATCAACAACCGTACCGAAGAGCTGGTTGGAAGTGCAGTTGATCTCTGGACTGCCTATCGTGAGGGTGCGTTCAGGACCTCGCCACCCCCCTGGCTTGGATGCCTGATCCTGCTTGAAGATTGCAGAGACTCTCAAAGAGGCATACAAATTAGGGAGCCACATTTCGAGGTTTTTCCTGAATTCAAAGGCGCCTCGTACATTGAACGGTATCATCAGGCCTGCACAAAACTCCTGCGGGAGAGAATCTATTCCGGCGTCTGCTATATCACTGCCAGAAAAGATATGAAAGGACACTATACTGAACCTGACACGGAATTATCAGGAGAGCGGTTCCTGAGATCACTCACCTCCCATCTCCATTTGTTTTATCCTATAGACTGACAGGACAAAAGTAAAAAAACCCAGAGGGAAGGAGGAAGAACCCTCCCTGGATCGTGCCATCGTTTTTCCGCACAGAAAAATATTAGTTTTTATAGGGGGCAGACCCGAGTTTCGGATTGTATGTCGCATCGCCTTCGGATCTGACCGCATGGGAGAGGAGGGCGAGCGGGATATCCATCGGGCAGAGCTCCTCGCACTGGCCACAATTGATGCAGGAGTCCGAGATATGGGCAAACCTGCGCATATGGAACATCGGGGATGGCGGAATCTGGCCGGTTGGGACCATCGTCGTTGCCTTCTTCAGTTCAGCTTCAATCGGGAGACAGACCGGGCAGTTCTCGATGCAGGAGTAGCATTTGATACACCGGGATGTCTCTTCCTTTATGGTATCCCAGAGCTTGTCGGAGAGTGCCGAGAAATCCTTCTTCCTCCACTTCTCACCGAGCTTCAGCATGGCACCTTCGACCTTGCCCCGGATTGCAATACCCTTCGGATCAGCCGGGGCAGTTGCCAGTGCGCCTGAGGCGGCCGCTTCTTCAACAAGATTTGCACCTTTTTCGGAGCAGACCTCGATGAAGGTCGCCTTTCCGGCCTTGTCGCCGATGACACCCCAGTTTCCGCAGGCAAGATCTGCCTGGCGGGGGATCTTGTAGAGGCACCGGCGGCAGTTCGTTCTCCGGCCATAGCCCTCATCCTCGAGCTCGTCGATGGAGATTCCCTTGTGAGAGCCGTCTTTTTTGATGATAATGAACTGGCCCTTGTCGATCTCCTCTTTCACAACGTCAGCTGGACTCGTCGCGAACTTCTCTGTGATCATCTTCGTTGCATCGACCGGGGAGACTGAGCCTCCGCAGTTGAGACCGATTAAGATCAGGTTGTCAAGATTGATCTTCTCCCTCTTTGCAAGTTCGAGAATGCCCATTGTATCGCACCCTTTCACCGGCAGGGCGAGTTTCATGCCGTTTGCACCCTCGAGATATTTTGTCAGGATCTTTGAGAGGAGGAGGGTACCGCAGTGCAATGACCCCGATGCTTTCTCGACATCGGCAGGATCGGTCACGATCTCAACCGTCGCATCATAGATATCAGATCCCTTCTTCACCACAAGGACGCCATCGACCATCCTGCTCTCAAGTGCGTACTTGAGCAGTGCTGTGACCGCACCGCCGCATTCGCCCTTCCTGACACCCTCTTCTGTTGATGCCCATGCATAGAGCATATCGCCTTTTGCTACCATCTTCAGGCCTCCTGTATCTTCTCAATCTTTATAGCACAGGCCTTGAACTCCGGAATCTTTGCGATCGGGTCAAGTGCGTTATTGGTCAGGACGTTTGCCGCACATTCTGCAAAGTGGAACGGCATGAACATCACACCCTTCATGATCTCCTTTGTCACGCGGGCAGGCACCTTGATCTCGCCACGGCGGGTCTTTGCGAGCACCATCTCGCCATCAGCAACACCGAGATCGTGTGCATCTTCAGTATTGATCTCGATCCAGCCGGTCGGAACCTCGCTCTCAAGCGATGCGGAACGACGGGTCATTGAACCGGTATGCCAGTGGAACAGGTTCCTGCCGGTTGTGAAGATATACGGGTATTCTGCATCCGGAACTTCGGCCGGGTACTTGAACTCGATCGGGAAGAAGACGCCAAGGCCATCTGGGTGCGAGAACTTGCCGATATGCAGGATCGGGGTACCGGCGTGGTCGGCGGCCGGGCAGGGCCAGTGCAGCGCTTCGGGCTTGCGGAGACGCTCGTAGTTCATACCGCCATAGGACGGCGTGACTTTAGCGATCTCGGTGAAGACATCTTCAGCACTCTGCCATGGGAACTGGCCTGCATACCCCATCTTTGCCGAGAGTTCGGCGAGGATCTGCCAGTCGAGTTTGGCCTGGCCAGGCGGGTCCTGGGCTTTCCGCCACATCTGGACACGCCGCTCGGTCGAGGTCTGGGTACCGTCCTTCTCGGCATAGCAGGTTGCGGGAAGCACGACATCCGCAAGCTGGGCGGTCTCGGTCAGGAAGATATCCTGCACAACGAGGAACTCAAGGCTTTTTATTGCGTGTTCGACATGGGTCAGATCGGGGTCGGAGAGCATCGGGTTCTCGCCCATGATGTACATCGCTTTCAGCTCACCGGGTTTCTCGGTTAAGACATCCATCATGGTGGTGACTTCATACCCGTTCTGAGGTGCTGAGATGCCATCGGGGAAGCCCCAGGCGTCGGAGAACTTCTTGTGGGCGGCTTCATCGATCACCTTCTGGTATCCGGTGAAGACAACCGGCAGACAGCCCATGTCACAGGCGCCCTGCACGTTGTTCTGGCCACGGAGCGCGTTCACACCGGCACCGGCTTTCCCGAGGTTGCCGGTCAGCATCTGGATGTTGGCGATCGATTTGACGTTGTCGACACCAACGGTGTGCTGCGTGATACCCATCGAATACAGGATCGCGGTTGCACCGGATTTCGCAATCCACTCAGCGGCGGTCTTCAGCTGGTCAATGGGGATGCCTGAGATCTTTGAGACGTTCTCGAGGCTGTAGTCGGGCTTCATAACGACTGCTTTCAGCGCTTCAAAGTCTTTTGTCCGGTTGGCGATGAACTCCTTGTCTTCCCAGCCGTTTCTGATGATCTCCTGCATCAGGCCGTTGAGAATAGCAACATCACTGCCGGATCTAAACTGCATGTACAGGTCAGCCTGTTTGCCGGTCGGGGTGAGACGGGGGTCGGCGTAGATGATCTTCGCACCGTTCTTCTTTGCCTGCATGACTCGGCGCCCAATAAGCGGGTGCTGTTCGAAGGTGTTGCTCCCGATGATGAAGACGCATTTCGACTGGGCGATGTCGCCGATCGAGTTGGTCATTGCACCGGAGCCGAATGTCGCAGCAAGGCCGGCAACGGTCGAGGCGTGGCAGAGACGGGCGCAGTGGTCGATGTGGCGGGTCTTTAAGACACCGCGGGCGAACTTCATGATCGCGTAGTTGTCCTCGTTCGAGGTTCTTGCAGAGGCAAGCACCGCCATCTCATCTGCCTTGTACGATTTCAGTTTCCGGGCGATCAGGTCATATGCCTCGTCCCAGCTGGCTTCGACGAACGTTCCGTCTTTCTTGATGAGAGGGGTGGTCAGCCGGTCTTCGCGGTTCACGAACTCGTGGGCATACACGCCCTTTGGACAGAGTTTTCCCTCATTGACAGGGGAACGCTGGTAGGGGGCGACGCCCGTTACCTTGCCGTCAACGACGACGAGGTTGAATGTGCATCCTGTCCCGCAGTACGGGCAGGTCGTTGGTACATACTTCATTTCCATAGTTTTACCTCGGACAATTGAGAGATGCAGGATTCAAAGCTTAAAGCTGTTGATTTGCATTTTAAGTATTTTGCGGACGTATTTTTGAGTTTAGTAAACATAGTTAACCCAATTGACATCCGCCCCCTGCATCAGGCGAACCGGAGTGATCAGAAGCATTCCCATCAGGATTCTGAGATCACAGCAGGAAAAGAAAGGAAAATACCACAGAATTGCATGATTTTAAACCATATTTAAAGATTATACGAAGACTTATAAGCCATATTTTACCAGCATATAAACCATTCAGGTACTGCGCGGAAAATGGCGCCTCCATTAGACAAACACTGCTGATAATTACGGCAGATTCGCTTCCTCAGGAGGTGCTCTGGAACTCCCAAAAAAATATGCAGAAGCGGGGAGGGCAGGAGGGATACGAAACAGGTAAAAAACCAGGCTATCACGGCTCCACAGCCGCAAAGAGGCACATATGGCATCACCCCACAGATCCCGGATGATGAAAGAAAAAAATGAGAATAACAACTGTTAATAGAAAGAGAGATCTGTATTCCCATACTGCAATGTCACTTAGGTCGAAAGTCCTGCTCCTGTATGTTGTAATTGCCATCCTCGTCCTCTTTCTGATAGGCGGAGTGCTTCCTACCACGCTCCATTCGCAAAATCTGGATACCATATCTGATACGACGATCACCCAGCTGAAGCATATCGATTTTGCCCTTACAAACTTCATCATGGAGGCGCACCACGATGTCCATCAGCTCTCCTTAAACCACATCATCAGGAACCCCGATGATGCAGCATTTACGAGCTTCCTGGATGCGGACGAAGAGACATTTACCTACTCCTACACAGAAGAGGAGCTCGCAATAATCGGCCGGATGAGGGAGTACCAGGAGACGCACCCCTATGTCAGTTCTGTCTATATGGGGCGTGAGAACGGAGCTTTTGTGAGATCATATGAACGGGCACGCCCGACTGCCTATGATCCGAGGGAGCGCCCCTGGTATATCCTTGGAACAGAACACCCCGGCGAGGTCGTGATGACCGATCCCTATCTCGCCGTTACCACCCCGGACGTGAATATCGGGATCGTCACAGCACTGATCGATGACTCCGGCTCAACCTACGGGGTTGTCGGTGCCGACATCACCCTTGTCAGCCTGACAGACTACATCTCGACTGTTGAGACGATCAGGGACGGGGAGATGATCCTGGTTGACCGGACAGGGACAATCCTGGCAGCTTCAGACGAAACACTGCTCCATACCGATATCAGTGATCTTCTTGCAGAACAGACAGAGACGTTTCTGAATGGCACTGAGGGGGTTCTGGTGCTGGATGGACGGTACCTGATCTACTACACCTCCCCGGAACTTGGATGGAAGATCGGAACATTCATTCCCTTCAGCACGATAGAAGAGGCGATTAATAATTCGATCGGGTGGATACTCCTCTTCGTCCTCGTTGCCCTTATTCTCTTAAGCGGCATCACCCTTTTCTTCTTAAACAGGACGATCATAAGGCCGCTCTCCAGCCTTACAAAAGTAAGCAGGGAGATCACCGAAACAGGGGACCTCGACAGGACGATCCCAACCGAAGGTGCAGGAGAGGTGGAGAGCCTTGCCAGGTCATTTGAAGCGATGGTCAAAACGATTCAAACTGAAGAAACGATGAGGGAGGAGGCATACCGGGAGCTTGAAGAGTACCGGGACCGCCTGGAGGATATCGTCTCTGAGAGGACGCATGAACTTGAGGAGGCAAAAGAGGCGGCAGAATCAGCAGACAGACTTAAATCTGCCTTCCTTGCAACAATGTCCCATGAACTCAGGACACCATTAAACTCGATCATCGGGTTCTCAGGAATCCTTCTCCAGGAACTTGCGGGGCCGCTCAATGATGAACAGCAGAAACAGCTCGGGATGGTAGCCGCAAGTGCCGAGCACCTGCTCACCCTGATCAATGATGTGCTGGATATATCGAAGATCGAGGCCGGGCAGCTCACTCTCGCTATTGAGACGGTGGAGATCCAAACCATCCTCGAAAAGGTGATCCAGACCATGAAGCCGGCAGCTGACAGAAAAAAACTGCCACTTGAGCTTGCAATCGGACCGGGAGTGGAAGAGGTCAGGGGTGATGCACGCAGGATCGAGCAGGTGATCTTAAATCTCCTCAGTAATGCAATCAAGTTCACCGAAAAAGGCCATATCCGGGTCGAATGTTCAGAAGAGGAGGATCAGGTATCAATCAGTGTCATCGATACGGGAATAGGGATAGAAGAGGCCGATATTCCGAAACTCTTTAAGCCGTTCTCCCAGATTGACACTGGCCTGACACGAAAATATGAGGGAACAGGGCTTGGCCTCTCAATCTCTAAAAAGCTAGTCGACCTGATGGGAGGTACAATCAGTGTGAAAAGCGAGCCTGGAAAGGGATCGATCTTTTCATTTACCCTGCCCGCAGAGAGGAGGAACAGATGAAAGAGACCATTCTCTATATCGAAGATAATGACCAGAACTACTACCTGGTGCAGTATATCCTGACAGCAAAAGGATACACCGTTATCCGTGCAGCCGATGGTATGGAAGGGATCACAATAGCAGACACTACACGCCTTGACCTGATACTCCTGGACATACAGCTGCCGGGTATGGACGGCTATGAGACGGCCCGGAGGCTCAGGGAGATCCAGGCGATCGCCGATCTCCCCATCGTTGCCCTCACCTCCTATGCGATGCCGGGAGATCGGGAGAAGGCGCTTGCCGCCGGATGCACAGGATATATTGAAAAGCCGATCAACCCGGCTACCTTTATCTCCCAGATAGAGGCATACCTTCTGCCTGCCAGAAGCAAAGGGGATCACTAGATGACCACAGTACTAATTGCCGAAGATAATCCCCAGAACCTGTATCTGCTGGAAGCTACGTTGAAGGGATATGGATATACGCCCATCACGGCAACAAACGGAAGAGAAGCTCTCGATTCAGCAGAGAAGAACCCGCCGGATCTGATCATTGCCGATATCCTGATGCCGGAGATGGACGGGTTTGAACTCTGCCGCCGGTGGAAGGCAGATCCAAAACTAAACCATATTCCCTTCATCTTCTATACCGCGACCTACACCGATCCAAGGGATGAGCAGTTTGCCCTGAGCCTGGGGGCAGAGCGGTATGTGATCAAGCCTCAGAAGCCGGACGTGCTTATCGGGATCGTGAGGGAGGTTCTTGAAGAAGCCGGGGGAGAGAAGCCTCCACAACCTGAAAAAACCTTCGAAGAAGAGATGGAGCTTCTGAAAACCTATAACGAGGTGCTCTTTCGGAAACTCCAGAAGAAGGTTGGAGACCTTGAGAACGAGATCGCACGATGCAACATAATCGAAGAGGATCTCCGGAAGAGTGAGAAGTTCTTCAACTCAATCTTTGAAGAGATTCCGGACATGATCTTCGTTAAAGATGCAGCAGATCTCCGGTTCATCAGGTTCAATAAGGCAGGAGAGGAGCTCCTCGGGATATCCCGCGAAGAACTCATTGGAAAAGGCGATTATGACTTCTTCCCGGAAGAGCAGGCAGAGTTCTTCAGAGAAAAAGATCAGGAGGTCCTGAGTGAAAAGAGACTGCGGGATATTCCTGAGGAGAGGATTCTGACACATCAGATGGGCGAGAGGATACTCCACACAAAAAAGATACCCATACTCGATGAGTCAGGAGAGCCACGATACCTGCTTGGCATTTCAGAGGATATCACCGAACAAAAAGCACATGAAGAGCAGATCAATCTTGCAAACCACAAGCTCGAACTGATGACCGAGGTCACCTACCAGGATATCCAGAACAAAATCACCGCGACACTGGGATATCTCGATCTGGAACAGCAGGAGAAGAATCAGAAAAGCAGACAGTTCTACATCGAAAAAGAGAGAGAGATACTGGAGAGTATCCACAACCTCATAAAAAAGACAAAGGATTACCAGCAGATTGGGGTGAACACATCCCGATGGATAGCTCCAAAAGAGGTGATCAGGGATCAGTTTGCGGCAATCAGCCAGAAGAAGAATACAATCCTTGAATGCGAACTTGAAGGGCTTGAGGTGAAGACCGATCCCCTGATCGAACGGGTGTTTTTAAATCTCATGGTAAATTCCATTCAGCACGGCCAAAAAACGACAAAGATAACCGTCAGGTACCAAAAAACATCAGACGGTGTAATCGTAATCTATGAAGACGACGGCGTCGGCATTCCCGTGCCACTGAAGGAGCAGATCTTTGAGCGGATCGTCGGAGGCAGGGGAACATTCGGGCTCTTCTTTGCCAGGGAGTTCCTCAATCTCAGCGGTATGAAGATTATCGAGACCGGCACTCCGGGTGAGGGCGCCCGGTTTGAGATCACCATTCCTGAGAGTCTATACCGGGAACACAATCAGAATGGCAACCATTTTTCAGGATGATGCCAGAGGATTTTGATCGATCCAAAGGCATATACCGATTAAGCGGATACTAACCCTCAATAAAATCCAATCAATCGATGAGAAACGATGACTACCGTACTGATAGCCGATGATAATCCCCAGAACCTGTATCTGCTGGAAGCTATATTGAAGGGCTATGGATATACGCCCATCACGGCAATAAACGGGAGAGAGGCACTCGAAACAGCAGTAAAGAGTCCGCCGGATCTGATCATCACCGATATCCTGATGCCGGAGATGGACGGATTTGAGCTCTGCCGCCGGTGGAAGGCAGATACAGAACTACAACAGATCCCCTTCATCTTCTATACCGCGACATACACCGATCCAAGGGATGAGCAGTTTGCCCTGAGCCTTGGCGCAGAGCGTTTTGTCACAAAACCGCAGAAGCCCGATATCCTCATCGCAATCGTCAGGGAGGTGCTCGAAGAAGCCGGGAAAGAGAAGCCTCCACAAGCTGAAAAGACCTTTGAAGAAGAGATGGAACTGCTGCGGGAGTACAATGAGGTTCTCTTTCGGAAACTCCAGAAGAAGGTCCGCCAGCTCGAAGACGAAATTATACGATGTAACAGGATCGAAGCGGATCTTCGCGAGAGTGAGAAGTTCTTAAACTCAATTGTGGAGGAGATCCCAAATATGATCTTTGTGAAGGATGCCGATGAACTGCGGTTTGTCAGGTTCAATAAAGCAGGAGAGGAGCTCCTTGGAGTATCCCGCAAAGATCTCATCGGAAAAAACGATTATGACTTCTTCCCGAAAGAGCAGGCAGAAGCATTTATTCAGAAGGATCGGGATGCCCTCGACACAAAGGCACTCGTTGAGATCCCTGAAGAATCGATCCTGACACAGAAAAAAGGTGAGCGGGTGCTCCACACCAAAAAAATGCCGATACTGGATGAATCCGGCAACCCTGCGTATCTGCTCGGCATATCAGAGGATATCACCGAACGAAAAGAGCTTGAAGAGCTGAGGCGGACAGCTCTCATCCAGATAGAGGAACAGATACAGAACCTGGCTGTTCTAAACGATTCGATCAGAAACCCGCTTGCCGTTATAATCGCCCTCACCTCGATGAATGAAGGAGAGGTCTTTGAGCGGATCAGCAGGCAGGCATATGAGATCGATCATATTGTGACACTCCTTGATGAGGGGTGGCTCGAATCGCTGAAGATCAGGGAATTTATCAGAAAACACATCATATAGTCATCTCTTCTCCCCGCGGGATACAAAATGAGGGAAGAGAAGAGATCTCTCCACCTTATGCAGGCAGTATATGCAGAAACGAGAGAACAATCTCCCCATCTGATGATGAGAGGAGAAGCCGATCATCTTCAATCTCATACGCCTTCATCTCAGGCAGGAGCGAGAAGTACCTGCTCTCCTGATCCATCAGCTCTTCCGGCATACAGTAGACCAGTGTCTGGATCGGAGGCTCAATCTTCAGTAAGCCATTTTCTGAAACCTCGTATGCCGCCGAATAGCTGTTGCATCCTCCGCTCCCGCCGACAGAACCGTTATCAAAGATTGCGGTGACAGCCCGGTCAGGAAGCGCCCTGATCACGGTTTCACTCTCCGTGATCGATTCGAGCATCCATCTGCTGCTCTCAAGAGTGATCTCTGTTGACTTTGGATGAAAGATCAGCCTGGCATGTCCCTCTTCATCAAAGAGGGTAAGGGTTTCTGATCCAATCTCAAAAGATGAAACCTCGCCCAGTGTGGCAATATACTTCTGCTCCTGATCCATCACGCCTGCATCGCCGCAGAACATCTTCGTCGATCCGATTCCATCAATTGCGATTCCGTTGCCATTTGCCTCAAATGATCCGAAGTACCGGTTGCATCCGGCAGAGCCGCTGAGGGCCTCCTCATCAAAGACGAGGGTGATTGTTGTCCCGCTCAGAACCGACGATGCGGTTCCGTCTCTTGATCCGATCGTCCCAAGCTCCCATGCTGTCCCCGGTATCGCAGATGCGACTGGCCCCTTCTCCGGTATCTTCTCAAAGATGAGGCTTTCCACCCCATCTGCATCAAAAAGGGTCAGTGTATCGCCATCGATCCGAACCGTTGCCACATCCGAAAGGAGCGAGAGATACAGCTGTTCCTGCTCCATCACACCCGGATCTCCGCAGTACATCAGGGTGGATCCAATCCCCTCAATTGAGATCCTGTACTCATCAAGAGTGTAGCTGCCGAAGTAGAGGTTGCACCCGGCAGTGCCCCCAAGACTCTCCTCATCGAAGGCGAGCGTGATCGTTGTTCCTTTGACGAGGTTCACCGAGGTGATCGCAATAGCTGTCAGTTCCCATTCAGTTCCGGGGAGGGCGAGGACGGCTTTGCCATCCGGCGGTGTCGCCTGCTGATCCCCGACGCATCCGGCAACCGCCAGGCACGCTGCCAGAAAGAGGCATGCAAGTATTGGAAGTAACTTCATATGATCTGATCTGGCGGTGAAGATGAAAAGTTCATCGTAAACTTCAACTTTTTTCGCATTTATCTGAAAATGAACTACAAAAAAAGAGGGGGAAGATTCACTGAAGCAATCAGTTCTTCCGGGCACAGGTGGCACAGACAGCTTTTCCATTCACCGTCTGCATCTTTGCATCCGCAACCGGCTCACCGCAGTCCGGGCAGATGACAGTTGTAAAGATCCGGGCCTTCTCAGGCGGGTTGAATGCCACCTCGGTGACGGTGAGCATATCATCCTGCGGGATTGTCAGGAGTGCTTCAGTTGCCTCAGCCATCAGCTCATAGAACCGCTTCTGTTCAGGCTCAGTCGCAATGCCGGAAAAGACCTTCTTCCGCAGGGCATCCATCTCCTCCCGGCCTTGTACGTCGCGGTTTTTGATCAGGATTCGCACCGCCCTGTTCTTCTCACGGGCATAGAAGGTGAAGACATGCTTGCCGTAATCATGGATGATGAGATTGCCTTTCCCGGCAGTGCAGCCGGTTACAAGCTGGATCGCGTCAACACCGCAGGCATTCGTCTCGGCAACGGTTACAAGCTCCTCGTCATAGGGGCGGGCAACAGAGAGCGCCTGCATCGCGGCAAGGGCAGCACGGTAGCCTGTCGCAAGTCCCGGGCATGAGTGTCCATGGAATGTCACACACTCTTCAAATGCCGGGTATTTTCCGGCCGATTCGAAATGCTGATGATCATGAGTTTCGCACATAGGTAGTACCTTCTTCGTCTTGTGGTATCTTCGTTTTCTTTCCATTCCCATTCCCATTGCAGAGGCACCTGGGGATAACACAGGTCACTCCTTCAAGCTCTCCGATCATCACCGGGACGCCGTACACCGCTTCGATTTCATCTGAAGTGATGACGCTTCTGTCGCCGCAGGTATGGATCGACTGATCCTTTAAGAGGATGAAACGGTCTGCATACCGGAGAGCCGTATTGAGATCATGCATCGTCATCACGACAGCAATATTGTGTTCTGCAACGATGTGATGGATTCGTTGCAGGATCTCGATCTGGTTCTTCAGGTCAAGCGCACTCGTCGGCTCATCCAGCAGCAGGATCTTCGGTTCCTGGACAAAGGCCCGTGCGATTGCGACCATCTGGAGCTCCCCCCCGCTCATCTCGTCGATGTAGTGGAGGCGGAGGTGATTGATCCCAAATGTCCGGAATGCCGACTCGACGATCCGGAGATCTTTTTCAGATACATCCCAGCCGATATGCGGACGCCTCCCGAGGAGGACGGCATCAAATCCGGTTAGTCTGCCGGTCTCCACCCGCTGGGGAACATAGCCGATCCGCCGTGCTATCTCCATCAGTTCAAGCGAATCAATCATATCGCCGCAGACAGAGACCGCACCCTGCTTCGGAACAAGGATCCGGTTTAGGCATTTGAGGAGTGTTGTCTTCCCGACACCGTTTGGGCCGAGGATCGCAACAATCTCGCCTTCGTTGATTGAGAATGCAATCTCGTCGAGGATCCCCTTGTTCCGGTACATAAACTTCAGTTCATCAACATTGAGGATCATCGGTGATACCCCCGCAGCAGCAGGTAGATGAAGATCGGAGCACCCATGAACGCCGTCAGTATGGCAACCGGCAGGACATACGGCGCGACAATCAGCCGGGCAACAGTATCTGAAGCAAGCAGGAGGACGCCACCCATCACGATCGAGCCGGGGATCAAGTACCGCTGCTCGTCCCCGATGATCCGCCGGACCATATGCGGGCAGACAAGCCCGACAAAACCGATCACGCCGAGGAACGAGACGAGGACTGCGGTGACAAGCGCAGCAACGATCATGCCGACATTCCTGAGATGCTCGACATTCACCCCAAGCCCCTTTGCCGTCTCGTCACCGGCATCCATCGCATTGTAGTTCCAGCGGTTTGCGATGAAGTAGATACACGCAACGATCACAATCGCCCCCATCAGGGTGACTTCAGACCAGCCGGCACGCCCGACATCGCCGAATGTCCAGTGGACAACCGCCGCAAGCTGGGCATCATCGCTGAAGTACTGGAGGAACATCACCCCTGCCGTAAAGAGAGACGAGAGGGCGACACCCGCCAGGATCACGACTTCCGGTGATGAAGCCTTGATCTTTGCGATCGCTATGATCGCAATGGTTGCAAGCATGCAGAAGACAAAGGCACAGATGGTTGTTATATAGGGATTATTGATGATCACAGCACCCGCAGTCGTCGATGTCATCCTGCCGGTGCCGAGGAAGATGATAGCAACCGCCGCACCAAACGCACCCGCATTTGAGATCCCAAGCGTGAACGGTGAGGCGAGCGGGTTTCTCAGGATCGACTGCATCGCAACCCCGGCAACCGCAAGCCCCGCACCGCAGATGATCGCTGCAAGCGCCTGCGGGAGCCGGATATTCCAGATGATCCGATCCCACTTATCAGTCATGTTCTGACCGATTAAGGTCATGAAGACCTCATAGGGAGGAATCGATACTGCCCCGACAGATATAGAGAGGATCAGCAGGAGGAAGAGGACAGCGATCCCCCCGATGATCCAGACCACCTTCCGGTGCGTATACTTCAGGTAATCATTTGGAAGTTCTCCATCTGCGAAATGCACGTAACTACCAACCCCCCCTCAGTGTCTCTCTTCTGCCGGAAGTCCTCTGGAATCCGGCAGATTGGATATGGAGTAATTTAATACGATTTTTAAGATCCATTATACTCCCTCACATCTATGTAGGGTAACAGACCACATAAGAATATCCTTTTAGAATTTGTTATGAATATCATTCCACACTCCAACACGGAAAGCCAAAGGCACCGGATCACCAGATAGAGTATGCATATGGTCCTGCAGGAATAGTTGAAAACACGTACAACATTTGCAGCTTTGGATGCAGTTATCTCCGGAGAACCCAAGTCACCAGATACAGGAGCATCAGATGAAATACAGGCACATCTTTGGCCCGGTATCTTCGCACCGGCTCGGCAGATCGCTTGGGATCGATCTCATCCCCTATAAGACCTGTTCATACAACTGCGTCTACTGCGAATGCGGGGAGACCACCAACCAGATAATTGAACGATCCACGTTCATCCCTGAAGACGAGGTGATGAATGAACTCAGGAGCATCCTCTCCACTCACCCGGATCTCGACTCGGTCACCTTTGCCGGATCAGGTGAGCCGACCCTCTCGCTCTCGATTGGCAATGTGATAGCAATGGTAAAAGACGAGTTCCCCGGCTATACGATCAGCGTCCTCACAAACGGAAGCCTTCTCTCACGGCCCGATGTCAGATCGGAACTGCTGGCAGCAGACCGGGTGATCCCAACTCTCACCTCGGCAAAACAGGAGACATTTGAAGCAATACACCGGCCCCACGCTTCCCTCTCAATCGATGCAATCATCAAAGGGATGGAAGAGTTCAGGCGAGAGTACCGGGGCGAGATCTGGCTTGAAGTCTTCATCATTCCGGGGATCAATACAACAGATGAAGAGCTCACCCTGCTCCGGGATGCAATCGAAGAGATCAATCCCGATCGCGTCCAGCTGAACACGCTTGACCGCCCCGCCCCTGAGAGCTGGGTGGAGGCGGCATCAGAAGCCGACCTCAATTCCATCCGGGATCATCTTGGGAAAGAGCGTGTTGAGATGATCAACCTCTCGCCAGCAGGTACACAATCAGCAGCAGTAATGGGTGAAGAGAAAGAGATGATCTCTGCAATGCTCTCCCGCCGCCCCTCAACGATTGAGGATATCATCACGCTAACCGGGATGTCCGGCGGCGAGGTGGCAAAGATTCTGCGTGATCTAGAGAAGGAAAACGAGATCAGGTCATACCGGGGCGCCCGCGGCACCTTTTACAGCAGCACCCTGTCGGATAAAGCCGATCTGATGAGAGAAGAGAACCACTGAAGACACACCTGCACGAAAAAAGAGGAGAAAGAGAGATCTTTTCTCAAAGGGATACTGGTCGGAATCCGAAGTTGTTAAACTGGCTGTTCAGCTCAGAAAAGACTGGTTTTCCAACGAAGAAGGTCATGATCTCCTCACCCTTCTCTACTGGATCGATATCCGCAAACCGATCCGGATAGAGCACTTTGCCAATATAATAGGCATTTGCAAGTACTGTTTCATAGTTAGTGTTATAGAAGTTATATGGAAGCACTCCATAGACCCGTTTCTCTTTCACGGCAGTGAGACCCTGAAGAGCTGGATCATCTCTCAGCTGGCCGACTGCTCCTTCATTATCCATCCGGGTTGTACCAGCATCAATGAAGATATAATCAGGATCCCAGTCCACAATCGCCTCTTTCGCCACATCGACATGTGCGGTTCCAAGACCGGAGGCGACATTATCCGCATGCACCCAGAGGAATGGCGGATATGCAGGCTCTGTCGAGATGATACCATGTGCCCCGGCAGCGCTCACACCGCCGATATAGACACGTTTCTGTTCGGCTGCCGGGATATCGCCAGTCCGGCGCTCAAGGTCTGCCATCGTCGCTTCGATGTACGCGATCACTTCTTCGGCACGGTCGTCATGCTGAATCGCTTTGCCCATCACCCGGAGGGCGGTGTACATCTCAGTCTTCTCAGCTTCATTTCTGAGCGAACCGTAGGCAAATGCAACCACAGGAGTGCCTGTCTTCTCCTGAAGGGTATCTGCCTCGGCTGCACTTGTGCCATATGCAGTCCCGGTTGATCCACCCTTGAAGACGAGATCAGGGCCTATACTGATGACCTTTTCGGGATCATCCTTTCCACGGTACTCGCCAAACAGCGGTAACGTCTGCAACCATTCCCGGTGCACCAGGGCATAGGGGCGCCCTTCAATCTCCCTACCCTGCTTCTCGATGCTGTCGACACCAACAACCAGATCTTCACCCTGCAGGTACACCAGGTACCGGAGTGTGCCGGAGCCCGAGCAGAGCACGCTCTCTACGGGTTGCGGGATCGTCACCGTCCGGGCAAAGCCGTCGGTTACGGTCAACTCTTTTGGCTGAGCCGTTTGAACAGGGGAGGAGCCGGCTTCACCGACACATCCCGCAACGGCAAGGAGTGCGATCAGAAGCACTCCGCAAATAATCAAACGAATGCGATTATTCATAATACCACATCATATTTAGATCATATACGAGATAACTTAAACATACCTATTTGTTATTTCGTAATTTCTTGTATTACCTAATTTATTATTTTTATTTTTTTGAAACGAACCATAATCAATAACCGCCATCAAAAGAGATAGATACAGGACGGATTCGCAGGAGAGAGGAGTGTGAAAGAAGCAGATCATCACCAAGACGCCATCATCGCAACCAATCTCAGGAAGACCTTCGCCGATATCGTCGCAGTCGACTCAATCTCGTTTTCGGTCAAAAGAGGAGAGATATTTGGTCTTCTCGGCCCAAACGGTGCAGGTAAGACGACAACCGCCAGGATGCTGACCGGAGTGATTTCGCCGGATGGAGGAAACGCTGCGATCTTTGGCTATGACATTGTGCATACACCAATCAGGGCAAAACAGCGGTGCGGAGTGGTTCCGGAGACCGCAAACGCATATAGCGATCTCTCTGCCTGGCAGAACCTGATGCTGATGGGAGAACTCTATGGTGTTCCGAAACACTATGCTGAAGAGCGTGCAAAAACACTTCTCGGTGCCCTCGGCCTCCTTGAACGAAAGGATCAGAAGGTGCAGGGCTTCTCAAAAGGGATGAAACAGCGGCTGATCCTTGCAATGGCTCTCCTCCATGAACCTGATCTCCTCTTCCTCGATGAGCCGACCTCCGGCCTTGATGTCCAGAGCACCCAGCTGATCACAGGCATGCTCAGGGAACTCAATGATGGCGGCACCACCATCTTTCTTACCACCCACAATATGGAAGAAGCAAACCGGCTCTGTAACCGGGTCGCCATTATGCGAAAAGGAGAGATTGCTGCCATCGACTCGCCTGAGCGGCTGAAGATGGCAATCGAGCGGCTGCATACCATCGAAGTCAGTTTCGATCCGGCTGGAACAGATGACAAGCTCGCCTCACTCCCGGGGATCAAATCAGCCCGGCGGGAAGGGGATAAATGGATGATCACAACAGAAGATGTCGATTCCACCATCCACGCGATCTGTGCATTTGGAGTAGAGCACCAGCTGAAGATAGAGGTACTCAGGACACTGGCGCCGACACTTGACGAAGCGTTCCTCAGGGTGACCGAAGGTGGATCTTATGAGCCCTGAACATATCATCGAACAGGCAAAGCGGGCATTTGCGATTGCGAAGAAGGATATCCGGATCTACTATGCAAAAGGGCCGGTTGTGATCTTCGGCCTCTTCATGCCGCTCTTCCTCTTCCTTGCATTTGCAGCCGGAAACCGGGGATTATCGATGCCCTTCCTGATCTCCGGCCTCCTGGCGATGACCGTCTTCTTCACGGCAACCGCGGTCTCGCCGGTGATCCAGCCATGGGAGGCACAGGCACGAACCCTTGAGCGGCTGATAGCCTGCCCGATCACGATGAAGACCCTGATCGCAGGCGACATGTTTGCATCTGTTCTGTTTGGGATCGGAATAGCCATAGTCCCGCTTGGAATCGGGTTGATCCTCGGAATCATCCCGATTCACCCGCTTCTGCTCATAGCCGGGATCATCCTCGCCTCGATCTGCTTCTCTTCACTCGGGCTCCTCCTCTCAACACCGGCAACGAATGTTCCATCAAACATCATGATGCTCTCGTCCCTCCTAAAGTTCCCGCTCATCTTTATCAGCGGCGTCTTCATCCCCGTAGAGCAGCTCCCCTTCGTTGGCCAGGTGCTTGCAGTCTGCTCCCCGCTCACCTACTTCACCGATATCGCCCGCTACTGTATCATGGGAACGAATACCTTCCCGCTGCCCGTAAACTTCGCGGCACTGACGGTATTTTCAGTCCTCTTCACCGCACTCGCAGTCAGGCTGCATGCACGAACCGTAAGCAGGCGAATCTGATCCCTCCTGCCAGAATAATAGCGATATCCCAATCAGCGGAATACAGGATGTTCAAACATGAGAATGAGATGAATATCTATCAGATAATTTAAGCTCTGAAACGTTTCACATTTCTGAAGGGAAAAATCATGGCTGAACCAGACCAGGTACAACAAAAAGAATCCCAACGCGTAAATATCCGGAGATGGATCCTCATATTTACATTCCTTCTCATCCCTGTCACGATCTTCTACATCTCCCCGATAGTCATCATGATGGGTGCATCTGAAGGGATCGTCAACGGTGCCTTCCTGCTCTATATCATCCTCTTTATACTCTCCCTCTTTGCCGGGCGGATCTGGTGTGGATGGCTCTGCCCGATGGGTGCATGCCAGGAGCTCGGTTCTCCTCTCATTAAGAAGACGGTAACAGAGGGATGGCCCAACTGGATCAAGTACGGTGTCGCCGTGCTCTGGATTGCAGCGATCGCCCGGGCGTTCCTCGCAGCAGGCGGAATACAGGGAGTCGATCCCTTCTATGGAACGGTCAACGGCATCTCAATCTCATCTGTACAGGTCCTGATGATTGTCGTGATGATCTTTGCTGCGATCTTCATTATCGCATTCTTAACCGGAAAGCGGGGATTCTGCCATATCGTCTGCCCGATTGCAGTCATCATGATTATAGGACGAAAGATCCGGAACTTCGCAGGCTGGCCGGCTCTCCAGCTGAGTGCAGATGCAGATCTCTGCACCGACTGCAACACCTGTTCGAAGAAGTGCCCGATGGGCCTTGACGTACACGGCATGGTCAGGGAAGGGAAGATGGAGAATCCCGAATGCATCCTCTGTGCCACCTGTGCCGATGTCTGCCCTGAGGGAGTGATACACCACTCCATACAGGGGAAGAAATAACCCCAAAGGGAGGAGGACCTGCATTACAGGCATCCTGCCTGTACGGGCCTTTTTTGGTGGAATGCTCTCTCAACACCTGGATGCGTACTCTCTCACGAGAAGATGAGATGTTAGATGAGTATAGTCACAGGAAAATAAAAACTCAATATCCTGTACGGCTGGTGAGAACCTGGCGCTCCGGCGATCATACTGCATGCAACAGACGGTGGACAGAAGGATCTGATCCTTCCTGCCAGAATACTAGTGAAAAAAAGGAATTCAGATTGGGATCTGGGAGAAACCGAGGTTTCCATACTGGCTGTTTAAGAGCTCAAAGGCCGGCGCTCCCAGCAGGAAGGAATAGATCTCATCGGCCTTTTCTGATGGATCGATATCCGCAAACCGGTCGGGATAGAGGACTTTGCCGATAAAATACGCATCTGCAAGCACAGTCCCGTGGTTCACATTATAGAAGTTGTACGGGAGGACACCATAGACCCTTCCCTCCTTCACAGCAGTGAGCCCTTTTAATGCGGGATCATGCTTCAGCTGCCCGATAGCGCCTTCATCATCCGAGGTCATGGTATTCACATCAATGAAGATGTACTCGGGATCCCAGTCCACAATCGCCTCTTTAGCAACATCGGCATGTGCAGGGCCGAGGCCGGCGGCAACATTATCCGCATGCACCCAGAGGAATGGCGGGTATGCAGGCTCGGTTGAGATGATGCCATGCGCACCGGCACTGCTCACCCCGCCGATATAGACCCGCTTCTGGTCAGCAGCAGGGATATCGCCGGTACGTGATTCAAGATCCGCCATCGTCGCCTCGATATAGGCGATCACCGCTTCGGCACGGGCTTCTTTCCCAAGGACTGCACCCATCAGGCGGAGGCCATCATACATCTCTCTCTTCTCATCATCATTCCTGAGTGAGCCATAGGGGAATGCAACCACCGGCACTCCGGTCTTCTGCTGGAGCAGATCTGCTTCCGGGCCGCTTGTCGCGTAGCTTGTGCCTGTCGATCCGGTCTTGAAGACGAGATCGGGTGCAATCGCAATCACCTTCTCGGGATCGTCCTTGCCACGGAGCTCCCCAAAGAGCGGGAGTGTCATCAGGTGATCACGGTGGATCAAGGCATAGGGTCTCCCTTCAATCTCCCGGTAATTCTTATCCTGGCTGTCCACGCCGGTGATCCGGTCAACACTCTCCAGGTACACAGCATACCGGACACCGCCCGATCCCGAGCAGAGGATACTCTCAACAGGGGATGGAACAGTAATAGATCTCCCGAATCCATCGGTGATGGTGATCTCTGATCCCGCTGTTGTCTGATCAGTTCCGGCATCTGTCGTACATCCGGCAACTGCAAGGAGGGAGAGAAGCACCGCTCCGCAGAGTATAATAAGAATTCGGCTATTCATAGCACCACATCGTATGAGGATACGAGATGCGCTTACTTAAACACACCTATTTGGTCGTGAATAGAACAAAAATAATCAAATTGTGTGATGTTTTAACAATTCGGGCGAAGAAAGAAGACCCGGGGGTCATGATGAAGATGCGGGATATAATCCCCCGTTGTGGAGAAGAGAGAGGGTATGGTTTAAAGCTGGATCTGCGAGAAACCAAGCCCGTTATACTGGCTGTTTAATTGTGAGAATACCGGCTCCCCGACGAGGAATGAGTAGATCTCATCAGCTTTCTCAGCAGGATCAACATCTGCAAACCGCTCTGGATACAGGACTGATCCGATGAAGTACGCATCCGCAAGCACGGTTCCGTAATTTGTCGTGTACGAGTTGAACGGCAGTACGCCATAGACGTTCCCGTTCCGGACAGCAGAAAGCCCTTTTAATGCCGGATCGTTCTTCAGCTGATCAAGGGCATTTCCCTCTCCAAGATGCATTGAGGAGAGATCAATGAAGAGATACTCCGGATCCCAGTCCACAAGGGCTTCTTTGGCAACATCAGCATGATCAGATCCAAGTCCGGAAGCCACATTCTCCGCATGCACCCAGGCAAACGGCCCGTATGCAGGCTCGGTCGAGATGATGCCGTGGGCTCCCTTGTTCCCGATACCGCCGACATAGACCCTTTTGCGTTCAGATACCGGGATATCCCGTGTCCGATCCTCCAGATCGCAAATCTCCTTCTCAATAAAGGCAATCACCGCTTCGGCCCGTTCTTCCCGGCCGATCACGCTGCCCATCAGGCGGAGTGAGTCGTACATCACGAGCTTGTCGGCGTCTGTCCTGACCGATCCATACTCAAACCCGATCACCGGCACACCCGTCCTCTGCTGAAGCGCCTCTGTTTCAGCCGTCCCGGCAGCTATTCCGGAAGAGGTTGTCTTGAAGACGAGATCAGGACCGATTGCAACGATCTTCTCGGGATCGTCATTTCCACGCACTTCCCCAAAAAGCGGCAGTGATTCAAACAAATCCGCATGCACAATCGAATATGGCCTGCCGCGGACATCATCCTGCACCTTATCGGCAGAATCCACACCGGCGGCGAGATCCTCTGCCTGAAGGTAGACGAGGTACCTGAGGCAGCCTGAACCTGAACAGAGGACAGACCCGACATCAGACGGAACAGAAACATCACGCCCGTACTGGTCGGTAACTATCACAGAATCCTCAGGGGTTGCATCCGCAACGCATCCGGATGCTGCGCATATGAGCAGGAGTATCAGGATCAGTCCTGGCATCCAGGCACAACTAAAGTAAATTTTCTTAATATCCATTATTATGTACTTAAACCCCGGTATACTTGAAGATATCGCCAATGAAACGTTCAATCATAAAAAGAGGAGATTTAATAACATTAATTATCCTACATACAAGCTATTTTCCATCAGCAACAGTTTACATCAGAACAGGAGAACCAACAAAGTTATAAACAGACACACTACAAACACTGTTTTATCAGAAATACGGAGTATCATGGTGAGCAATCAATCTGAGAGAATACCGTTTATCGCACTCACCATAACAACAGCGATCTGCATCATTATCACCCTCTACTCCCTCTCAATAGGCTGGTTCACCATCCACCAGAACCTCTTCTACATCCCGATCATCATTGCATGCATCTATTATTATAAGCGTGGCTTCATCTTCTCCATCCTGCTTGCAATCCTCTATTTCATCCTCTTTGCCGCAACTACCACCGACTTCGATCTGCTACAGGGTGCAGCGATCAGGGTGGCACTATTCATCCTGATCGCGGGCATAATCACCTACCTCTCGATGCAGAGAGTCGAGCTTGCCACGCTCCTTGGCCGATCAAATGACGAGCTGATGGCAGCAAACGAAGAGCTGCAGGCATCTGAAGAGGAGATCAGATCCCATATCGACGAGCTGTATACAGCACAGCAGATCATCTCCGAAACAAAGGACCGCTATCTTGCCCTCTTCGAGGCGGCAGGTGATGCGATCTTCCTCCATGAGATCGATGCAGACGGTATGCCCGGCAAATTCAACGAGGTGAACGGACGTGCATGCGAGAGCCTCGGATACACGCGGGATGAGCTGCTCGAACTCACCGTCATCGATATCGCCGGTGAAAAGGCGATCCGCGAAGCACCTGAGCGGATGCAGGAGCTCCTGGAGCGGGGGCATTCCATATTCGAATCCGATCATAAGAGGAAAGATGGCTCAACGTTCCCGGTTGAGGTCAGCTCACGCATCATCAGGCACCCTGATGAGACCCATATCCTTTCAGTCGTCCGTGATATCAGCGAGCGGAAAGCCGCAGAAGAGGCGCTCAGGGAATTGGAAAGGGAGAAGTCAACCGTCCTCGATTCGATGCCGGTGATGCTCGCATACCTAAACCCCGACCTGACCATCCGGTATGCGAACCGGGATGCAGCAAATATAGTCGGTATGAGCCCACAGGATCTGATCGGCCGACACTGCTTTGAGATCTGGCATGGACGATCAGAGTCCTGCGAGAGCTGCCCGGTGCTCAGCTCACTGGCGACCAACAGGATCGAGGAAGGGGAGGTGCATCTGCCGGATGGACGAATCTTCAATCTGAAGGGGTGCCCGGTCTATGATGATGAAGGGAACTTCGAGGGAATCATCGAGTTTGGCATTGATATCACCAGGGAGAGGGAAGCAGAGGATGCACTCAGGCTGACCAGCGAAAAACTCCAGATCCTCTCGAGCATCACCCGCCATGATATCCTCAACCACATCACCACCGTACTCGGTTTCCTTGAGTTTGCAGAAGGGATGAGTGTCGATGAGAACCAGGCACATTATCTCAACCGTATCAGGACCGCTTCCAAAAACATCCAGCGGGCAATCGAATTCACCCGGGAATACGAGAACCTCGGGATCGATGAGCCGAGGATGCTCTCTCTTGCCAGCCTGATCAACAAGGTTGCCACAGAGAAGCTTCCAATCCGGAATGAATGTCCCGGCATCTCGATCTTTGCTGATCCGATGATCGAGAAGGTCTTTTACAACCTCTATGACAACACCCTCAGGCATGCAGACGGTGCAACCGGGATTAGAATTTACTGCGAGAGAGATGACGTGGATCTTCTGATCATCTGGGAGGATGACGGCGCAGGTGTTCCTGAGGAGATGAAAGAGAGGATATTTAACCGGGGCTTTGGGAAGAATACCGGATTTGGGCTCTTCCTCTCCCGCGAGATCCTTGCGATCACCGGGATCACCATTACCGAAAACGGCATACCCGGCGAGGGGGCACGCTTTGAGATCAGGGTGCAGAAAGGGCGGTTTGAAGAATCCGCATGATCGGTATCCTGCTACCCTGAACCATCAGACGAAACAGAGACCCGGATCACCTAATCTTCCGGCTATACAGAGGATTCAATGATACAGGGAATTCTGTTCGCCATTTGTATGAATACTATGTGATACTGTCTAATCACCATAGCTTTTATAAAAATGAGTGACATCATACAGTACAAAATTCCTCATCCGGTTTTCGATGGAGAGAAGAGTCCGATGACCATTGCCAGGATATTGATCGTTGAAGATGAAGCCGTCACCGCGATGGCCATCAGAAAGCATCTGACAAATCTTGGATATTTTGTCTGCGGCATTGCCCATAACGCAGAGATCGCAGTCAGGATGGCCGGTGAAGAGATGCCTGACCTGATCCTGATGGATATCAAGCTCACCGGGAGGAAGAGCGGAATTGATGTAGCAAACGAGATCAGGGCAAAAAGCGATATCGCGATCATCTACCTCACCGCCTTTTCCAATGATAACCTGATCGAAGAGGCAAAAAAGACCGAACCATACGGGTACATCCTGAAGCCCGTCCGGGAGCAGGAGCTGAAGACATCAATTGAGATGGCACTCTACAAGCATTCAATGGAGAAGAGGCTCAGGCGCTCGGAAGAGGAGAAGGCAGCCGTCCTCAATTCAATGCCGGTTATGCTGATCCATATCGGTCCAGATTATGCCATCAGGTATGCAAACCGGGTAGCAGGAACCTATGCCAATAGAGATCCGGAAAGTCTTGTCGGGGCCAGGTGCCATGAAATATGGCAGGAAGAGGCAGACGAATGCGAGAGCTGCCCTGTGATCAGATCGATTGAGAGCGGCAGCATCGAGGAGGGCGATGTCATGCTTCCCGACGGGAGGATCTTCCACCTGAAGGGCTGCCCCGTCTATAATGAGTTGGGAGAACCAGACGGTGCTATCATCTTCGGGATGGATATCACAGAGGAGAAGGCGGCAGCCGAAGCCCTCTCTCTCGCACACCGGAAACTCCAGATCCTCTCGAGTATCACCCGCCATGACATCTTAAACGAGATCACCATGATCATCGGGTACCTTGGAATACTGCAATGTAGCGTGGATGAGAGGGGCGATCCCGAGGAGAAAGACTATACCGACAGGATTATGGGAGCATCCCAGAACATCAGGCGGCAGATCGACTTCACCGACCAGTACGAGGAGCTCGGCGTGAAGGAGCCTGCATGGCTTTCACTCCATGATATGATCAGGAAGATTCCAAAAGGCGACATTCCAATCAGGAGTGACTGTCAGGATATATCGATCTATGCAGATCGAATGACAGAGAAGGTCTTTTACAACCTCTATGACAATACGATCCGGCATACAGAAGGTGCAACAGGGATCCGGATTCATTGCAGGAGAGAGAATAACGATCTCATCATACTCTGGGAGGATGATGGGGGGGGCATTCCGGCAGAGTATAAAGAAAAGATATTTAACCGTAGTTTTGGCAAAAATACCGGTTTTGGCCTCTTCCTCTCCCGCGAGATCCTCGGAATCACCACTATCACCATCCATGAAACCGGCATCCCCGGCAAAGGAGCGAGATTTGAGATCCGGGTGCCGGAAGGGCGATTTATGATACCAGGATAAGCAGGATCTTCTGGATATCTGTTCATGGAATAGTTTTTCTTCTCCTCCAAATCCAAAACATCTCCACCAGTATAGATCATCTCCTCAGGATGTAGAGTTCAGATCCTTCCTCAATACCTTCCCCTGATTGAACTGTGCCGGCATAGACAAAACCATTCTTCTCAAGTACCCGAATTGATCCGGTGAGGTGCGAATAGGTGGTTGCGATGATCTGTTGTAGGCCCGGCATCTGGAAGATCACCGGTATAAGTCCTCTCACGGCTTCGGTAGTATATCCTTTGCTCTGGTACTCATCAAGTATTGAATATCCAATGATTACAGTGTCAGGAGAACACGGTGATGAAGCAATTCCACCACTTCCGATCAATTCCCGCATAGAGTGGCCCGGTTCATCCCGTACCCAGTACCAGCAGATAAAGAATGGATCACGCTCCTCTTCGAGAATGGTGATGAATGCAGAGAGTGTTTCTGCATCAAGGAGCATTGGCGGCCAATGTGCAGGGATATGGGCATTGAGGAGACGAGCAAGTTTTGCCTTGTCATTTTGATCGCTTCTGAGGATCTCAACCGTTGTCGGGATGAGATCCAGACGATCTGTATGTATCCGCGGCAATGACATTGGAATAGTATATGTATGATCTCTTCTTTGATAGTATCCCGGGAGTGGCTTTCCGGGACTCAATAGGTGGAAGAGAAGAAGGGAGAATCAGCCCTGGCTGATCGGATTGCGATCTATAGATCCCGCCAGGTGATCTGGAGAGAACACAACGTTTATTAAAGAGGAGGGTCTCCCTGTTCCATATCAGACATCTGATCTGATCCTGCCGGAGGAGAGGTGGAAAGGATGAGTACTGCAACGATACTGATCGTTGAAGATGAAGCCATCACTGCGCTGGCCATCAAAAAAACCCTGCTGAAGCTCGGATACTCGGTCTGCGGGATTGTTCCAAAAGCGGATCTGGCAGTTCTGAAAGCAAGGGAGCAGAACCCGGATCTGATCCTGATGGATATCAGGCTTGCCGGTGAAAAGACAGGAATCGAGGCTGCAGCCGAGATACTGGCACACCAGAGTATCCCGGTGATCTACCTCACCGCGTTTTCTGACGACCATTATTTAAAAGAAGCAAAAAAGACTGAGCCATACGGCTATCTTTTAAAGCCTGTCCACGATCAGGAGCTGAAGGCCACCATCGAGATGGCATTACATAAACATGCCATGGAATTGGGACGCCAGAGGAGAGCAGAGAAGAATGCAACCCTGATGAACGAAATGGTCCTCCCCCAGCTCACCCGGAACGATATCCTGAATGAAGTCTCAACAATCCTCCACACCCTCGGACTGAGCAGGGAGATGTGTGTGAGTAGTAAACAGGCAGAATACCACGATCAGATACAGGCGGCATCCCAAAAGATCCAGGAGAGGATGCGGTTTGTGAGGAAAAACCAGAAAACTGATCAAATTAAGTAAATTATCCTGCATAACGCCTTTTTTTGAATAAATGCATCCTCCTATGCGCACCTTCATTGTTCATTGGAATCAGAAATAGTATTAGAAAAGCCCGGAGTTTTCATCACATGGGGACGATTATTGAAGATGCAAGAGATGGATGGATACCTCATCACCTGATAGCCGCCGCAGAGAGGGAGGGCCTCGATCCCGAAGCTCTCATTCAGAATATCGCAAACGGCAGTGCCATTGTGATGGCTGGAGAGAAAAGGGCTGTTGGGATCGGCAGAGGATTTTCAGCAAAAGTGAATGTGAATATCGGCACCTCGACGGTGCGATCAGATCTCGCCACCGAGGTCGCAAAAGCAGCTGTTGCCGAGCGGTATGGTGCAGATACCTTAACCGATCTCTCGATGGGCGGGGATATCAGGGAGATCCGGGCCGCGATTTTGAGTGAGACAGAACTGCCCCTGACAACCGTCCCGATCTACCAGGCTGTCGTCGATTGCGGTGGTATCGACTGCCTGGATGCGGATATGATCATTGATACTCTCAGAAGACAGGCAGCAGAAGGGGTGAGCTCGTTTGTCCTTCACATGACAGACAAAAAGACACTCGAAGCCCTCCGGAGGAGCCAGAGGGTTCTCGGTGTTGTCTCAAAAGGCGGATCCATGACCGCGGGATATATGCTCCATACCGGTTGTAAAAACCCGTTTCTCGAATATTTTGACGAGGTGATGGAGATCGCCCGGAAACACGAGATCGTCATCTCACTGGGAAATACCATGCGGGGCGGGAGCATCGTGGATGGCGGGGATGCCGCCGCCGCGGTTGAGCGGAAACAGAATATCGATATTGCAGACTGCTGCCACGAGCATGGTGTCCAGGTGATCGTGGAAGGCTGCGGCGGCCATGTCAGGATCGACCGCATCCCCTTATGTGTACGGCTCTACAAGGATGCTGCCCCCTACCCACTCTTCGTTGCAGGGCCGCTTGCCACCGATCGGGCAGTCGGGCACGACGAGATCGCAGGAGCAATCGGGGCATCCGTTGCAGTCTCTGCCGGTGCTGACTATCTCTGTGCGATTACCCCTGCCGAACATATCGGCCTCCCGACCGAAGAAGAGGTGAGGCAGGGGCTGATCGCCTTTAAGATAGCGGCCCATATCGGAGATACCGTCAGGTTCGGATCAGATGAAGCCGATGCCACACTCTCGTCATGCAGGGCAGAGCTTGACTGGAAGGGCCAGATCGAAGCTGCGATCGATCCCGACGGACTCAGTGCACGGGTTCCTGATGCAGGCCCCTGCTCGATGTGCGGCGATTACTGCGCTATCAAGATCATGCGGGAGTACCTCTCCCGAAGCGATTAGATCCGGATCAGTTCGTACTCTGATGTACCAAGGCCGATCCGCTCTCCATGGGAGATCTGCGTCCTGATGGGGATCTCGGGCCAGACTCCCGCAAACTTATCCTCGCCGGGGGCATGATGCGTGGCAAGCCGGGTTCCGGCAAACCCCTGCTGGCCGTCGATTAAATCCAGGCTTGCAGCATCGATTGCCACCGGATCTGCTGATGCGAGAATTCCGATATCAGGCACAATCGGCCGGTCGCTGAAGGGGGCACAGTCGCAGTCGGGGGTAATCCTGAGAAGGAAGTTCAGGTACAGCACCTTCTCCGGGAAGAGGGAGGCGGCACCGAGGGCATATTCGGCAAGACGTTCCGAGAGGTGCGCTGCATCACGCTCGTAATCAAAGTAGATTGCAGATTCAGGGCAGGTCAGAACGCAGATACCGCACCCGATACAGTTGTCGGGATCAACATGAGCTGCACCTTCAAAGGTGATCGCCTTTTCGGGGCAGGACGAGACGCAGCCCCCGCAGCCCTCGCAGTCGTCCTCCCTGACGATTGCGGGCATTGCACGGTGCTGCTCCCGTTTTCCGGCTGCGGATGCACATCCCATCGCGAGGTTCTTGATCGCTCCCCCAAACCCGGCGACCGCATGACCCTTCACATGCGAGACGACGATCAAAGCATCCGCATCAGCAATCCCAGCAGCAATCCGGGTCTCCTTCAGGTGTACGCCCGGAATTTCGATCACCACATCGTTCTTTGACCGCAGGCCGTCTGCGATGAAGACGGGAGCGCCGATCACCTCAGATCCAAACCCGTGCCGGATCGCAAGCGCGAGATGGGAGACGGCATCATGCCTCATCCCCCGATAGAGGGTGTTTGTATCGGTGACAAACGGCACCCCGCCCGCCTCCTTCACCTTTGTAACAACCTGCCGGATATAGAGCGGCGAGACGAAGCTGTCGCACCCCTCCTCACCGAAATGCGTCTTCACGGCGACAAGGACCTGCTTTGGGATTATATCCTTTAGCCCTGCCGCATCAAGGAGCCGCAGCACCTTTCCCTGGAGGCTCTCGCCACAACATCCCGCCTCAGAAGAGACGAACCACACCTTAACAGCCATGAGAAAAGATGGGGCGTTCATGGGAGAAGATACTTGGGGGCAGCGGGATGGCAAATTGAGAACCAAAATAACTTACAATCATCGTATATTTCCCCAATTACATCAGGGCGAATATTTGAAAAATGCAGTTTATTCGGATTATTTTCTGGATATGAGTCCAAATGATGTTTTAAATTTCCCCAATTAATCCCCAACTGATCCCCAATACTCCCAATGATACGAAGAAGAGAGTTGTTAATGTAATGGTCAGCTATTCAATATCCAAACCAGCCATATTCATCACCGCTCAGGATAATCATACCCATGCAAGGGGGATGTCATGAGAAGAGTCTTTTCAACGGTTTACCAGTTCAAAATCGAGCTCCTTGAGATCAAGCCATCCATCTGGCGGAGGGTGCAGATCGCATCAACCAGCAGTTTCCGCGATCTCCACTATGCCATCGTCGATTCGTTTGGATGGGAGGATTATCACCTCCATGATTTCCTTATCAGGGATCCATATAGCGGAGAAGAAAAGCTGATCACCGATATGACAAACGAATTGCCGGAAGGCCAGGTGGTCTGTTATGATGAGCGGAAGGAGAAGATCAGGTGGCATTTCCGAAAGCCCGGCAGGACAGCCCTGCATGAATATGATTTCGGAGATGACTGGCATCACAGGGTCGTCTTTGAGGAGGAGCTTCCTCGAGAGGGGGAGGGGATGTATCCCCGGTGTATTGACGGGCGGCGCCATTGCCCGCCTGAGGATATAGGAGGTGTAGGGGGATATGCAGAGTTTCTCCGTGCCATGGCAAATCCCCGGCATAAAGAGCACACATCCTACAAGGAATGGTGGGGGGGACCATTCGATCCCGAGGAGTTCGATCCGGCGAAGGTCAGGTTCCGGGATCCGGTCTACCCAGAGAGGTTCATCGATGATTACTGGTGATGGGGGGTTTGGGTGAAGCCTCTGAGATACGTACGCATTTCAGCAATCATTAGTCAAATGAGAACCTTTTTTCTCGAATATAAATAGACACTACAGATACGTGATATATACCACTGAGGCATCCTGATGATTCGAAATGATCACTGTGAACCACACTCCCATCCACAGACCCGGCACCCCTCTGCGGCCGGATTCCCCCCTTCCACTTTCCGTACATGTTCTCCTCCTCGCTCTCGTCCTCACCCTCGTTGTGTCGGGCTGTGTTGCTCCTGCCTCTGACCCAACCCCTATCCCTGCCACTATCCCTCCCTCTTCGCCTCAGGATACCCCTGTAATCCACCACCCGCAGGATCAGAAGATGAAGACAATCGGCATGATCGGGGGGATCAGCTGGGTCTCGTCTGCTGAATACTACCGGATGATGAACCAGATGGTGCAGGACGAATACGGCGAGCAGAACTCGGCTCATATCCTGCTGTACTCGATCGAGTTTGGAGATTTTCAAAACAGGAACGGCTTGCCGATGAAGGAGACTGGGAAGGTCTCACGATGATTATGGTTGATGCAGCAGAGCGGCTTGAACGCGGCGGTGCAGACTGCATTATCATCTGCTCAAATACTATGCATTCAACAATCCCTGCTATCGAAGCGGCAGTCGATATTCCGATCATCAGCATCATCGATGAGACGGGCAGAAAGGTGCGGGAGAAGAATATCACAACCGTCGGCCTCATCGGCACAAAGAAGACAATGGCTTCGGAATTTTACAAGGAGCGGCTGAGAGAAGAGTTCGGCCTCATTGTGCTCGTTCCGGATATGGCTGACCAGGAGATCGTCAATACCGTCATCTTCGATGAGCTCTGTGTGGATTACATCAATCCGGAATCAAAGGAAGAGTATACGAGGATCATCAGAAGCCTCATCGAAGAAGGTGCAGAAGGGATCATCCTCGGCTGTACCGAAATCCCCATGTTAATCAGCCAGGAGGATGTAGACGTTTTAGTCTTTGATACAACCCGGATCCATGCAGAGGCTGCGGTCAGGTATGCATTGAATCATACTCCGGCTTGAGGAGGCATTAACCCCCCACTTCTCTTTGATGAAGGCAATACTTTAAGTAACTCTGGAATCCATACTTTAGCAGATACTCGCGCGATGGATGCCTGGTGGCCACCATTATGATATTCAAACGTGGGGGAGAAAGAGGTAGATTTTCTGACTGATAACAATAAACGAACCGGAGAACCAGAAGGGGTTGTACGTGTACGAATTCCGAACAGACGCTTAAAAGAACAGTTTGCTATTGCTGATCTGATGCTTGGGTCAAACCATATCCGTGTCAGGTGCGGCGATGGCGTCACCCGGATGGGCAGGATCAAAGGCAAGATCAAGAAGCGTGTCTGGATCCGCGAAGGTGATATCTTAATCGTTATCCCCTGGTCATTCCAGGATGAAAAGGCCGACATCATCTACCGGTACACAAAACCCCAGGTAGACTGGCTCAGGGCACACAACTACCTCTGAAACCACTCTAACTATTCATTTTTGCTCTTCTTTTATATGCCTGTTGCCGTTTAAAGACCAGTTATTTCAATGAGCGTCTCCTGAATAACGAGTTTATATGCCGAGGGATGGCTGTAGATCTCGTCACTCTCCCGCACCATTCCAAGCCTTCCGGTCATATAGTTCCCCCAGGCAACCAGATAATCATGATCGGGGGAGAGAGCAACATAGCGGATCTCAATAGAGCCGGGTGCAACATCATACTCGGTCGTTATCTTCCCCACCGGATCGCTCTTCATCTCGATCCTCCCGACACCGGCAAGCGATCGCTCACTCCCGGTACTGATCATAATAAACGAGAGGATCAGCATCCCCTGGGAATCATCATAGTACCAGCGTGGCTCGGCGAGCATCGCCGATCCAATGCCCTTCTCCGGACGGGTAAAGACGGCACCGTTCTCGATTGCGATCCTGGTAGAATCGAGATCCGAAACGTACCGGATCTGCCCGGTCTCATATGCGGGAAGTGAGACGAGTTCCCCGACTGGTGTGCGGTATGAGACAGAAAAGCTCCCGGACTCACCAGTCACAAAGAGGACACCCCCCTGCACCTGCAACGCCGTCTCCTTGTAGGGAACCATCTTGTAACTGAGCGACTTCTGATCATTCTGGAGCACGATCATCGTCTGCTCCATGTTGCGTATATCAGCGCTCCCCTGGCCAGCAAGGAGGAGAGGGAAGCCATATAAGACGACGATCGCAATCCCGATCACCACGATCGAGAAGATCAGGATAAAACCGATCGCCTCAGATACGCCGTCATCGTTCTTCACTGGTCAGACACCTCCCGAATCATAGATAACCCGGTTCACTCCGCCGCCTGTCGTCGTTCCCCTCACCGCCCGTGTCGCCCCGATCCCGGCAAGAGAGATGACAGTCTCGGTCCGATCACCTACCACCAGGATCTCCTGGTCAACCCCGGATCGCCGGACCGTGATGATATACCCTTCCCCAAGGACATCATATGGGATATCGATATCGGAGACAATTGAGCCGTTCACCGGGGCGAGCGTGTAGATATCGACGATCCGAACCGACATCCCGTTCCCGATATCAACATAATTGTGGTACGTGAACCGCTCTGCCGGTTTCACCATCAGGGCATCATTTGCAGAGATCATCACCGTCACCAGGAGTACCATCAGGACACCGGTGATGATGATGTAGCCGATCAGGTTTGAAACCGCATCAGACGAGGAGGGTCTCTTCATATACCGTCACTCCGTTATTGAATCGTATCGTCACCATCGTCGCATCCAGCCCTTCCATAGGGCTGCTCCCGAGACTGACAATCGCATGGTTTCGTTTCAGGGAGAGCACCCTTATATCCTGGTAGAGAGCTGAATTCAGCGTATCTTCCCTGAAAGACCGGATCACCTCGGTCCTGAGATCCCGGATCTCATATTTTGGAAACTCGAGCACCCCTTCTGCCGTTGTCTGCCCGACAAGCGTCGCCTGGTTGATGATCACCATCAGAAAGAGAAGGGCGATGCTGATTAAAAAACCCATCAGCACAATCCACTGGCCATTATCGTTCATCCCCGCCATAGGATCACCTCCAGAAGTGCCATCTGATCCCTGTTTGGGATCGGGGGGGGCAGACCATGCCACGCCTGGAGATGCACCCACCTGCTCACCCGGATCGCAGGATCCCTCCCTGTATAGGGGGCCGCACCGGTATGGGATGCAGCACTCGTGTATGGCACTACAACCACTCCCTCGTCACCATCACGGAACGAGATGGATGCCGCATACTGCACGGGATCGTCGGGGGCAAAGGATCGCATCCTGAGAAGCGGGTAGAATGCCTCGTGAAATGCAGAACCGTCATCCCCATTATGGAGCAGCACCTCAAGCTGCGTCCTCCCATCCGGCTCAACCGGAAGATCCAGCACCGCCAGTGCATCAGCGCCGAGCTGTTCGAGGAGCATATCATCAATATGCGTATCCCCGGGCGTATAGACGGATATCGACTGGAGGACAATTGCCGCGGTTGCGATCATCAGGAGCCCGGCTGCAAGCCCTTCGATGGTATAGAGAGAAGCCCCATCTCCTACCATACCGCCACCTCGAGGATTGCCTTATCCGGATCAGGTAAGGTGGCATTCTGGTAATCATAGAGATGAGTACCGGTCATCAGGGATGCCGGGGGATCGTCATCGAAGACGAAGGTGATCCCTATTGCATCAGTACTCCTCCACGGCGGTTCGGGGACCGGGGAGAGTGTGAAGAAGAGCGAGTCGGTGAGCTCTCCCGGGAGGGTTGCCGGTTCGCCATCCAGCCAGAGAGAATAGGCAGAGTAGGTGATCGGGACACCCGCACGGGATATGATGATCTGAACAAGAGTTGCATGAGGGGCCGATACATTGAGGTACTCACCAAAGTTCCTGATCTCGATCTGGAGCAAATCGGTCCTCGGATCAATCGAAAATACCGGATCAACTGACCGGTCAAGGAGCTGATCCATGGTTACCTCAACAGAGAAGCGCTGATTTGGGGTTTCGTTTTCGACAACAAGAAACTCTGAGTGTACCAAACCATCCACAATCAAATACGACGGCTCCTTCACCACCACCACCCTCCGGACGGTCCCATAGAGATCCGGAGGAGGCGGACCGACCGACCGGATGGAATGATCATCCATCATCGTCAGAGTAACATTGCATGAATAGGGGTAATCCCCAAAGAGGAGCGCCCGGCGGTGATCATCAGGATAGGTGAAGAACCCCCCCTCAAAGAACCGGTCTACCTTCCCTTTGGAAAGGATATTGGCACTTCCCTGCTCAACCGCAAGCCCGATCCGAATCACATCGCCCGGATCAGAGACCTGTTCCCATACCGGGAATACAGGCGATGCTGGCATCCCGGGATCTTCTGTGAGGATAACCCCGGTCCTGTAAGCGACCGCATCGAAATCGATCCGGCTTGACTGCACCGAGAAGAGCGTATGGGGGATCATCGCAGCAACCAGGATGAACGAGATGATGAAGATAGTAAAGCCGATCATAAAATCAAACGTCACCACCGCATTATCCTTCATCCGGCTTCCTCCGGAAAGATCACAACAGCTGCCGGACTATCCGGGAATGGAAACTCTTCCGGATTAATCGGGGAGCCGGGGACTGTTCCTTCCCATCTCGAAGAACGCACCCCGTCTGCGGTGATGAAGAAGAAGACATACCCGCCATTTGGATCTGCCGAGAGGATTATCCAGGAAGAGGCCATCTGATCGGGCACCATATCACGGCCGATGATCAGGTATATCGGCTCCTCTGCAAGACGCACGGCATCATCGAAGCTTATCCTCATCATCTCGTACTCCGGACGATCTACATCAGTTAAGACAATCCGGGCCGGATCTCCGGGAGCCATGACACAGCCGGAGCCAAGGAGCATCAGTGATATGAGGATAATCAGATACAGTCGGAGCACAGGAGATTCATCTCTCTCCAACGGTAAGAGCTTTTGGGAAAAATAGATTGGGAAATTCTCACAACAGCTTCAGTCGATTGAGTGAACAACAAGCCCGGAGAGGAGCTTTGGCTCAAACCATGTTGATTTCGGGGGCATAATCCCGTCATTATCTGCAATATCGCAGATTTCATCCACGTCTGTCGGCTGCATCAGAATCGCAAACGCATAATCGCCACGATCAACTCCGGCAATCAGGTCTGTAATCGGGAGTGCCCCTCCCATGAAAGCGAGCCGCTCATCCCCTCTCGGATCGGTGATCCCAAGAAGTGGTGAGAAGACCCTCTCCTGGAGAAGGGAGACATCAAGCCGGGAGATCGCATCGGCAGCGGGATCAATCGTGCGGGTCAGCTCATAGAACCGTCCACCGATATAGAGGTGGAAGAGATGCTGACCCTTCCCCGGTACATCCGGGGTGATGGATGAGGCTTTTGTATTCACATCATTTAGTTCGCGGATGGTAAAGATCTCACCGAGTGCAGAAAGAAACTCATCCTGCGCCATCCCGTTCAGGTCACGGACCAGACGGGAATACCCATGAATCAGGACGGAATCGTGGGCAAAGAGGACGCCCATGAACCGGCTGGCTTCAAGGTTAGCATCCCCTCGTTCGCTCCTGCGTTCATAGACATTAACGGCGCTCTTAGCACGGTGGTGTCCATCAGCAATGTAGAGCGCGGGAACCTCTGCAAAGAGCCCGGTAATTTTTCGGATCGCATCCGGATCGGTGATTGGATAGATCCGGTGCACTGCACCAGATTTCGTCTTCATCTCTGCAACCATCTCCCCTGTTGCAAGCGAGGCGAGATGATCATGGATCCCCTGCATATCCTTGTACAGCAGGAAGACCTGGCCCGTATGTGCGCCAACAGCATCGATATGCCGTGTCCGATCCTCCTCCTTGTCGTACCGTGTCAGCTCATGCCGTTTTACGACCTTCGTCTGGTATTCGGAGACCCCGATACAGGCAACAAGTCCGGTGAAGACGCGTCCCTCATACTCAACCCGGTACACCGAATAGCTCTCACCCGCATCCTGAACGAAGAGACCTTCTGCCCGCATCTGATCGAAGACCGCGCGGGCACGGGCATAGATCGCATCATCATATGGATCGAGATCGGGGAGTTCTGCATCAGATCGGATTACCCTGAGAAAACTCTTTCTGTTTTCTGAGATACATGCCGCCGCTTCATCCCTGTCGACAACATCGTAGGGAACGGACGGAACGTAGGCTGATTCCTCCTTTGACGGATGGAGGGCTCTGAAAGGATAGATGGAAACCATGGAAAACTCCACGTAGTTGTAGGTGCTATAGTCTATTGAAAGATGGTGACGGCTGGTTTCAATCCGGGGCATGGGATCACCTTTATGATCAGGAAAGCAAACCCTGGCGATATCCCGGAGATCATTGCTCTTGAAGAGAAGGCATTCACCGACCCATGGGGAGAGGCAGGGATGCGCGATGCAATGAACCTTTATCTCTCCTCGTTTTTTGTGGCAACGGCTGCCGGCAGGATCGTCGGGTTCTCCGGCGGTGGCATCGAGGATACCGGGGATGTGATCTACGGTCACATCTGCACCCTCGCTGTTGCAGATGAGTACCGGCAGAGGGGTGTCGGGCGTGAGCTCATCAGCTGGATCGAATATGATCTCCGGCAGAAGGGTGCATCCGCAATCGAGCTTGAAGTGAGGATCTCAAACCACACCGCAATCACCTTCTACAAAAAACTCGGATACCAGGAGGTTTTCGTCTATGACAGCTATTACAAGGACGGCGAGGACGGACTCGTCATGATGAGATGGTTCTCCTCATAAACACTTTGAGGAGAGCCTTATTACCTCCCGATAAGAGATCCTACTCGCAATGTTTTCACGCCGGATCTTTGAGACTGACTTTGCCGAGGCGCTTGACGAGGAGCTGAAGAGGAGGGATATGACGATCCGCGAGCTCTCGCAGAAGACCGGCATTCCCGCCGCAACACTCTATAAGATCGCATCAGGCGAGCGCGATCCGAGGCTCTCGACGGTCAGGAGGATCGTTTCCACGCTTGAGCCGCATGAAGGAACATTCATCGCCGTCGTCGCCGCAAAGTTCCTCCTCGACGAGATCGAAGGAGCCAAGGTTTCAATCGGCGGATCACAGGTCATGCTGAAGGGGTATCCTGCTAACTCGATCGACGAATGCATGATGGCGGCGGTCGAAGCGAAGAAAGAGGGAGCATCAGGCATCATCTGCGCCCCGATAATAGCCTCAATCATCGAGAAGATCGTCGATATCCCGGTTGCAATCTTAAAACCGCATCCGGACACCGTCATCGATGCAGCAAATATTATCGCCCGGCGGATCGAGAGAATCGGTGGCGGTCAATTCCGGATCTAATCGATCTGATTGCTTCTCGCACATACGGATCAGGATTGTCCGGGTGTCTCTCGATCGCACCTGAGATCACCGATCCGGCGATCACAGCATCAGCACCGGCAGCCGCCGCCTCAAACGCGGTTTGTGCTGATCCGATACCAAATCCGACTGCAACCGGCAAAGTGGTGCTCTTCTTCACTTCTATTACCCTCTGCTTCAGATCATCCGGAAGATGCTCCCTCTTTCCGGTAACGCCCGGAGCTGAGACGATATAGAGGAAGCCCCGACCGATTTTGCCGATCATCTCTCTCCGGTCAGGCGGCGTTGTCGTGGCGATGATGAAGATCGGATCGATCATCTGCTGGGAGAGAAGCAGCTCTCCTTCCTCAGGCGGCATATCAACAACCAGTATCCCGTCTGCACCCGCTGAAGCGGCATTAGCGATGAACGCTGATACGCCGCGGACGATTAAAGGATTGGCATACGTCATCAGGCAGATCGGTATTTGGCTCTCCCTCCGGATTGCAGAGATTAGGGAGAAGACCCCCGAAATACCAATACCGCCCCGGATAGCCCGTTCATGAGCACGGGAGATCACGGGGCCGTCTGCGACCGGGTTTGTGTTTGGGACGATCAGCTCGATCATATCAGCACCGGATTCTATCATCGACCTGATTACCTGAAGCGAGGCATCCGGGGTCGGATCCCCGGCGACCGTGCAGGCGATCAGGAGTGGACTGCTCTTCTCTCTGAACACCTCTTTGATCCGGGTCATGCCCCGCCTCCAAGGATAGTGCCGAGATCCTTGTCCCCGCGCCCTGAGAGGGTGACCACAATCATGCTCCCGCGATCCATATCTTCTGCGAGCCGGAGTGCCGCTGCAACCGCATGGGCAGACTCAAGCGCCGGTATGATCCCCTCTTTCTTTGAGAGGAGCCGGAAAGCAGAGACCGCCTCTGCATCAGAGACGCACACATATTCCGCCCGCCCGATATCGCGGAGATTGGCATGTTCGGGACCAACACCTGGATAATCAAGCCCTGCTGAGATGCTGTGCGTCGGGGAGATCATTCCTTCTGCATCCTGGAGTACCTGCGTGAATGCCCCATGAAGCACCCCCGGTGTGCCACAGGAGAGGGAAGCCCCATGATCGCCGGGACTGAGACCCCGGCCACCGGCTTCTGCCCCGATCAGCCTGACCGGGGTATCAAGAAGCGGGACAAAGGTCCCGATTGCGTTCGATCCTCCTCCTACACAGGCAACAACCGCATCGGGGAGCCTCCCTTCCAGTGCAAGCGACTGATGATACAGCTCCCTGCCGATGACAGACTGGAAATCACGCACCAGTCCCGGAAACGGATCAGGGCCGACACAGGACCCAATCAGGTAATGGGAGTTCTCTGCGGTGGCAGCCCAGTTCCGGAGCGCGCAATCGACCGCATCGGAGAGTGTTGCTGAACCACTGGACACGGGGGTGACGGTGGCGCCAAGAAGCTCCATCCGCGCAACATTCAATGCCTGCCGCCCGATATCGACAGCACCCATGAAGACTTCGACCGAAAGTCCCAGGACAGCCCCTGCCATTGCGGTTGCCACCCCGTGCTGGCCGGCTCCTGTCTCTGCGATCAGCCGGACTTTTCCAGAGCGTTTTGCAAGGAGCGCCTGGCCAAGGGTGTTGTTTATCTTATGGGCGCCGCCATGGAGGAGATCTTCCCGTTTCAGGCAGATTCTAACCCCGGTCTCCCTCCCAAGGTTCCTGCATCGATAGAGCGGCGTCTCTCTTCCGGCATAGCTGGTGAGGAGCGTTTCAAGCTCAGACTGTGCCCCGGAATCCTCCCTGAATGATGCATACGATTCTGCTAGCTCCTGGAGGGGTGCAATCAGTATCTCGGGGGCATATCTTCCCCCGTACTCTCCAAACCTCATCGTGAAGACCCCCGGCAGGCAGCGACAAACGCCTGCATCCGGTGCATATCCTTCACACCGGGAGAGGATTCGACACCGCTTGAGACATCGACCCCTGCAGGGTGGAGCGACTGGATTACGCCGACAACAGATGAAGGCGTAAGCCCTCCGGATATAACAACAGGCACCGTTGCTTCTGCAATCGCCGCTTGTGCAACCGCAGTATCCAGTAACAGACCCCTGCCATGCGAAGCATCGAGGAGGAGGCGATCGGCATCACCGGGTGGCGGGCTGATCCCATCCCAGCCTGATACAGAGATGAACCGGTCAGGCACATGCATGGGATGATAGGTCTGGATCGCATCCGGACGGAGGCTACATATCTCCCGGAGGTATGCAGGTGACCGGGTGGTAGTGACGCAGACCGTCTCCACCCTCCCCTCGATTGACTTGAGGATTGTTTCAGCCCTTCGGGGTGTAACAGAGCGTGGTGAATCGGTATAAAGGAGGATGCCGATTGCATCAGCTCCGGCAGATACTGCAAGCTCCGCATCGGCTGGGCGGGTGATCCCACAGACCTTCACGTACATGCAAACGCCTCCGTTGCTTCCCTCGGATCCGCTGCCGATGCAATCGAGGTTCCGATGAGTACCCCACAACAGCTCTTCATCGCCTGCTGCACTTCAACCGGATTTGAGATCCCGCTCATCGCAACGGGTATCCGGCCTGCGGCCCTTATTACCGGAGCGATCCTGGCAGAACAGGCAAGATCTATCTCAAGTGTCCTGAGATCGCGGTTATTAATCCCAATCAGATCGGCCCTCGTGGCAAGGGCACGTACCGCCTCTTCAGATGACACCACCTCAACAAGCGGCTCAAGCCCGCATGCGATCGCGAAGTCGACAAATACAGGGAGATCATCCCCAAGGACTGAAGCGATCAACAGGACAGCATCCGCACCAAGCGCCCGACTCTCCCGTATCTGATGCGTATGCACCAGGATATCCTTTCTGAGGATAGGGAGGGTCACATGCCGCCGCACCTCTCGTATGAAAGAGGGATCACCGGCAAAGACCGTCGGCTCGGTTAGGACCGAGATTGCGACTGCACCGCCCGCAGCCATTGCAGCAGCAAGCCGTCCCGGCGGCAGGGTTGCACCAGTCGGCCCCCCCGGAGAGGCATACTTCACCTCCCCAATAATCGCCGGTGACCGGGAAAGGAGGGCTTTCTTCAGGCTCCGGAGAGGAAACAGCGCGGATGGAAAAGTATCAGGCAGTGCGGCTGCACGCCGATGAGATGAGGCGATGAGTGCATCAAGAACCATTCAGATACCCCCGGTAATCTCCGCAAGAAGGCTCAGAGCATCGGCTGCCCGGCCCGAATCGATCGCATCTGCTGCCATTCTGAGGGCCGCCGGGAAGGACGATGCCCCTCCCCCGGGAAGGATTGCCCCTGCCGCATTCAGGAGGACGATATCCCGGGCTGGCCCCTCTCTCCCGGCGAGCACCTGCCTGACACAGAGAGCGCTCTCCTCAGGACTCCTGACACGGAGGAGATCGCATGAAGCTTCCGGGAGCCCGAGATCGGCTGCATTCAGCGTATACCCGGTGATCTCCCCTGAACAAAGCTCACAGATCCGGTTCTCGCCGGAGAGGGAGAGCTCATCCATCCGGTCACCCGCGACGATGAGTGCACGCTGAACTCCGAGTGATCTGAGCGCCTCTGCCATCGGCCTGAGGAGAGCGGGATCAGCGACACCTATGATCCGGTTGATTGGGCCTGCCGGGTTGCAGAGCGGACCGATGATATTGAAGATCGTCCTGAATCCAAGCTCGGATCTGACACCTGCCAGTTTCTTCAGGGCAGGATGGTACTTCGGGGCCGGGAGGAAGGCAATGTTTGCTTCTTCAAAGGATCGGATCACCTGGTCCCCGGAAGCATCTACACAGACACCAAGTGCAGAGAGAACATCCGCAGACCCCGACCTGCTCGTCTGTGCCCGGTTCCCATGCTTCAGGACAGGTATTCCTGCACCTGCCGCGACAAATGCGGCGGCCGTGCTGATATTAAACGTCATCGCGTGATCGCCGCCTGTCCCGCAGGTATCAATCGCACGATCCGATCCTGGTATCTGAATGGTTTTTGCATGAGAGATTAGGATCGAGGCACAGGTGGCGAGATCCGCTCCTGTCAGGGTGCGGTTTCTCAGGGCATAGAGGTACGCTCCTGCCTGGGCAGGTGTTGCAGACCCCGATATGAGATCCTCAAATGCCAGGGCAAAGCCTCCCTGCGGCAGTGGTGCGTTCTCCGCCATCGCAACGCAGACCTCCTGGATCATGCGAACCCTCCATCAAGGAATGTGGCGATCAGGCGATCCCCCATACTGGTGAGGAAACTCTCAGGATGGAACTGCACCCCTTCGATCGGAAATCGGCGGTGCCTGACACCCATCGGAAGGTGATCATCCAGGGAATATGCGGTGATCAGCAGATCGTCCGGGAGGGTGCGTTCGTCAAGAACAAGCGAATGGTACCGGACAGCCGGAAACGGATTCTGAAGGCCGGTATAGATCCCGCAGCCGTCATGGGAGATCTCCGAGACCTCCCCATGCACAGGGCGGGGAGCATGGATGATCTGCCCGCCGGCAAAAGAGCAGATCGCCTGGTGCCCGAGGCAGACGCCGAGTGTCGGCACTCTCCTCGAAAGGGTGTCAAGCACCTCCATCGGGAGCGCCAGATCCCCCGGTTTTCCAGGTCCCGGTGAGAGGATGATTTTGTCAGGCTCCTCTTTTTGTACAGCCATAAGCGGGCGGTCTGCTGGTATCACCACCGGATCACCCCCGAGGCTCCCCACGAGCTGAAGAAGATTATAGCTGAAACTGTCAAAACAGTCCACGATCACCACTCTCATGCCGATTCCTTCCCGGCTGCCGAGATTGCACGGAGGCAGGCTTCCGCCTTGATTGCAGTCTCATCGAACTCCCGATCCGGGTCGGATCCTGCAACGATCCCGGCACCTGCCTGCACAGTTGCAAGACCGTTCCTCACAACAACGGTTCTGATGGCGATCGCAAATGAGAGTGAGGATCTCCCTGCATACCCGACCGCACCTGCATAGATCCCGCGAGGCTCCCGCTCCAGTTCATCAACCAGCTCCATCGCACGCTTCTTCGGGGCGCCGGTGACAGTGCCTGCGGGAAAACAGGAGCGGAGCGCATCATAGCCGTCATATCCGGGAGCTGTCTCTGCTGTCACTATTGATACAATATGCTGGACCTTTCGGTACTTCGCCACCTCAGCATACCGGGAGACCGCCACTGTGCCATATGCCGCCACCCTGCCGATATCGTTCCTCGCCAGATCGACGAGCATCAGGTGTTCGGACCGCTCTTTTTTGTCGGCAAGCAGATCTGCTGCGAGCGCGTCATCCTCAACCGAATCTCCGCCCCGCGGCCGTGTACCAGCGATAGGAACAGTGGTGAGGGCACTCCCGCTCGCCGCAACAAGCATCTCCGGGCTCTCCCCCACCACCTGTTCATCACCAAAATCAAGGAAATATCCATAGCATGAGGGGTTCCTGGATCGCAGAGCAGAATAGATCCGGAGGGGATCTCCTTTGAAGGGGAGATGTATCTTTCTGGAGAGGACCGCCTGGTAACAGTCGCCATCAACGATATGGGACTTGAGCTGCTTAACGCCATCAGTAAAGCGGGAACGCTCCATTGTTGTCCTCTGATCTTTCGGAAGATCACCGGTCTGCGGTGCAGAATAGGAGAGATCACGTGAGAGGAGGAGTTCGGCCATCCCCTGTATCCGGCTTTTTGCCTCGTCATTCGGAATACGCGGGAAGAGGGTGATTCCGTTGGGATCGACACGAAGTGCAAAACCGGCAGAGAGAAACCTTCCTCCCCCCTCATAACCGCAATATCCCGCCGGGGAGAATGGGGGATCTGCTGCCATTGCCCTCAGGGCATCAAAAGGATCGCCCGCAAGTGCTTTCACCCGTGATCCAATTCCGATCATCGCCGGAAGGCCGGGGAATTCAAGAATATAACCGGGGCCATCGGCAATCGCGTGGTAGACCGCAACCGGATCTGCTTCCCTTATCGGGAGAAACAATCCGGTTGCGGCTGCTGCCAGTCCGATGGCATCACCGTCTGGTGTACTGTTGCTTGCATATTCTATGGTGTGTTTTGTACATATTTATACATTGTTGAATAAATGTGTTCAGAGGGGGGATACACATACTTAATAATCACCTGGTAGTATCTCACTACCATGTCAGAGAGAAATGTCTTTGATGCAATTCTGGAGCACCTCAGAACGATGGTCTCTTCAGATATACTTGTCTCAAATCCAATCATATCGGGCGACCGGTCGATCTTCACCATCTCGTCAGTCGGATTTGGATTTGGAGGTGGAGAAGGAAAGAGCGATGACGGGCTTGGAGCCGGTGGAGGCGCCGGTGCTGGTGTCACCCCGGTTGCGGTGATGGTGATTCACCAGAATATTCCGGGACCTGAGGGGATCCAGATCTTCACACTCGGAAAGAAAGGGGAGGTTGCACAAGCGATCTCAACAGCCGCTGAGTCTCTCCCCTCGGTGATCGAGGCGATCCGGGGATCCAAGAAAGAGTGAATGGAACTCTACCCCGTACTCCTCGTATTTGCATGCGTTGGTGGGCTGGCCACCCTTGTGCTGGTATCGTTTTGTGTCACGGTACTTGGATCGATCAGTTCCAGGGAATGGTCTGCCGGAGCAGGACTCGGTCCAATCGCGATCCTCCTCCTCCCGGGAAACACCCTTGAGCTTTGGCTTTTTGAAAAACCGGTCTTTTCATTTCGTATTCCGGAAGATACAGGAGAGGCAGGCAAAAAAGAGGAAGAAAAAGACGGTGAGATCCTGAAGAAGGCAGAGAAAGAGAGCGGGTTTCCTTTCTCCGCACTGTTGAAGCTGCCGATCTCAATCGACTCGGTTTCGATCTCCGGCAGGATCGGGACAGGAGATGCCGGTGAAACAGGGAAGCTCTACGGCTGGATCGCTGCTCTCAGGGGAGCACTCCGGACAACCCGGCTTGACCTGAATATCATCCCTGATTTTGCAGAGGCCGGATGGTCAGCGAATATCAGGGCACGAATCAGGATACGATCGCTCTTTCATCTTGTAATTGCCCTTCTTCCATTTATCAAGAGATAACGTCCTGCGACCCATATACATTATATATTTTGATCGCATCCTTTCATTGTGTGTGATGCACTATGACAGATGATGAAAAGAAGATAGAAGAACCGGAGGTGACCCAGGACCCCCTGAATGCTCCGGTTGAGAAGCCAGCTGCCGCTCCACCACCGCAGGCCACCCATGAGAAGGAGACGATCCATGAGATTCGGTACATGGAAAAGCCTGAGGAGAAGAAAAAGAAGAGCAGTAAGCTGAAGATCATCGGAGTGCTCGTCCTGATCCTCCTCATCGGCGTGATCGCGATCTTTGCGACGCTGAATGTGACGATGTATGCGCCGGTGCAGGGGCAGTCGTACCCCTATACTACCACCTACAATGTATGGTTCCCGCTTGGAAAGACCGTGACAGTCGGCGGGATCGATATGGTCGCCCTCTCCACCCAGGATGAGATGATGATCGCAGTTGACGGGCAGACCCAGAAACTGGTTGTCGGAGAAGATAAGCTGATATCCGAGCGGCGGGCGGTTGTGAAGACGCTTGGTATCACCGTCATCGATACGAACTTCCAGATATACCTCACCTACCGCGGCCTCTCTGACCCGCAGACTGCAAACTTCTTCCTTGCAGTAAGGACATCAAAACAGGTGCCGCAGTTTATCGTGAATCTCCTTATTCCTAAAGAGATCTCGGCGGTCCCCGCCTAACCACTCAACTAATTTTTCTCCGATCCGTAGCCGGTCTGCTTCATTCCTGAGTTTCTGATCACCCTTATCTGATCGCTCAAGTGGATTGAAGAGGATGTTGCAGTCAACATCCCAGAGAATGAGCGAATCCGGCGGGGCGGCCGGGATCCGGGGACCTGCTTCGGTGAGGAGGGTGCCGATACGATCCGGCGAAATCACCCCGGCACCAGCTGCAAGGAGGAGCGTCGCCATACCCCGAACCATATTCCAGAGAAAGCTCTCGCCGCTCACTTCAAAGACAATCAGGCCATCTTCTGAGAAGATCCGGGCAGAGAGGATATGGCGGACCGGGTTTCTCCCCTCCTCCACCCGTGCAATCCTTCGGAAATCATGGAAGCCGATGAACCAGGATACCGCCTCCTCCATCAGATGCAGATCAAGACCCTCGCCCGGGAAGAGATACCGGTATGTCCTGCTGGCCGCACTGTACCGGGGATTGAAATTCAGAGGAACCTCTGCCCAGCCAGAACACCAGCAGTCATAGGGGAGCATCCGGTTTAAGGAAGATACTACACGTTCAGGATAGGATGTTGTCAACGCAACCACCTGGCGTCGTGCCGAAACACCTGCATCGGTTCTCCCGGCAGAGACAAATCCCGCAGAGCGGAAATCTTCAAAGAGGCCAAGCCTCATACAGGCGTCAATCAGTACACCTTCGACGGTCCTTGCATCAGGCTGCTGCTGTGAACCCGAGAATCCCTGCCCGAAATAGCTGATACAAAGGGCGATTCTTACCGGCGAAGGTTTGGTATCCTCCGTTGCAACCGCCTCCATGTGCTTCTGAGCGACTGGCGGGTATAGGTGCGGAGCGGGGTCATCCGGCAGGATGCAATCGTCTTTCCGGAACGGATGGCTTCAAGCACCGATTCGACAGTCGGTTCGGCATCGATCAGGGTGGAACCATATCCGACATACCGCCAGTGGTGGGCATCGCTCCCGCCGATACAGGGCTTCCCCAACCTCCTGGCAAGACGGGCCGCTTTCCGGTTCGCGGTCCCGACAATATACCTGGAATTGAATGCCTCCACTGCATCGACGAGTTCAAGGGCATCCTTCAGCTTCAGCCCGACACCATGCCGCCACATATGAAACGGATGGGGCAGGATCGTCACCCCGCCCATCTTCTCTGCAATGGCAATCGTCTTCCTGACAGGAAGGCCCGCCGGTATCGGATCGGTCACCCCAAGGACAAGGAGGTGCCCCTCTTTCGTCGAGACCTCGATTCCGGGGATGATTAATACCTTCGTCTTTTGGCCAAGCGCATATCTCGCTCCTGTGACGGTATCATGATCGGTGATCGCAATCGCATCCAGTCCAATCTCCTCAGCTCTTCTGATGATATCCTCGACCCGGCTCTCACCGTCACGAGAATAGCTGGTATGAATATGCAGGTCACACCGGAGCGTCATTGATAATCAATATTCTCCTGCCAAGATAAAGAAACCCATCTATTTGGATGATGCATACGAGGCTATACCTTTCTCCTGCGCGGATAGATCCCTTTTTGGATCCGCATGATGATATTGCCCGGCATACAGCATCCAGGGGTAGCAGGAAGGATCATCGGTATCGGGAGGGTCAACCGAGATCCAGGTACAAAGGCGATAAAGGAGGCTTTTTGGATCGCAAGGATTTTAAACCCCTTTGAGGTGGACTATCCAATAAAGGTGCTTTATGCAGCTCTAAATTGTTTCCTGGAAGTTAGCAGGGAACATTTGCAAGAGACAATAGGATATGCAGGGTTCTGTTTTCGGAGAGATTATCTGTCCTGAGATCAATACAGTTAAAGACAAAATTTATAATTCCATGATACTATGAACCCCACAGACCAGCCATCTCACAGAGGAGTCTCCATCTTAACCGGCGATCCAAAGAAGGCGATAATTGCACTCTCAATCCCGGTGATCATCGCGATGCTCCTCCAGTCCATCTATAACCTTGTCGATGCTATCTGGGTTGCCGGTCTTGGAGGAGATGCGCTTGCTGCTGTCGGGTTCGTGACACCGCTCTTTCTTATCCTGGTCGGGCTGGGGAACGGGCTTGGAGCGGGTGTAAGCTCCGCCATATCCCGAAGGATCGGATCAGGTGACCGGAAGGGGGCCGACCAGGCGGCGATGCAGGGGATCGGCCTTATCCTTATCATCTCAGCTGCGATCACTCCGATTCTGGTCTTCTTCGCCGAACCGATGGCACTGCTCCTCGGCGCCGGAGATGCAACCCCGCTCACCGCCGAATATGCGAGGATCGTCTTTACTGGAACACCGCTCCTGCTCTTCGCCTCCATCTCATATGCGATCTTCAATGCTGAGGGATCAACAAAGAAGACAATGTACGCAATGGGTGCATCGGCTTTAATCAACTGTATCCTTGACCCGATCCTGATCTACCCGATGGGGCTTGGGGTTGCGGGTGCTGCCTGGGCAACCCTCATATCCATCGTGATCGTATCGGCCCTGATCCTCTACTGGCTCTTTGTTGAGCGCTCAACGTATGTCACCCTGAATGTATCAGAGATCCGGCCCAGGCGTGAGATATCATCGGATATCATCAAAGTCGGCATCCCCGGGAGCCTCCAGTTCGTTATGATGTCGGGTGTGGCGATCTTAATCAACGCCATTCTCGTCACAACCACCGGGACAGATGCGGTGGCAATCTATACGGCGGGATGGCGGGTTGTGCTCTTTGCAATCATCCCGCTAATCGGGATCAGCATCGCCATGATCTCAATTGCCGGTGCCTCATATGGCGCCCGTGACTATTCGAAACTCCGTTCTGTCCATGGGATCGCCCTGCGGTACGGGGTTCTGATCTCGCTCACCCTGACCGCCGCCACCTGGCTGCTGGCGCCGTACCTTGCGGTCATCTTCACCTACTCAGCAGAGAGCGCCCATATGGCACCCGGGATAACAGCATTTCTCAGGACGATCTGCTGGTTCTTCCCGTTTGTGCCGGCAGGCATGTTCTCTTCAGCCATCTTCCAGGGTACAGGCAGGGGCCTCTCCGCACTTATCCTGGAATTCTTCCGAAACATCGTCTTTATCACGCTCTTCATCTTATTGCTCGGCATATCGCTCTCCTATGGAGAGATAGGAGTCTGGTGGGGTGTTGTTGCCGGAAATACCTGTGGAGGTCTCTTTGCCCTCTTCTGGGCACACCGGTACATAAGCGGACTGATTCGATACCAATGAAGGGGTTGTTCAGGGGGAAGCATATAGAGGAACCTCTATTGCCAAAAAAGAGAGATCTCCTTGTATGGATACCATACTTGAAGAGATCCGATCCACCCTGAAGGAGAGAGCAGATCCGGCGCTCGCAGAAAGCGGGAAGCGGTTCTTTAAGGAGGAAGTTACTACCTACGGTATGAAGACTGCCGAGGTGGCAAAGATTGCCAGATCCTATCTTCCCGCTCTGAAGAGGATGGAGAAAGAAGAGGTCTTCTCCCTATGCGAAGAGCTGTTCGCCTCGGGCTACCTGGAGGAATCATTCATCGCTTCTGAATGGCTACCCCGGTTCAGCGACCGGTTCGAAGCAGATGATCTGAATATCTTCGAGGGCTGGATTCTGCGGTATGTCACAAACTGGGCAACCTGCGACACCTTCTGCAATCACACCATCGGCGATCTCCTGGTGAATTATCCGGAATCTATAGTAAAGCTCTATTCATGGGCAGAATCTGAGAACCGATGGCTCAGGCGTGCTGCTGCAGTCTCGTTGATCGTCCCTGCAAAGAAAGGAGAGTTCCTCGAAGAAGCATTCAGAATCGCAGATATCCTCTTTGAGGATACCGAGGATCTGGTGCAGAAAGGATACGGGTGGCTTTTGAAGGAGGAGAGCAGGAAACACCGGGACGAGGTCTTCGCCTATGTCCAGAGGAAGAAGAGGATGATGCCCCGGACGGCTCTTCGGTACGCAATCGAGCTGATGCCGCAGGAGATGCGGAGAGAGGCGATGAAGAAGGACTGGAGATAAGGAGAGGGCATTTAAATAAAAAGGCTCAAAAAATGAGCCCTAACGTAAAAATACCATATCCCTCCGGCAGCTTTGGAAAGGCTGGAACCCGGAGATAACAAATAAATGCCTATTGTTCAGATGAATCTCTCAGAATCAAAACTACCCATCTTCCCTCTCATCTTCTTCTTTATGGGAAAAAGATCTGCATCGAGAAGATCATCACCTCTTCCCCGCATCGGATTTTTCTTCGGCGCCTTCTCATTTCGTTTCTGTTTTCGATTGTACCTCTCAGGATCCTTTGCGGCCAGGTACTCTGGTGCATCGGGAAAGCCACCGAAATACTCTTCCTGATACAGGATATCCCGTGAAAAACGCGTGTTCCGTCGCGACATCTCTCTCACTTGGCAATATCAGCGTTATACCATAGAAATCATAAATATTTCCCTCCTTCCCGCATTGGAAGAGGGATATCAATCGCCTTTTTATCGATGATGAAAATATATCTTCTCTATGCGACAATTGAATGCACTGCTACTCCCGGTGATCATCCTTGCCGTATGCATCTGCGGATGCATTGGAGGATCAGATGAAGATACCGGCAATCAGCGTGAGATGAACCGGATACTGGACGAATCGATCACCTCGATCAACGAAGAGCTTGTGAGTATCTCCCTGGCAACCGGTGAGAATGCAGATCAGCTCGCCGCACTCGGGCTCGATCATCCGGAAGCGCTGAACTTCCTGAAGCAAACGCTCCAAAATTTTGCGTATGCCCACTCCTCGGTTGTGATCTCACCTGATGGAATTGTCATCGCCGCCGTTCCTGAGCAGTATGCCGATCTTGCCGGCCTGGATTGGGCATACCAGCCGGAGGTTGAACGGGCAAACACCGAACAGGCCAGCATCGTCTCCGAAGTCTTCTGGCTTGTCGAGGGGTTCTATGGGATCTCGCAGAGTAGCCCAATCTTTACTGCCGATGGAGAGTATCTCGGCTATACCGACATCACCTACCAGCCCGATCAGATGATCTCGCGGCAGATAGACCCGATCCTTACCAAAACACCCTATGATATCTGGGTTGCTGAGACAGGCGGACGGGTCATTTATGATACAACCGCAGAAGAGATCGGGAGGAACCTTTTCACTGATCCCGCATACCAGGAACCCGGACTTCAGGAGGCATTCCAGAAAATCGTCTCCCAGCCTGGCGGAGAGACCACCTACACATTCTGGGATTTGAACTGGCAGCACCAGGTGACAAAAACAGCCATCTGGGGAACTGCCGGAGTTCATGGAGCCGAATGGCGGGTTGTGATCACACAGAGCGAGGGCGATGAGAGGATCGGTGAAAGCGGAGATCGGATCACGCCCCGGACCGAAGAAGAGATCGATGCCATGAAGCGCTTTGTTGAAGAAGCTGCTGCATATGCCCGTGAACACGGACAGGAGGCGGCGCTTGCAGAGTTCAATAACCAGAGTGGATCCTTTGTCAGGGGGGAGCTCTACATCTTCTCCTATGCAGATGACGGCACCTGCCTTGCCCTTCCCTTCCAGCCGGGGCTCGTTGGGGAGAGCCGTCTTGCCAATGCTGATCCAAACGGGGTCCTCTATATTGCCGAGATGGCGAGAAAAGCCGGAAACGGGGGAGGAGCAGTGTATTATATCTATCCAAACCCGGAACATGACTTCCAAAACGAGCTGAAACTCTCCTACGTGCTCCCTGTCGATGATACCTGGTTTGTCGGATCAGGGATCTATCTTTCCGCTGTCAGGGGAGAATTCCAGGAGGCCGATCGCGATGAACTGGTGCTTCGTGTCCACCATGCAAGGGACTATGCCGCAGAGCATGGGAAAGAGAACGCTCTTGCGGCATTCAATGACCAGAAAGGCGAGTTCGGGCTCGGCGACTCCTATATCTTCGCATATGGGTTTGATGGCACCACCCTTGCCCTCCCCTACCAGCCTGAATTGATCGGTTCAAAGCGGCTTGATTTTAAGGACACATACGGGGTCAATGCAATCGAATGGGAGATTGAAACCGCAAAGGAGGGCGGCGGGTTTGTCTATGTCACCTATACAAGCCCTGCAACCGGCATTGAGAGCTTAAAACTCTGTTATGTTGTCCCAGCCGGTCCTGACTGGCTCGTCGGATCCGGGATCTACGCAGGTGCATGAGAGGAGGGGGCTAAAACCCCACCTCTATCAACCCTTCTGACACACCGGTGATCGACTCGCCGCCGCCGGGCCTGACCAGGAAGGTGTTCTCCACACCAACCATCCCGATACCGGATATCCCGATCTTCGGTTCAAGAGCGATTGCCATCCCGACAACGAGCGGCTCATCAAACCCGTCTGCTATCACCGGATATTCATCAACCTCAAGGCCGACACCATGGCCGAGGAACGGAACCTGCCGCCCTGCATATCCCATGAAATCCCTTCGGTATTCACCAGGAATATCCGCAATCACCCTCCTGTAGAGATCTGAGGGGAGTACACCGGGGCGGAGGAGAGCAGCCATCTCCTGCTGGATTGCGAGGCATGTCCGGTGTGCCGCAACCGCCCTCTCCGGGAGGGGGGCGCCGAACTGGTAAACAACTGTTTTATCGGTATGGTAGCCTCCATACCCGCACCCGACATCGAGGAAGACAAGATCGCCTTTCCTCAGCTTCCGATCACGCGATCCAAGGAGCGGTACTGCGGCCGACAGACCCGCTGCCCCGCCGGGTCCGTTGAACGAGGTAGGGGCAATTGAATGTGCTCCAAATGCAATCTGGCCAAGCACGATCTCATTGCCAAACATCGAGAACCTGACGATCCCGTGATGCCCCTCATTTATAAGCGCCGTGTGGAGCTCGCACCCCAGATCTGCCTCACTCATCCCTTCGCGGAGGAGTTCTGGAACGATATCGTCGAGGACATGCCTGTGGATCTCACCCGACTTTCTCATGAGATCGATCTCATACCTGCTCTTCTCTGCCCTGACATACGCAATCTGCCGATCGAGAGAAACAAAGCTCTTGACGGGAATGTGCTTTCTGAATCGTTCAATATGGGCGAGGGGTACCAGTTCGGCCTCGATATGGCAGATTTTTGGGATCGTCCCCATCTCTTTTGCCACATCCCGGAAACTCTGCATAGGACGGATAGCCGGGAAGAGGGATTCATCACGTGCCCTCTCAAAGCTTCTTCTCACCCAGTATATCGGATCGCCATCGCGGGGTATGAGGAGGACGCCGTCCTGCATGGTGCCGCAGAAGTAGTACTGGTTGATCCTTCCAAAGATTGCAGCCATCTCCCAATCCGGAAAATCTCTCTCCATCCGCCGACGGAAACGGGTTAGGCGGTCTCTCTCTTCTGATACCGGAACCTTCGCCTGCATGGAGGTACTGTTTGTGGGGCGACTACTTCAGTCTCACGCCGGATGTGATTTGGATCTCCCGCTGAATCCTCTTTTATGGCGGTAAAGGTGGAAAAAGAGAGGTATTTGTAGAAGATGGTGAAATCAGATCATCCTGAGGCATTCGTGGGTGCTGAATATCGAAACCCCGATCGCCGCCATATCCCGGAGATTTGCCTCATGAATCTCCGGTGTTGCCGCCGCGACGGCATCTGAAACGATGACCGTATCGTACCCATACGCCATCGCATCAAAAACTGTAGTCCTGATGCAGTTTGGTGTCTGTATCCCGACGACAACGAGCCTTCCGACATCAAGGGATCTGAGGAGGAGATCCAGATCGGTGCCGAGGAAACCACTCATCCGCGTCTTTGAGAGGATATGCTCGCCGGGAACCGGGGCAATTTCATCGATCACCTCTGCTCCTTTTGTCCCGGCAACTGCAAACGGGGTTTTCGCAAAGATCTCTCTCCTGAAAAACTCGACATCGGATCCTTCGGGCCGGTGAATTCGGAGGATATGGATCACCGGAAGCTTTTTATTCCGGAAATGGTTCAGGATGGACCGGATGGGAGAAATAATCGCATCCGCCCCTGCAACACGAAGAATGGCGGGATCCCCCACGAAATCGTTCTGCATATCGATGATGATAAGCGCAGTCTTCTTCATGATGCCTGATCTTGTGAAGGATTTTAGATTAGGCTTTTGGATCAACTCCGGCATCTTGATGTGGTGGAGGGTTAGAGAGAATACCAGTGATGGATCTGTGATGACGGGGGAGGCTGTAAACGAGGAGAACCAGGATATCATAGACGAGATCAAAGAGACATTCCATGGAACACAGGTGATCGATTTTGCCTATGAGTATGACTGCACCACCACACGGGGTGTCCGCCTCTGGTTTTCAAGCCTACGTATGAGAACTATCCATGCACTCCCGATCTCCTTTGATTGCGGCGGTTTCTGCATCGAGGATGGGAGTGACCTCGGGGAGGGTGGGATTGCCCTGTTGATTCGGGGGAGCAGGTACAGCCCGGATTCTGAGGCAGCAATCGACCAGATTGACACGGTGATCAGAAAGGACATGATAACATTATTTAATGGGGCAACAATCGTCGATATCGACGGACTCACGTACGGCGATATCCCGTGCCTCGAGCAGGATGGGATCGCATTCTATCCATTAAAAGCAGATGTGATTCATTGCAGGACGCCTGAAGGAATTCCATTCCTCTTCAGATCAGAAGGGTTCTGCAAGACAAATCCGGTACACAGGATAAAAGCCTGGATCTCCTTTGACGCCCTGCTAATGGTAGATAGCGGCGGCGGCTGCGAGCTCGTCTCCGATGAATTCTTCAACGAATGCGTGCATAGAGCATAATTGCCCCTCGTCCTGATAGATCCCAAAATCCAATATGTGGTACTTTAATATTTTCAGAACCAGTATGGATGAATATGATCAGGGTTGCGATCAACGGGTATGGTACAATCGGCAAGCGTGTTGCCGATGCAGTAACCTGCCAGCCGGATATGACAATCGTCGGGGTATCGAAGACAAAGCCGTCAGCCGAGGCATACATTGCAAAGGCACGGAATTTTCCCCTGTATATAGCGGATCTCTCGAAGAAGGAGGAATTTGATAAAGCAGGTATTCCGGTCGCCGGATCAGTCGGGGATATGCTCGCCGCCTGCGATATCGTCGTCGATGCGACACCCGGCGGCATCGGGGCAAAGAACCGCGCACTCTATGAGAAGGCGGGAGTAAAGGCGATATGGCAGGGTGGTGAGGATCACGACGTGGCAGGCTTCTCATTCTCCTCTTCATGTAACTATTCAGACGCAATCGGGAGAGACTATGCCCGCGTCGTCTCCTGCAATACAACGGGACTCTGCCGGATCATCAAACTCGTGGACAGCGAGTACGGCGTCAGAAAGGTGCGGGCAACGATGATACGCCGCGGCGGCGATCCCGGCGATATCAAGCGTGGCCCAATCGACGCGATCGTCTTAAATCCCGTCACGATCCCCTCTCACCATGGCCCCGATGTCCAGTCTGTACTTCCTGAGATCAAAATCACTACCACTGCCCTCATCGTCCCCACCACGATGATGCATATGCATGTTGTACAGATGGATCTGAAACAGCCGGGGACAAGGGAGCGGATCATCGAACTCATCAGCAAAAATCCACGGATAGGTCTTGTCAGGAAAGCAACCGGGATCACTTCGACGGCTGAACTAAAGGAGTATGTGATGGATCTTGGGCGGCCGAGATCGGATCTCTGGGAGAACGGAGTCTTTGAGGGATCGATCTCAGTGGACGAAGACGATCTCTGCCTCTTCCAGGCGATCCACCAGGAGGCGGATGTTGTTGTTGAGACGATCGACTGTATCCGGGCGATGATGGGAACGATTACTATTCCGGAAGAGTCTATCGCACTGACAAACCACTCTCTGGGATTCTCGCCTATCCGGTGAGTCAGAAGGGTGCCAGGGAAATAGCCACCCATCGTCCTTTTTACTTCGAACATGAGCAGGAAAGGATTGCATGATTGCATATGAGACGTGAGCGGAGGTTCTGGTTGCGCTCCTTTCTTCCCACCATCTTAAACACCTCTGAAAGACAATAGTATGCTATGGATCCATATGATCTCGTGGCACGGAATACCGTTGAAATCGTCACGGAAGAGGAGCTTCGGAGTACCCTGGGTCAGCCGGTAAAACGGGTCTATGCCGGATACGAGCCATCAGGGGAGATCCATCTCGGCCACCTCGTTACCATCAATAAGCTGATTGATATGAAAGAGGCGGGGTTCCATGTGATCGTCCTCTTAGCAGATCTCCATGCCTTCCTCAACCGGAAAGGCACACTGGAAGAGGTCAGGGAGCTCGCCGAATATAACCGGGCATGCATTGAGGCGGTCGGCCTGAAGGGTGCTGAGTTTGTGATCGGAACCGATCTCCAGCTGAACCCCGAGTACGAGCTCAATGTGCTCGAGCTCTCACAGCAGGTGACACTGAACCGGGCAAAGCGGAGCATGGATGAGGTGGGACGGACCATGGAGAGCCCGACAGTGTCGCAGATGGTATACCCGATCATGCAGATGGTCGATATCGCCGCACTGAATGTCGATGCAGCGGTCGGTGGGATCGATCAACGCAAGATCCATATGCTCGCCCGCGAACACCTGGGTGCCATCGGAATTAAACCACCTGTCTGTGTCCATACCCCTATCGTGCAGGGGCTTGACGGCAAGAAGATGTCCTCATCAGCAGGGAACGTCGTCTCTGTTGCAGATTCCGAAGATGAGATCAGAAAGAAGATCAAAAAGGCCTTCTGCCCCCCTGAGACAGCGGAAAACCCGATCATCGAGATCTTTTGCCATCATATCTTCCCACGGCTCGGAAAAGTGGAGATCAGGCGGCCCGAAAAATATGGCGGTAACCGTGAGTTTGATTCATTTGCCTCACTCGAAGCTGCCTATGCGGCAGGAGAGGTTCACGCGATGGATCTGAAGAATGCCTGTGCGGAAGGGCTCGTCGAAGTGCTCGCTCCCGCATACGAGTTCATCATGAGCTGCAAGCGGGGATAGGCACAGTATGGGGAGACGGGGAGAAGAGACAAAGAAGACCGATGACCGGATAGAGGCGCTCGATCGTGAGCTCTCCCGGCTTGGGATTAGGATCCGTGATGCTGACCAGCGGAAGGTCCTCGACGAGGTCTTTGATGAAGTCACCCTCCATGCACTATACAAACTCGCAAATAAAAAGGTGATCACCGCTGTCGGGGGATCTCTATCTACCGGAAAAGAGGCGAATGTCTTCTCTGCCGGATGCGGGGAGGGTAAAGACTGTGTCATCAAGATATACCGTATACGGACCGGGAACTTCAATGCAATGGGCGACTATATCCTCGGTGATCCGCGGTTTTCCAATATAAGGAAGACGAAGAAGGATATCATCTTTGCCTGGACAAAAAAGGAGTATTCGAACCTCTCCCGCGCAACCGAAGCCGGACTGCCAGTTCCTCTCCCGATTGCCTTTGATCGGAATATCCTGATCATGGAGTTCCTCGGTGAAGGCGGGATCCCCTATCCCCAGCTCAGGCTTGATCCCCCGGCAGATCCAGAGAGAGCATACGAGGAGATCCTTGATCTGATCACCCGTCTCTACCAGAAGGCACGGCTAATCCACGGGGACCTCTCAGAATACAATATCCTAAGCGGTGGTGATCGGCTCTGGCTGATCGATATGGGCCAGGCAGTGACACCGGATCACCCCTCTGCCCACCGGTTCCTCTTCAGGGACATCAAAAACATCAACAGGTATTTTGGGAACCGATGCACCATACTCGATGAACACGATATCCTCAAGGGGATCGTCGGTGAAGACTTCTTCACACCATAATCACAACAGAGAACCAGCTATGACAATGCAGGAACTGAAAGTGGCATCCGATCGGATCGGGGTCATTATTGGAAAAGGCGGTGCAACCCGCAAGGCAATCGAAGAGAAGGCCGAGGTTGCGATCACAATCGACAGCAATGAAGGACTCGTCACAATCGAGGGAGAGGATGCTCTCGGAGTCCTCAGGGCAACCGAGGTTATCCGGGCTCTTGGGCGCGGATTTTCTCCGGAACGTGCCTTCAGGCTCTTTGAGGATGAGGATATCCTCCTTGATATCATCGATCTCTCAAATGTTGCCGATACACCCCAGAAGATGAACCGGATCCGGGGACGGATCATCGGCCGTGACGGAAAGGCCCGTGGACAGATTGAAAATATGACCCAGACCTATATCTCGATCTATGGAAAGACCGTCGGGATCATCGGTCTCCCTGAGCCTGTCCAGACCGCACGCAAAGGGATCGAGATGCTTGTCGAGGGATCCGATCATGCCAATGTCTTCGCATTCCTTGACCGTAGGAAGAAAGAGGCGAAAGAAGATCTGATCAGTTACTATTACTGATCAGAATACATAACCGGTAGTACTATCACCATATCAGATAGCTGACAATCCCGGGCTGATAATGAAAAATAATGTGTTATTCCAGTTTATATCGGAAATAAAGCTTCCTGGAGAAGTTTTCTGGGAATTCCAAAATCCCATAATAAATCTTTTGATGTGATCGGTGTGCATAGAGAGGTTTCCAATGGAAATAAAGGGGTTGTGGAGCTTTCTCTTGAAACGCTTCCGATCCCGGACGGACTCAGGGATCAGTATTACGCAGCCGGGATCCGATCCCTCTATCCTCCCCAGATCACATGTGTTGATGAAGGGCTCTTCCTTGGGAGAAACCTGATCATCAGCATCCCGACAGCAAGCGGAAAGACCCTTGTTGCTGAGATGGCAATGCACCACCATATTGCTTCAGGCGGGAAATGCCTCTATGTCGTCCCGCTGAAGGCACTTGCGAGTGAAAAATATGACGATTTTTCTGGGAAAGGCGTAAAAATCGGGATTGCAACCGGGGACTTTGACAGGAAAGACGAACTCCTCGGAAGATCCGATATCATCGTCGCCACCTCGGAGAAGGTGGACTCGCTCCTCAGGAACAGGACGGGGTGGATCAGCTCAATCACACTCCTCGTTATCGATGAGATGCACTTAATCGGCGATGAAGGGCGGGGAGCAACCCTTGAGATGGTGATCGCAACGATGCGGAACCGGAATCAAAATCTCCAGGTAATCGGCCTCTCCGCAACAATCGGGAACCCGAAAGAGCTGGCAGGCTGGCTCTCCGCCGGGCTCGTCCAGTCTGACTGGCGACCGGTTGATCTCAGGGAGGGGGTCTATTACAAGGGATCCATCCGGTTTGACGGGAGCAAAAGGGAGGTTGCCTCCCTCAAAAAGGATGCAGATACCAATCTCTGCCTGGATACAATCCAGGAGGGGGGGCAGGCACTTGTCTTCGTATCGTCACGGAGGAATGCAGAAGGTGCAGCAAAGCGGATCGCCTCTGCTCTCGGGCTGGAGGAGCCCGCTTTAAACAGGATTGCAGATCAGATCCTCGAAAATGATGAGAGCGGGGTTGCACAGGCACTGGCACTCTGCATTAAAAAAGGGGCCGCCTTCCACCATGCGGGCCTCTCCCGGGACGCAAGAAAGCTTGTTGAGGAGGGGTTTAGGAAGGGTACGATACGGGTGATCGCCTCGACACCCACCCTTGCAGCCGGACTGAACCTTCCTGCACGTCGCGTGATAATCAACAGCCTCCACAGGTTCGTTCCCGGGGAAGGGCAGGTTGCAATTCCCGTCCGCGAATACCGGCAGATGGCAGGACGGGCGGGCCGCCCCGGACTCGACCCCTATGGCGAGGCAGTACTGATCGGGAAGAGCGAATCTGCTGTCAAAGAGCTTTTCAGGGAATTCATCTGCGCACCGGCAGAGGAGATCGACTCGCAATGCGCCAAAAAATCCGTACTTCTCTCCCGGATACTGGCACTGGTAGCCAGCAATGAAGCAACAGACAATGACGCAATCCTCTCTTTCTTCAGTGGGAGTTTCTATGCGTTCCGGCATCGGAATTTAAGTTACCTCACCCGGATATGCACCCGGGTCACCCGGGAGCTTGAGGAGATGGGAATGGTGGTCGATCTGGGGAGCCGGATCGAGGCAACGGTGTTTGGGGAACTCACCTCAAAGCTCTACCTTGATCCGAGATCCTCGGTGATGATCCAGACTGCATTCCATGAACGGGAGACGGTCACCCCCTTTGGTATCCTCCACCTCCTCTGCGCCACACCTGATATGTTTCGGCTCTTCCTTCGATCTGCAGACGAGGAGCTGATCGAGCATGTTATTGAAGAGCAGGGAGAGGAGATCCTGATAGGCGAAGGGGAACATCTCTTTTCATGGCTTGGATACGATGACTTTTATCAGGCGATCAAAACCGCAATCGTCCTCCAGGACTGGATAGGCGAGGTTTCTGTTGAGATGATCGCAGAGCGGTACTCGATTGGGCCCGGCGATATCCACGGTCTCGTTGATGGAATCGGATGGCTCGTCCATGGCGCCCGTGAGCTCTGCAGGCGCGAAATGCCGGCGCACCTCCAAATCATCGCCGATCTGGAGCTTCGGATCAGGCATGGTGTGAAAGAGGAGCTCCTCCCCTTAATCAGGCTCCGTGGAATCGGGCGTGTCCGTGCCCGATCCCTCTTCAACAGCGGATATACCACCCCTGGGGAAATAAGGGATGCAGGAGTCGAAAAGATTGCCCGGATCGTCGGGCAGAAAACCGCAGAGTCCATCATACAGGAGATACAGAACAAGGAAATTGGCAAAAGAAGTGGAAATCAATCAGGGAATCTGGAGAGCGGGGAGAAGAGAGAAAAGAAAAAGCGCCCCCGATATGACGGGAAAGTGAACGATGAAACCCGCCTGGATCGGGGCGATGCCTCTACAAGAAGGAAGAGCGGGCAGCAGAGGATATTGGATTTTTAGGAGAATTAAGAGGTTTGAAAGAGGTGATATGGATGGATAAACAGGAGAGGGATCTGATGGGGATGGATACAAAGAGGACAAAAATCGGGGAGGAAGAGGCATTATCAACCTCCTGCCGGGATTTTTCAGTGAGCATGGGCCGGATGGAGATCAGATCCGTTCCCGATCTCCTCTCAACAATCCGGGATATTGCCGGACAATCCCGCACCCGGATCGTCTGCTTGAACGCGGAGATGATGGCCGGCAGGAGGCATGCGGAAGAGGCGATCCGGCAGGCGATCCGTGCAGAAAAAGAGGGGACGATGACTGCAAGGAGCCTCGAGATGGAGGTGATGCTCTATGCATCCGGGCAGCGGCAGACGAGTCTTGCAATGAGGTTCGGGCTTCATGAAGGTGTAATGCCTGCATGGATTGGGATCATCCCAAATTCCACGATTGCCTGGGATCTGCTCCAGTCGCTCGCAACCCCGGTTCCGGATGAAGAGGGTATCCCGGAGAGCCGTATACCGGTACTCCAGGAGCTCTTTGGTATCACGGATGCTGAGATCAAAACGGTCGGAAAGGAGAGGATCGCTGATCTCGTGATCGAGCGGACCGCTCTGTTAAATATCCTAAAATAAGTTTTATTTTTGAAATAAACCATTTATCATGAGTTAAACAGATCTCTTCATCTGGGAGAGGCATGCGAGATGATATGCCGGATCTGGGGGATTATAATTTCCTGAAGCGCAAGCTTTACCGCTTTTGTCGATCCCGGAATGCAAAAGACTGCACGCCCCCCGATCACCCCGGCTGTCGCACGCGAGAGGATCACTGCTGATCCGATCTCTGCCACACTCTTCTGCCGGAAGACTTCGCCAAACCCATCCATCACCTTCTCAAAAGATGGAGCGACCGCTTCGATCGTCCGATCATCGGGTGTGAGGCCTGTGCCGCCGGTGAAGACGATACAGTTTGCCACAGAAAGCGCCTCATCAAGTACGTCTTGTATCACCTCGTCCTGATCCTGGACGATCCTGTACAGGGTGACCGGGATCTCAGCGGCCGAAAAGAGCTCCTGTGCAGTTTTACCGGAGATGTCATCCTCTTTTCTCCGGGTTGTTGAGACGGTGATCACTGCTGCTGTAATCCCCACCTCTCTCTCATGATGACTGCTCATACCAGAGAATGGATCGCATGGGGTTATCTGATCTTCGATTCGAGGAGAAGAGAAAAGGATCGCTGTGTGTTATCTGGATATCCGGAAAAATTGAGCCATGAGAATCAGGAAGAAGTCACATAGGAACTATAGAAATAGAGAAGGAGTTTGTCTGTTTGTATTGGAACACAGATGGTGATTCTGAGCTCTTATTATTCGTACGGATTTTTAATGGAAGTATGTTTCTAACCAAAGTTCCAGTGGAAGCAAAGGGGTGCACGCGCATCAGGTCTGGTTTTCCATATGTCTGACATACATCGAATATAACGAATATAAACAGACTTCTAGGGGAAATAATCCAGATTATCTAATTTTTTAATAGAGATATCAGATGATGATAAAGAGGAGAGTATTGGAGAGAGTATCATGGTATACAGATCAGGAGGGAGGGGTACCCCTTTGTTTCCACTGGAGGGAAAAGGGGAGGGATAGAGGATAGATGGGGTGATTGGATAGATGGTTTGAAGATTGTTTATTTCATTACAATTATTCTTTTTTGATTTTAATATATTATTTTTATTTTTGATGTTAATTTTAGTAAGATTATACTGGTTTAATTTCAATATATTATTTTTATTTTTGATGTTATTTTTAGTATAATTATACTGGTTTAATTTCAATATATTATTTTTATTTGTGATATTATTTTAGTATAATTATACTGGTTTAATTTCAAAATATTATTATTTTGGTATATTAGTTTGGTTTTGATATATCGGTTTTTAGAAGTTACTTAAGTATATTTATATAGTATAAGTTACTAATGAAAAAATGGCTTCTTCTGTTATTTTGATATTAGTCAATCTTCATACCACAAAAAATCCCACAACTGAAAAACCACTCCGGTATTTCAAGATCACATTACCAGCAAAACAAAAAAAACAATCAAACCTCTTCATCACAACCTCCTTTCATCATTAAATATCTCCCAGTATCCCCCAACATCCCCAAAAAAACTCCAGTCGAAACCAGAGGGAGGGGGGACCCGCCTCTCATGTTCCCCTATAAAACCCCCCTATTCTCCTCTCTCTCCAAAAAAAAACTCATTAAAACGGTTGAATTCTTTTCAAAGAACAAATTCACCTCCCCTCCATAGGAAAAAACAACAAGTGGATAATTCATTGTTCGTAATATAACTGAAGAGCAATATAGCGATAACAGGACCCATATGCTTCTCCAGTCGAAATGAAGGGGTTAGCTGATCATGAAGATCCCACGTTCTCCCGTTCTCTCTTTCCTCTCCCTTTGAATCAATATGAATCAGATACTCCCACCAGTCTCTCCTGATTGCTTCCGTATCTGCTTCAGTTCATCTATTCTCCGGGTTTTTTTGATTATCTTTCTATCTCCCCTCTGATCGTTTTATCCAATGTCATATTTCATACAATAATTTCTGTCACATAAACATCCTATCCATCAGTTCATAGTACAATCGATACGATATCTCCAATGGAAATAGTGGGGTTTATTATCCAGAAGAGAATGATATATGCACGGTCTGGAGGAGTCCCGAGATGATCGAAAATGAGAGAAGTGATTATGAGTGACAGATGAAATGAACACATCAATGGGTCTTTTTAAAAAATACCTGGTGAACAACAAAATTTTCAGGAATCGTGAGATACTCAGGCACAGCTATCGTCCACAGACACTTCCCCACAGAACACCCCAGATCGATTCGATTGCAGCTGTTCTCGCCCCTTCGCTCCATAATGAAACTCCCTCCAATATACTGATATATGGTAAAACCGGAACCGGAAAGACAGCATCGGTCCGGTACGTGGGGGCCGAGCTCGAGAATGCCGGCGGCCACCTCAATACCACCTGCCGGGTTGTTCACTTAAACTGCGAGGTGATCGATACCCAGTACCGTGTCCTTGCCCAGATTGCAAAGCTCGTCGAGAATGTGGATGCGATGAGTTCTGATAGAACCAGAACCCATATCCCCATGACCGGATGGCCGACTGATCAGGTCTATGCCGAACTGAAGAATATTCTGGAAAATTCCGGAGGAGTCCTCGTCATCATACTGGATGAGATCGATAAGCTCGTCAAGAAGAGTGGAGACGAGACCCTCTATAACCTCACCAGGATCAATTCCGATCTCGAACGCTCAAAGGTCTGCATCATCGGTATCTCAAATGATCTCAGGTTCACCGACTTCCTCGATCCACGGGTTCTCTCCTCCCTTTCAGAGGAAGAGATCGTCTTCCCTCCATATAACGCCCCACAACTCGTCGATATTCTGAAACAGCGTGCAGATGAGGCATTTGTGCCGGGTGCGCTCCATGAAGGCGTTATTCCTCTCTGTGCAGCTCTTGCCGCGCAGGAGCATGGCGATGCCCGCCGTGCACTGGATCTCCTCCGAGTATCGGGAGAACTGGCTGATCGGGAGAGTGCTGATGCTGTCACCGAAAAGCATGTACGGTGGGCCCAGGAGAAGATCGAAACCGACAGCATGGTAGAATGTATCTCCACGCTCCCCACACAGAGCAAAGTTGTACTCTATGCAATGCTCCTTCTTCACCGTATCAACCAGAAGATCTTCACAAGCGGGGAAGTGATGCGGTTGTACCGGGAAGTCACCCGTGAACTCTCACTTGAGACCCTTACCCACCGGCGTGTAACCGATCTCATCAGTGAATTAAATATGCTTGGTGTCATATCTACACGTGTCATATCCAGGGGACGATATGGAAGAACAAAGGAGATATCCTTTGATGTCACGACAGACCGCATCTGGGATGTCATCATGAAGGATCCCCGGCTCGTCGAACATAATATTTCCAGGTTTAATGAAGAGCAGGCTGGCAAACTCTTTAGGTGAATATTGTTATGGATGCAAAAGACAGGGAGATCCTGAGGGTCCTGGAATCCGATTCACGAATCGGCCATGAGGACCTTGGAACGATGTTGAATCTGTCAAAAGCAGAGATCATCAAACGTATCTCTGCGATGGAGAAGACCGGGGTCATCAGGAAATATACCGCCGTTATAGACTGGAAGAAGGCAGGCGACGATGGCGTAACAGCTGTTGTTGAGGTGAAAGTCAGTCCGGAAAGCGAGTTTGGGTATGACAGGATCGCTGACCGTGTTGCCAGGTTCCCTGAGGTGAAGTCCCTTCGCCTCGTCACCGGCAGCTATGATCTCCAGCTGATCGTCTGTGGCAGGACGATGCAGGAAGTTTCAGAATTTGTATCCGGGCAGATCGCCTCTCTTGAGAGTATCCGTGAGACGGTGACCCATATTGTTATGAAGACGTACAAGGAGTATGGCTGTGAATTACAGAGAAGTGAAGGGGTCGAGCGGCTCCCATATAGTTTCTGAGAGGAGACTGTCAGACACGAGGAAGCGGTACGTCTCAGAGCGGGCAGAGATGATCCCCCCCTCCGGCATACGGAAGTTCTTCGATCTCCTGCTCACAATGAATGATGTGATCTCGCTCGGTGTAGGTGAGCCGGACTTCAATACGCCCTGGAACGTCTCTGTTGCCGGGATCGACTCGGTTGAGCGGGGCGCAACGGCATACACCTCAAATAAGGGCTTAGAAGAGCTCCGTGACCTGATCTCATCATACCTTATCTCCCGGTACGGGACGAGCTATGATCCCCAGAACGAGATCATCATCACCGGAGGAGTATCCGAGGGGCTTGATCTTGCCGTCAGGACGGTCGTTGATCCCGGTGACGAGGTTCTCGTTGCAGATCCCTGCTATGTCTCCTATAGCCCCTGTGTGACACTTGCAGGCGGGATCCCAATCACCCTCCCTTGCCCTGCAGAAGATGAGTTCCGGATCACTCCCGATACGCTGATGGAGAAGATCACCAGGAAGACGAAGCTTCTGATGATGAACTTCCCAAACAATCCAACGGGCGGGGTGATGAAACAGGGTGATCTCGAAGCGATTGCAGATATCCTCGTTGATCACGATCTCCTCCTCCTCTCGGATGAGATCTATTCAGAACTTACCTATGAAGGGAGGCATGTCTCTCCGGCATCGATCGACTCCCTCTGGGAGCGGACGATCACGTTAAACGGTTTCTCAAAGGCGTACTCGATGACCGGCTGGCGTGTCGGGTACTTCTGCGCCCCCCCCGAGATCACAGCCGCGGCCCTGAAGATCCATCAGTACGTGATGCTCTGTGCGCCCACGATGTCCCAGTACGCAGCAGTCGAAGCACTGAAGCATGCCGAAGAAGCAAAAGACAGGATGGTAGCAGAATTCCGGATGAGGAGGAACCTCTTTGTAGCGGGTTTAAACAGGATCGGACTTCCCTGCCACCTCCCAAAAGGTGCCTTCTATGCTTTCCCCTCGATCGAATCCACCGGCCTCTCTGATGAAGATTTTGCCGAGCGGCTTCTGGTCGAACATCAGGTTGCGGTTGCCCCGGGCAGTGCATTCGGCCCCTCAGGAATAGGGCATATCAGGTGCGCCTATGCGGTTTCAAGAGAGGATCTTGACGAAGCTGTGAAGAGAATAGGGGAGTTCATCGACTCACTCTAAAGACCTTCTTTCTCCCCCCGGATACCCGGAACAACTCATTTTTTCCTCCTCCCTCTTTCTGACAGGCATAATGATTTGGATCGCAGGTATAATTGGATTAGAGATCCAATGAGAAACTATGCTCGCCGAGCAGGAGATCATCGCCAGGTTCTGTGAGGCCGGCCATCTGGTCGATCCGGCTGTCGTCAGTTACCTGCGGGAACGCGGTGATCCGGCTCTTATTTTTGGTATTCTTGCGGGCATCAGGGAGGACTGCGCCGTTGTCCTACCCTCCCATATCCCCTCGCTTGCACCAAAACGCGATGGCGTCCGGTTTACTGCCGATCCGCTCCTTGAGGTGATCGAGGGGATGGAAGGATCTGCCGGACCACTGCGGCAGATCGAGGATTACGTCTCTCTCTTCAGGAGCAGGTATGATACTCTTGGGGCACTTATCAGGAAACGCTCAGGCTCCATCCCCATCGAAGCGCTGACCCACTCATCCCGGTTCCGTGACAGCGAGGTGACCATCGTAGGCATCGTCATTGATGTAAAGACCACTGCAAAAGGGCACCGGATTCTTGAACTGGAAGATCCGACAGGAACGATTCCTGTCCTCTTCAATAATGGACGGGATGGTTTTTCTGAAGCCGAGAGGATCGTTCCGGATGAGGTGATCGGTATCCGTGGAAAACCAGCTCCGGAAGGAAAACTCTTCTATGCAGAACAGCTCTTCCGTCCGGATGTTCCAATCCAGCATGCACCGTACACCCCGAAAAACTCCGGAAAGGTGGCGCTCATCTCGGATATCCATATCGGGTCTGATACTTTTCTCCAGGAACCATGGGAGCGGTTCTGTGACTGGATCTCCGCAGCGGACGATATCAGCTACCTCCTTGTGGCAGGAGATCTGGTTGACGGGATCGGGATCTACCCGGGACAGGAGAAAGAGCTGACAATACCCAATATCTACGAGCAATATGACCGGCTCGGCGAGATGCTCTCGACCCTCCCCTCATCACTTGGGATCGTCCTTGCGCCCGGAAACCACGATGTGGTACGGGGTGCAGAGCCCCAGCCCGTGATCCCATCCGAGTTCCGGTCAACCTATCCAAAGAACTGCACGTTTGTTGAGAATCCCGCAGTTGTCTCGATCCATGGCGCCAGGGTGCTGATGTACCATGGCAGGAGCATCGACGATCTGATCGGGATGATTCCGGGCGCACGGTATGAGGCCCCATCCGAGATGATGGAGGCGATGCTGAAACGGCGGCATCTTGCACCGACGTACGGGCGGAGAACCCCGATTCTTGCAACCGAACGGGATCGTCTCCTAATCGACACAGTCCCTGAGATCCTCCATACCGGGCATGTTCATATCACCGGCATCTCAAGATACCGGGGCGTACTTGCCGTGAATGCCGGTGCCTGGCAATCCCAGACGGCCTTTCAGAAGCAGATGAACATCAACCCGACACCCGGCCAGGCGGTGATCGTCGATCTGGAGAGAATGGAGCCACAGATCTATGATTTCCTCTCCTGATTCGGGGTTTTTTTTATCGTATTTTCTTTTCTTCGATCCAAACATGCTATCCGGCCAATAGTGCTTTGCGCTACTGACTGATACGGTATAAATAGCAGTATGTACAAAGAGACAATGTTCCATGAAGCTGTATCACCTGCTGTATCTCTGCCTGATCATCGCGGTCACAATCCTCATCCTCCCATCGCCGTTTCAGTCAGGTTTCGAATCAGTGGCTGCATCAACCTTCTCCCTTGCCGGAGACAGCCTCACAAGGATGAACCAGGAGGAGATGGCGGTCTCTTCATATTCATATGCTCTTGGATTTGATGAGAATAATACCGAACTCATACAGAAGAAGGGTGAATGCCTGTACAGGAAAGGGGATTTTATGGAAGCCGCGGAGGTGTATTCTCTTGCAGCCGAACTCGATCCAAATAACCCGGCCTACCCGATCGGCAAAGGTAGAGCCCTCCTGATGGCAGGTGATCAGGATGGTGCCGAAGCCTGCTTCACCGATGCCCTCACACGGAATCCAGATGATCCGGATGCCCTCAGGACACGGGCGATCACCCTCCTCTCGCAGGGCCGGTACATGGAGGCGATCGCCGATCTCGATACCCTGGTTGCTGCATATCCGGAGAATGCAGAAGCCCGGATGTACCGGGGCGATGCATACCTCTACATCACGATGCAGCATGATGCCGATATGAGATCAATGAAAGGTGCAGATCAGATCCTCATTTCAGGCGGTGAGCATGCACGGCTTGCATCGACTGCCTATCAGAAAGCATCAGAGGATTATATGAAAGCAATGGAGCTGAACCCGCTCCTGACCCCTATAATAACTACACGGATGATGTCCCAGTACCAGACCCAGGTTGAAACATTCGGGATGATACTGGAAACGCTCTGAACTCTTTTTATCACGCCTCCATCTCTTCGCGCGCCGTGTGAACTCCCCGAAAAAGAGTTCGTTGATAGACGTATTTCATCAAAGTATTTCCATATGATATATAAGGTTCTCGTTCCTTCTTGTATGGAAGGAATTCCAAATAACATTGGAGGTACCTAAACTATGGATCTTGTCTATCTAGCACCTGTTGCTGCCCTTATCGCCCTTGTATTTGCAGGGTTCTCCTTCATCTCAGTGAAGAAAGAGGGTACAGGAACAGAGAAGATGCAGAAGATCGCAGCCGCCATCCATCTCGGCGCAATGGTCTATCTGAACCGCCAGTACCGTGCAATTGCAGTATTTGTCGTTGTACTGGCGATTGTTTTGGCAGTTGGAATATCACCTCTCACCGCAGCATGTTTCGTCCTCGGTGCCATCCTCTCTGCAACCGCCGGATACATCGGTATGTACACGGCAACCGCAGCAAACGTGAGGACCACTAATGCAGCACGCCGCGGTATTGCAGAGGCATTCAGGGTTTCGTTCTCAAGTGGCTCTGTTATGGGCATGGCTGTTGTAGGCCTTGGTCTTTTTGGACTCTCTCTCGCCTACCTTGCCCTCTCTGCAATGGGTATCCCTCAGGAGACGGTTCTCTCTACTGTGACGGGCTTTGGTCTTGGCGCTTCCTCGATTGCGCTCTTTGCCCGTGTCGGCGGTGGCATCTTTACAAAAGCTGCTGATGTCGGTGCTGACCTCGTCGGTAAGGTCGAGGCAGGCATCCCCGAGGATGACCCGAGAAACCCTGCCGTCATCGCAGACAATGTTGGTGACAATGTCGGTGATGTGGCCGGTATGGGTGCAGACCTGTATGAAAGCTACGTCGGATCGATCATCGCAGCAATGGTCCTTGGTATCACCGCGGTCAAGACCGAGATGTATGCAGGACTCGACCCGATGCAGCTCATCCTCCTCCCGATGATGATCGCCGCACTTGGTATCTTTTCTGCAATCATCGGATCGTTCTTTGTCAGGACAAACAAGACCGAGTCAAGCGCTATTCACATGGCCTTCAATAAAGGTCTGATCGTTGCAATCGTCCTCGTTGTGCTGGCAACCTACTTCCTTGTCACAACCCTGATCGGAGCAGAGTATGTCGGTATCTTCTATGCCGCAGTCGCCGGTCTGATCGCAGGATTTGCAATCGGTCTCATCACCGAGTATTACACATCCTATGACAGGGCACCGACACTCTCGATTGCCAAGGCCGCCCAGACCGGTCCCGCAACGACCATCATCAGCGGATTTGCAAAGGGCATGGAATCGACCATCTTCCCGGTCTTCTTTGTTGCAATCGCAATTGTCATCTCCTACCAGTTTGCAGGCCTCTATGGTATTGCAATCGCCGCAGTCGGTATGCTCTCGACGCTTGGAATCTCCCTTGCAGTTGATGCATACGGCCCGGTCGCTGACAATGCAGGTGGTATTGCCGAGATGTCACACCAGGATCCAAAGGTCAGAACAATCACCGACACCCTCGATGCAGTCGGCAACACCACTGCCGCAATCGGCAAGGGCTTTGCTATCGGTTCAGCCGCTCTGACCGCACTGGCGCTCTTCTCGGCATACACGCTGGCAGTAGGGCTTCAGGTCATCGATGTCACCAACCCGATGGTCTTCGTCGGTATGCTCATCGGTGCCATGCTTCCGTTCCTCTTCTGCGCACTCACCATGACCGCAGTAGGAAAGGCAGCATATGAGATTGTTATTGAGGTCCGCCGCCAGTTCAAGGAGATCCCCGGACTGATGGAGGAGAAGGCCGATCCGGATTATGCATCCTGTATCGCAATCTCCACATCTTCCGCACTCCGTGAGATGATTGCGCCTGGCATCCTTGCCGTTGCAGCACCGCTCCTTGTTGGTTTCTTCCTCGGCCCCTCGGCACTTGGTGGTCTCCTCGCAGGATCGCTTGTCTCAGGGTTCGTACTCGCAATCACCATGGCAAATGCCGGTGGTGCCTGGGACAATGCAAAGAAATTCATTGAACAGGGCAACTATGGTGGAAAAGGATCAGATGCCCACAAGGCAGCTGTCGTCGGTGATACCGTCGGCGATCCCTTCAAGGACACCTCAGGTCCCGCCATCAACATCCTGCTGAAGCTGATGTCGATGGTGGCACTCGTCTTTGCCCCGCTCCTCATCCTCGTCTGAGGATGAAGAAGATATCCTTTTTTTAACTCAGCTTATTTTATAAAAGACCTAAGACCTCTTCGCTGCGAAAATGTTCGCAGTTATCGCCATTTATAAAGGTTGAAAAGACAGTATCTTCAGTACCAGGATGTGACGTATATGAAGAAACTACTCATTCCTCTCCTTCTCATTCTCTTCATCGGCCTCTCCGCCTCAGCAGGCTGCATGATGGCAGATTCCGAATCCCAGTCTGCACCGATGGCGGCCGAGTCGGTTGTTGTCTATGACAGGAACACAGCAGTTGAGTCCCAGGTACTCTATTCTGATCAAAAGGTGATCAGGGATGGCTGGATCCGGATCCAGTCAAAAGATGCGAGGGTCGCCTCTGAAGAGATTACTGCAATCGCACAACGCTACAATGGCCGGATACAATCACTCTCCCTCACCTCGGGCGGTATGATGGATGGCCGCGAGCAATTCTCTGCACATATTGTTCTCAGGGTGCCTTCAGATTCATTTGAAGCTGTTATGCAGGAGATTGAATCTGTCGGCACCCTCACCCAACGGGAGGTACAAAGCCGGGATGTCACTGCGGAATACACCGATCTCCATGCAGAAAAACGGGCTTTAGAGAACCAGGTGAACCACCTTACCGATATCCTTGGAAAAGCCGAAACCGTTGAAGAGATCCTGAAGGTTCAGTCGGCGATTGACTCTGCGCAACAAAACCTTGACCGGGTGACGGGTAGGCTGAAGCTGCTTGAGTCGCAGATCGATGAAGCGACCATCACTGTAACGGTTCGGGAAGGGGAGCCGATCGGGATCGATTCAGGGTTCTCGATTACCAGTATTCTAAACACCGGCATTGCAGCGTTTCTCTTTATGATCGGGATCATCATTGTGGCTGTCTTTGCACTTCTACCGCTTGTAGTAATCGGCGGGATCGCCTGGTATATCGTGAAGCGAGGAAAAAGTTAAAATTGGGCAGAGACTCTCTCTGTTTCTATATTTTTATAACCCGGAGTGCCATCCGCATCTCAAGTGAGAGATCAAAATTTTTCACCGAATGAGTGAGCCAGCCTGAAGAGACGAGATCGATCTCGCAGCCTGCATATGATCCGGCATTTGCCGGGGTTATGCCGCCTGAGATCTCAATCGCTACACGCTCACGAAGGCCTGCGTCCTTGAGGATCAACAACGCCTTATTAATAGAATCGGAATCCATATTGTCGAGCAGAAGGATATCTGCCCCTGCTTTTGCCGCAGTACACGCATCTTCGGCTGTTTCAACCTCGACCTCGATAACCCTGTATCGTGAGATGCTGCGTGCACGCCGGATTGCCTCTTCTATCCCGACGACGGCGAGGTGGTTGTCTTTTATAAGAACTGCATCGGAGAGGGAATTTCGGTGGGGATCCCCTCCGCCGAGGATAATTGCTTTTTTATCGTAAAAACGAAGACCGGGTGCAGTCTTTCTGGTTCCGGCAATCCGTGCTCCTGGAATCACTGAATCAATTAAGGCTGCGAATCTTTTAGTGGCTGTCGCGATCCCAGACATCCTCCCCATGAGATTCAGCACTGTCCGCTCGGCAAGCAGGATTCCATGGACCGGTCCTGAGATCTCAAGGATATGCTGGCCTGGATCGACCCAGTCGCCATCTTTTGTCAGGGACCGGCCCTCTGCTCCGCATTCGGCAAAGAGGAACAGCGCCTCCTCGATCCCAGCGATGATCCCGGTCTCACGGGCAAGGATAACAGCTCTTCCCTCTATATCCGGCACAATTGACCCTGTTGTGATATCGCCAAAGGGTGCATCTTCTGCAAGAAACCGGCGGAGTGATTCATGCGGGATCATGCTGTTATCTCCGGATTCCGATCATCGCTTCGACCGCTTTTCTGGCTGGAACTGCGATCTCATCAGGAATCACCACTTCATACACCCCGTCCCGAAGTGTTCTGAGGAGATCCTCAATGGTTGTCTTCTTCATATCCTTGCAGATTGCATTTGGATCGACATGGAAGTGCCGGTTGGGATGGAGTTTTCGAAGCCGGTACCCCATATCCCGCTCGGTGCAGATAAACCACTCGTCACAGTCGCAGGCATGCTGCACCATGCCGCCGGTCGATGCAATCAGATCAGAGTCTGACTGAATCCCTGGGGGGCATTCGGGATGGCAGACGACCCGCCACCCTTTCGCCTTCGCCTCCCGGATCTGATCCTCGGTAAAAGCAGTATGGACATAGCAGTGCCCTTCTGCGGGAAGCGGGATGATACGCTTCTCTTGAACCTGTCCCTGCACAAAGGAGGCAAGATTGGCATCAGGCCCAAAGAGGATCATATCTGCATCAAGTGATTTTACAACATCGGCTGCGTTTGCTGAAGTGCAGGTGATATCAGCAGCGGCTTTTACCTCCGCACTTGAGTTTACATAGACGACAACGGCTGCACCGGGGTACTTCTCTCGTGCTTCATGAATCATCTCCGGAGTGAGGAAGTCGGAGAGCGGGCACCCGGCATCAGGTACAGGGAGCAGGACCGTCTTTTCCGGAGAGAGGAGTTTTGCAGTCTCTGCCATGAACCGGACACCGCAGACAACCAGTACCGGCTCTTCCGCCTCTTTTGCTTTCACCGCGAGTTCAAGGCTGTCGCCGACGATATCTGCAACATCCTGGATCTCTCCAGGCTGATAGTTATGGGCAAGGATGAGGGCGTTTCTCGCAACTTTTAACTGTTGTATTTCTTCCTTGATCGTCATGTTCCGATCACCAGCGGGTTATCGAGATTCTTTAAAAGCGAGAGGATCGAGAGGGCGGCAAGGTAGCTTGTAGCAGGATTATCGGGGCTTGGAACATTTCTCACCCGGATATATGCATCGCCAAACTCACCTTCGATGAAGATCTCATGAGTGTTTCGGTCAGCTTCAGGATCAACCCAGAGTTCAACATCAACCTCACGCCCTGCAGCAAGGGTGAGTGCTTCTGAGACATTCGTGTTCTTTGGATAGTTCCTGATACATTCGTTGGCTTTTCCCGAGAAGATCATCATCGGTTTTTCAGCATCAATATTGAGCGATTTGGGGCTTTTTGTTGTCCTGAGAAGGAAAGTGGAGATCCCGGATATCTGTCCGACTTTGATGTTGTCAAGCCCCATCACCGCACCGGAGGGAATATAGATCTTCTTTCCCTTCTCTTTTGCGGAGGCGACAAGCATCTCGCAGAATCCTGAATCAGAGAGTGCACCCACACTCATCACTACAAAATCACGCCCTGAAAGGAGGATCCTCTCTCCGTACTCCTGCGCGGCTGCAACCGATGCCGCCTCGACGACAATATCAAAATCAGCTGATAAAAATGCATTAAAATCTGTGAACGGGAGGGCACCGGATGCGGCCGCAAGTTCATCCGCCCTGCCCTCGATCTGGTCAAAGACTGCAATAATCGAGAAACCATTCTGGTTTTTTGCGATGATATGGCCGATATTCCCGCAACCAAGCAGCCCGATCCTGATCATTGCTAGTGATATTGCTTTCTGCCGGTATAAACGGTTCTGATCATGAATACTCCGGTACGTACCTTTCGGGATTCACAAACCCTTCATGGTTCCAGGTCCCGCTCAATGCAGCCGTTTCTTCTGGAAATACAGCTATTCTCTCTGTATTATTCTTTGGTTTTCCCCTTCATTTCAATTTGGTTCTCCTTCTCCCTCTTCTTCTGCAGTTTCCTTGCTTCCTTCTTCTTCTTTTTATCTTCTTTCTCCCTTTTCTTCTGCAGTTTCCTTGCTTCTTTCTTCTTCTTTTTATCTTCCTTCTCCCTTTTCTTCTGCAGTTTCCTTGCTTCTTTCTTCTTCTTTTTATCTTCCTTCTCCCTTTTCTTCTGCAGTTTCCTTGCTTCTTTCTTCTTCTTTTTATCTTCCTTCTCCTCTTCTCCTGCCTCCCTTTCTATATCTCCTTTTCCTGCATGGATCATGATCAGCATCATCTTGAACCGTCCGATCGGCTGTACCGCATGGGGTATATCTGCTGGCATGATGATCATATTGCCCTCCCTGAGATAGTGGGGGGTTTTGGCGATGGTGATCTCAGCCTCACCATCAAGGGCATAGGCAAGGGCATCAAAAGGAGCGGTATGTTCGGAGAGTCCCTGTCCCTTATCAAAGGCAAAGAGGGTGACGGTTCCCTCTTTGCTCATGATCAGTGTCCGGCTGGCGATTGTATTCTCCTGGTAGATGATCATGTCACGCGGCATAATCGTTACTCCGATGATCGATTCATTCTCTGATCTGGGCATATAGAATGGATGGGTGTGCCACAGTATGAACCTTATGGCATAAAGCCAAACGTGTATCTAATCTGCCATTTGAGGCTATATTATTGGATAATTGCAAATCAACAATCAGAGAAGAGTGTAATTTGTATTTTCATGCATTTCGTGGGCGAAGCTCAGATCAATTATTTAAAGGTATGCTCTAAATATCCTCACAAAACTTTCTGATCATGAAATAGGGCATTTTTATAATTTATTGGATTCATTTTAAGAAATATGGGATCATAGTATTATAGTGAGTTGAAATTTTTATGGAATTATCATCCCGCATCACAGAAGAAGAGTACAGCGATATAGATCAGAATGCACCCCAGTGGAAAGACTGGAGATGGCAGATCGCCCATACAGTTCGCGATCTTGATACTGTTGAGAAGGTGCTTGGGATTACTTTTTCGCCACAGGAGCGGCAGGAGCTCGAGGAGACGATTCAAAAATTTCCACTGGCGGCAACCCCTTATTACCTCTCGCTGATCAAAGTGGAGGAGTATGCCCAGGATCCTGTCTTTCTCCAGGCGATCCCATCACCGGATGAGCTGATCATCGAAGACTGCGATCTGGAAGATCCGCTTGCAGAGGACAGTGACAGCCCGGTCCCCGGGATCACACACCGCTATCCCGACCGGGTCCTTTTTCTGGTCTCAAATGTCTGTGCGATGTACTGCCGCCACTGCACGCGGAAGAGGCGTGTCGGCGATCGTGATCGTATACCCACCTGGGAGGAGATGGAGGCAGGGATTGCCTATATCCGTGAGCATCCCGAGATCCGGGACGTCCTCCTCTCCGGCGGTGATCCCCTGATGCTCCCGGACGAGCTGATAGACCGGATTCTGACCGAACTTAGGATGATACCGCATGTCGAAGTGATCAGGATCGGGAGCAGAACCCCGGTCGTCCTCCCGTTTAGGATCACTGACAAACTCGTTTCTGTCCTGAAGAAACACCAGCCGATCTGGCTGAATACCCACTTCAACCATCCGCAGGAGATCACCCCGACCGCCGAGCGGGCACTGGCGAAGCTCGCTGATGCCGGGATTCCGCTCGGAAACCAGTCAGTTCTCCTTGCCGGAGTAAACGACTGCCCGAGGATCATGAAAGCACTTGTCCAGAAGCTCGTCAAAAACCGGGTCAGGCCATACTACCTCTACCAGTGCGATCTCTCAGAAGGTCTCTCACATTTCAGGACACCGGTCGGCAAGGGGATCGAGATCATCGAGAACTTAATCGGGCATACCAGCGGATTTGCCGTTCCCACCTATGTGATAGATGCACCCGGAGGCGGCGGGAAAATTCCGGTGATGCCGACGTACCTTATATCATATTCGACCAATAAGGTGATACTCAGGAATTATGAAGGCGTGATCACAACCTACCGGGAGCCGGATCACTATACCACAATCTTCTGCGATAGGAACTGCAAAGAATGCTCGCTCCAGCTGAACCTGAAGGGTGGGGAAGAGCAGCATGTTGTTGGTATCGCACGGCTTCTCTCGGATTATGATGAGGCAACGGCGCTTGTTCCTGTAGACTCTGAACGGATGGCACGGAGAGATGACGAAGAGGAGTGATACAGTCATCAGGGTCGGGGCGAGCATCATCCAGCATGGGCACCACAACAACCGGATATATCTGCTGCGGCTCGATCCAGGAGACTGCGACGATGTACTTGAATGGATCGAGGAGACCATCGAAAAGGAAAGGTATACCAAGGTTTTTGCAAAGGTATCTGCACAATCAGCACCAGCATTCCTGAAGTCCGGCTATGCCGTTGAGGCTGAGATCCCCGGATTCTATCTGGATGGGACAGCCTGCTTCTTTATGGGAAAATATATCGATCCCGGCAGGCAGCAGTATAACAGGATGGGTGTATCAGAAACCCTTGAGATCTCGTGGCAGCGTGCAGGAACAGGCCATCCATCTTTGCAGGAAGGATGTACAATCAGGGAGGCATCTGAATCCGATGCACAATCGCTTGCAGAGATCTATGCTTCGGTCTTTCCGACGTACCCGTTTCCGATTGATGATCCAGATTATATATCAGATGCGATTGTGAGCGGTGATGTCAGGTTCTTTCTCTTCTATGACGGGGATGAGATCGTAGCGGCATCGTCAGCCGAACTGGATAACACTTCAAAAACGGTCGAGATGACCGATTTTGCCACCCTCCCCTCAGCTCGGGGTGCAGGTGCTGCCGGTGCCCTCCTTGCCACTATGGAAGAAACAGTTCTAAAGGACGGCTTTCACCTCGCCTACACCATATGCAGGGGTGAAGAGCCTGCGGTGAATATCCTCTTTGCACGGGGAGGGTACCGGTATGCAGGCACCCTCCCAAACAACACCCAGATCGGGGGCGGTTTTGAGAGCATGAATGTCTGGTATAAGCCTCTTTCTTCCGGATTTACGTAGTATTTACCAGTTCCATCCCATCTTCAAGGGTTGTGAGCATATCTTTGACATATGACTCATTTGAGAGTCCGATCAGATCCATTGCACTGGTGAAGATCTCTATCAGCTCATTTACGAGTTCACAGAGCCAGTTGACAAACTGCGCCATCGAATCGGTGGTTCCAAGGGGGGCAGCCGGGTACTCCGCTGCCGAGGCGATCCCGGATCCGATGAGGAAGAAGATGAGGATAATAAAAAGGATCGTGGTGAACTGATTCATACATGATTGATGTATCTGTCTGATATGATAATCTATCCGTTCTCATCGGCCACAATATTCAGTATATGAATAGTATTATCATAACTTAGATCCTCAACTAGAATTAATGGCAGATGCTGACCCAAAATCCTCTCCTATTAGCATCCTTTATGTCGATGATAACCCAGGGCTCCTTGAGACATGCAGGCTTTATCTTGAGGAGGATCAGGATTTCACCGTAACCACTCTTGAGAGTGCAATGGATGCTATTGATCTCCTCAGAACACAATCGTTTGATGCGATCGTTGCTGATTATGATATGCCGGAGATGGATGGTATCGCTCTTCTAAAACAGCTTAAAAAGGACGGTAATACCACTCCATTCATCATATTTACCGGGAAAGGGCGGGAGGAGGTGGTTATAGAAGCGCTCAACTGCGGTGCAGATTTCTATATACAGAAGGGTGGAGAGCCAGCCCTCCTTTTTCGTGATCTCTCAAGGAAAGTAAGGTATGCTGTTGCAAAAATGAGGAGCGAGATTGCACTGAAAGAGAGCGAAGAACGGTACCGGAGGATCTCCGAGAATGCAAATATCGGCCTTTTTCAGATTGTATTGACCCCGTCACGTGAATGTGTTATACGATATATGAGTGACCGGATGGCTGATCTGACCGGACTATCCCTTGAAGAGATGTATACTAACCCAAAGGTTCTCATAGATAAGGCTCTTCCGGAGTATCAGGATACCATCATCAGGGCGTTCTTTTCACCTGCTGAAAATCTTGAATTTTTTAATCAGGCTCTCCTCTATAATGGAAATTGTGGTGAGCGATGGATGGAGATCCGTGCCAGCCCGTCTCTTGAGAAGAATGGGACAATAGTTTGGGACGGGGTTTTCACTGATATTGATCCCCTGAAAAGAGCTGAAGAAGAACTGCGTAAAAGTGAAGAGCGGTACCGTGCAGTTGTCGAGACCCAGACCGAGTTAATCTGCCGTTTCCTTCCTGACGGTACGCATCTGTTTGTAAATGATGCATACTGCCGTTACTTCAGTCTTGATCGTGAATCAATCATAGGAAACCGGTTTATGCCGATGATCCATCCCGATGATAGTGACAGGGTAACAAAATTCCTCTCCTCCCTGACAAAGAACGATCCGACCGGATCAATCGATCAGCGGATCATTATGCCTGATGACAAAGTGCTCTGGCAGCGATGGAATACCAGGGCAATCTTTGATGAAGATGGGCAGATCATTGAATACCAGTCTGTAGGGAGGGATACGACCTATGAGAAAGAGACTGAAGAGCTCCTGGCAGGGAATGCAGAACGTGCGAAGCGCCAGCGGAAGGCAATAGCAGATCTTGCCCTTGATGCTGCAATCCTCTCCGGTGATATGGAGGCTGCCCTGGGAAAGATCATGAAAACTGTATCAGAGACGCTTGAAACTGAACGGGTAGGTGCCTGGGTATTCTCAAAAAAAGGGTCTCTTCTTCGATGCCTCTCCCTGTATGATGCTAAAGAGAAGAGACAGAACAATGGGATAACTCTGAAGACCGATGAATATCCGCGTTATTTTGATACTCTCAGGAGAAAGCACAGGCTCTGCGTTGAGGATGCCTCCTCGGATTCGAGGGTCAGTGAACTGAAGGATGACTACCTTGCTCCTATGGGAATTTCTTCCATGCTTGATGTTGGTATTCTGAAGGAAGGCAGGATGATCGGCATCCTCTGTCTTGAAGATACAGGAGCCCCGCGGAGATGGCATGCGGATGAGGAGGGGTTTGCCAATATTGCAGCATCTCTCATCGCACAGCTTTTTGAAGGTGCTGAACGTAGGCAGGCAGAAGAGGCTCTCCGGGAGAGCGAGGAGCGTTTCAGGAGCCTGGCAGAGCATGCCGGGGATATTCTCTATCGTATCGATCTGCTGCCGGATATCCATTTTACTTATGTGAATCCTGCAATAGAAGAGATATCGGGATATACACCGCAGGAGTTCTATAATGATCCGGGGCTTGCAACGAGGATCATTCACCCAGATGATCGCTATCTCATTGGTTCGGTCATATCTGCGGGGTCATTCGGCCAGCCCCTTCCCCTCCGCTGGATACGCAAAGACCGCGGGGTGATCTGGATCGAAGAGCGGAATGTTCCCATATATGATGATAAAAGCACGCTTATTGCTATCGAAGGGATTGCTCGGGATATCACCGCAATCAGGCAGGCTGAGGAGGAGGCGCTTCTTGAGACCGATACGCGGTATCGGTCACTCTTTTCATCCATACATGAGGGCTATGCCCATCTGAGGGTGGTAACAGATTCGGATGGAACACCGAAGGACTACCGTATCGTTGAGGTGAACCAGACCATGGAGATGATCATCGGCCTTTCCGGTGAGGAGGCTATCGGCAACACTCTCCTTGAAGTACTCCCGGAAATCGAATCCGACTGGTTCGAAAGGTTCCATGCAACCGCACTTTCAGGCGAGCCGCAGGTGGTTGAATACCATCATCCCGGGCTAAATAGCGATTATGAGGTACTGGTATACAGCCCGAAACGAGGGGAATGCGCTCTTCTTTTCCATGATATCACCGAAAAGAAGAAGCGGGAGAAAGAGACGAAACAATCACTCAGGGAAAAGGAGATCCTTTTAAAAGAGATTCATCACCGTGTCAAGAACAATATGCAGGTGATCTCAAGTCTTCTCATGCTCCAGAGAGAGAACATACCTGATCCGCGTATGCGTGAACTCTTCAGGGAGAGCGAGAACCGTGTCTTCTCAATCGCGCTCGTTCATGAAAAACTGTACAGATCAGATAATCTCTCACGGATTCACTATGGTGAGTATCTCGAGATGATCGGGGATCATATACTTGCATCACGGGATATCAGCTCCGAGAGGATCACCCTTGAGATCCATGCACAGGATATCTATCTCCCTATTGATAAGGCCGTTCCGCTCAGCCTGATTACTAACGAGCTGCTCACAAATTCCTTAAAGCATGCCTTCCCCGATGGGAGGAAGGGCACAATCAGGATTGAACTCCAGAGTATGGGAAGGGATATCCTGTACCGGTTTGCCGATGACGGGATCGGGTTTCCAGCTGAAATTGATTTTTGGAATACCACAACCCTTGGAATGGAGCTCGTGAACAACCTTGTCATGCAGCTGATGGGTACCATCTCGCTGTATCGCGACGGGGGAACCAGATTTGAGATACTCTTTCCCCTAAAAACCAATGGAGAGGATGAAGAATGAATGAAACAACCATAATGATCGTTGAGGATGAAGCCGTTACTGCAATGGCATTGAAGAGAAGCCTGACGAATATGGGTTACTCCGTCTGCGGAGTTTTTCCAACCGGGGAACAGGCGGTCCAGAAGGCAGCCGAACTCAAACCTGATCTGATCCTGATGGATATCAAGCTTGCAGGAAAGATGACCGGCATCAATGCAGCTGCGGAGATCCGGGCAACAAGCACTGTCCCTGTCATCTACCTGACTGCATTCTCAGATGATCGGGTGGTGAATGCAGCAAAAATAACAGGTCCTTTTGGCTATATCCTGAAGCCTGTCAGGGAACAGGAACTGAAGACCACCATCGAGACGGCACTGTACAGGCATGCGATGGATATGAATCTCAGGGAGCACCAGGAGACGATCCGTGTACTCCTGAATGCAACGCCGGATATGCACTTCCTCATGGATACCGACAAAAAGATCCTCATGGTCAACCAGGCTCTTGCCAGGAGGGCTGGTAAAACTGTGAAAGAGCTTGTCGGATCCGATGCCTACGATCTGGTTTCCTCGGGATGCCTCTCACCGAAGATGGCGGGACATACAATACAACAGGGGCAGACCCGACGGGAGGTGTTCGTCGAGCAGTTTTCCGACCGTTGGTACGATATCGGGATCAATCCTATTGCCAGTCCGCAAGGAGGGATAACAAAATATGCGGTTCATATCCATGATATCACCAGGATCAAGGTGATGGAAGAGAGGCTCCGGCAGAATGAAGAATTTTTCAAATCAATAATCGATGATGTGGCAGATGTGATCGTCATCTTAAATGATGACGGAACACTCAGGCAAAAAAGCCCTTCACTGAATCGTTATCTTGGATATTCAGAAGATAATAATCCTGGAAAGAGACTGTGGAATTATATCCATGACGACAGCCTTGATGCGGTAGAAAAACTCCTAACCGATATCGGGAAAAACCCGCTTGGTGTTCAGCCCTTCTCTCTCACCTTCAAATCAGCTGAAGGAAGACCGGTATATATACGGGGAATCCTCAGTGATCATTCAGATGATCCTGATTATCTCTTTGAGGGGCTTGTTATGACCGGATGGGTGAGAAAAGAGCAGAAATAGTTCGATCAGGAAGGCTGAAACAAATAGTATTATTTCCTGTGAATACTAAAAAAGCGTTTCTATGTCACTCTCTGCGGATTCTCCGATCACGATCCTCTATGTAGATGATGAGCCGGGGCTCCTCATAATCGGGAAAACCCATCTTGAAAAGAGTGGGAATTTGAAGGTTGAGGCATGTGAGAGTGCCCTTGATGCAATAAAGCTTCTGAAAATACAATCATATGATGCGATCATCTCGGATTTTCGAATGCCGAAATGCGATGGCATTTCTTTTCTGAAATATCTCAGGAAGAGAGGAGATGAGACCCCCTTCATCATTCTGACGGGAAAAGGCCGGGAAGATGTAGTGATTGACGCACTGAATAATGGGGCGGATTTTTATATTGAGAAGGGTGGTGATCTGAAAGCCCAGTTTGCCGAACTGATTAATATCATCAGGTATGCTGTTGCAAAAAGGAGGAGTGAAGAGGCGCTTCGCGAGAGTGAGGAGCGGTACCGGAATGTCGTCGAGGATCAGACAGAGCTGATCTGCCGTTTCAGCGCTGACGGAACCGTTATCTTCGCAAATGATGCCTATTGCCGTTATTTCGGGGTTCCCTGCGAAGATATTATCGGGAGACGGTTCAAGCCGCAGATTCACCCGGATGACCGTGAAGCAGTTACCCGGCTCTTTGCATCCTTTTCCCCCGATAAACTTCTGGAAAGCATTGATCAGCGGACAATCGCCCCTGACGGGAGCATTCTCTGGCAGCGGTGGGATACACGGGCGATCTTTGATGAAAATGGGGTGATTCGTGAATTTCAGTCTGTCGGTCGGGATATCACCGACAGAAAACAGGCTGAACAAGCACTTATCGAGAGCGAGAGGCAATATCGATCGCTCTTTGAGTCTATGCATGATGGATATGCCCAATTCCGGCTTCCTCAGGAGGATGATGGGAGTGCCTCCGCTCCCAGAATCATAAATATTAACCCGGCTTTTGAGCAGATCACCGGTCTTGCACGGGAAGATATCATCCATAAGACCCTGCAGGAAGTGCTTCGGGGAACTGATCTGCGCTGGGGACCAGAATGTTTGAAAACAACAGAAACCGGAGAGCCACAGGTATTTGAGATCACGCTGGATGATCCTGTCCGGTTCTTTGAAGTGTCGGTATACAGCCCAAGAGCTGGTGAATGTGCCATACTCTTCCATGATATCACCGAAAAGAAGAAACGCGATGAAGAGATGAAGCAATCCCTCAGGGAAAAGGAGATTCTCTTAAAAGAGATTCATCATCGTGTCAAGAACAATATGCAGGTGATATCAAGTCTCCTGATGCTCCAGAAAGAGACAATACCCGATCCAAAGATGCGTGAACTCTTCTCCCAGAGCGAGAGCCGGGTCTATTCGATTGCCCTTGTCCATGAGAAACTCTACCAGTCAGAGAATCTCTCCCGGATCGAGTATGGGGAATACCTGTCGATGATGGGAGATTATATCCTATCATCCCGCCAGGTGAAATCAGGGACAGTTGCCCTTGACATACACGCTCCCGGTATCTATCTTTCAATTGATAAGGCCGTTCCGCTCAGCCTTATCACAAATGAATTAATGACGAATTCACTGAAGCATGCTTTTCCAAATGGCAGGAAAGGTACGATCAGGATAGTTGTAGAGAGGAAGGAGGATACGATCATATACCGGTTTTCTGATGACGGAATCGGCTTTCCAGCCGATCTCGACTATGGGAATACCCAGACGCTCGGTATGCAGCTTGTCGTAAGCCTTGTCAACCAGCTGCTTGGGACAATCACTCTCAGCCGGGAGAAGGGAACTGCCTTTGAGATCGTATTTCCGGTTGATCCGGATGGGGAGGAGTCCGGGGGTTCATACGAGGAGAAGGTCGATCAAAACGCTGGATTGCAGAATAAATAGTATTATTTCTGCTGACACCTATTCCTCTTCATGCCAGTCTCGGGCCCGGGATCTGCTCCGATCTCCATCCTCTTTATCGAAGATGAACCCTCACTTCTGGAGATTGGACAATTGTTCCTGGAAGAGGATCCGCTTCTGTCGGTTGTTACCTGTGATAATGTTCCTGATGCGATAATTTTACTCAAAGAGAGGCATTTTGATGCCATCATCTCAGATTACCAGATGCCGGATATGAATGGGATCGATTTTCTGAAGTACCTCCGGAATAACGGCGATCGGACTCCTTTCATCATCTTAACCGGACAAAGCCGGGAAGAGGTGGTTATTGAGGCGTTAAACAGTGGTGCAGACTTCTATATCCAGAAAGGGGGCGATCCGAGAGCACAGTTTGCAGAACTCTCAAATCAAATCCGCTATGCGGTTGCCACCAGGCGGGGAGAGGCTGAGATACAGAGACGGCTTCGGTTTGAGCGATTGATCGGACTCATCTCATCACGGTTTGTAGCATCTGATGATATTGATTTGCCGATCAATGTGGCACTTGAAGACATCGGTTCTTTCTGCGGTGCATCCCGCTCATATATCTTCCTTTTACGAGAAGCTTCCGACGTAATGGATAACACCCATGAGTGGTGTGCAGACGGTGTTTCGCCCGAGATCGAAAATCTTCAGAACCTTTCCTGTTCTCTCTTTCCATGGTGGATAAAGAAGCTTCGGAATAATGAGATCATCAGGATCAGGGATCTTCATGAGATGCCCCCTGAAGCAGCTCAGGAAAAGAGACTGCTGGAAGAACAGGGTGTCAGGTCACTGATTGCCATTCCACTCATGATGAGTGACGGGCTTACCGGATTTATCGGTTTTGATAATGTTGAAATGGTCAGGGACTGGAATAGAGAAGATATCAATATCCTCAGGTTCTGCGGCGATATCATCGCAAGTGCACTGGGAAGAAGGCGATCTGAAGATGCCCTCAGGAAGAGCGAGATCTTCAGCCGCACCCTGATAGAGCAGATTCCTGATTACATCATCCTCTATGGGAACGACGGGAGGATCATTTTTGTAAATCCCGCGACAGCGATAGCCTTTGGATATTCGGTTGATGAGTTAATGGGTGCTCATGTCCTTTCGTTTGTTCCCGAAGAGTTCCATGATCTGGTGAAGCAGAAACTTGTTGAAAGGGCAGAGGGAATACAGGTATCCCCATATGAGGTACCAATCACGGCAAAGGATGGACAATTGATTACTGTGCTTGTCCAGGGGGCATTTATGGAGTACCGTGATACTCCGACGAATCTTCTTGTCCTGACGAATATCACCGATCGCAAGAGGGCGGAGGAGGCATTGCAGAAGAGTGAAGAGCGGTTCCGTAGGATCTCCGAGAATGCCCCTGTGGGCATCTTTCAGCTCATTCGCTCTTCTTTTGGTGAATTCTCCATATTATATGTGAGTAATAAAATCCCCGAAATCACAGGAATGAACCCGGAGGATCTGTATGGGGATTTCTCATCGGTGACAGGAAGGCTTCATCCCGATTATCTTTCTGGATTCCGTAATGAACTATTGGGATCCGCCGTTAGCCTGAAAGATTTTGAATATACATTCCTCTTTGCATCTGATTCCGGGTACCGGTGGCTTGAGGTGCATGCAACCCCCTCCTCCCAGGAGGATGGAAGCATCCTCTGGGATGGGGTTGTCATCGATATCGATGAACGAAAAAGGGCTGATGAGAATATACGGGATGCAAACCGCCTCCTCGAAGGAGTCCTTGACGGCGTTTCAGATATCATCGGGATACAGAATCCGGATCACTCAATCGTCCGGTATAACAGGGCAGGATATGAGATGCTCGGGTGTTCCCATGAGGAGATCAAGGGAAAACACTGTTATTCCCTTATCGGGAGAAGCATGCCCTGCGAGAACTGCGCTACTGCAGTTGCCATGAAGAGCAAAAAGCTCGAGACAGTCGAGCGTTTTGTCCCGGAACTCGATCGGTATTTGATCTGCCGGAGCAACCCTGTCCTGAATGATGAGGGAGAGGTTCGGCTGATCATCGAACAGCTGACTGATATCACCGACAGAAGGAGGATGGAAGACTCTCTCCGGGAGAGCGAGGAGCGGTACAGGCTCACGCTCGATGCTACGAACGATGGCATATGGGATTGGGATCTTGCAACCGGGAACGCCCTGTTAAGCCCCCAATGGTATATGATGCTCGGTTATGAACCTGGTGAGATGCCTGGATCCTATGAAACATGGCGATCGCTCATTCATCCCGATGATATCGAACGATCTGAAGCGTTTATCCATTCCAATATCCAGGAAGGGAAGGAGGGTTTTCAGCTTGAGTTCAGGATGAGGACAAAAGAGAATGGCTGGAAGTGGATCCTTGCAAGGGGCAAAGTTGTCAGCCGTGATACAGAGGGCAATCCTCTCCGGCTTCTTGGAACCCATACTGATATCACCGGGAGAAAGGAGGCGGAGGAGGCGCTCCGGGAAAGCGAGGAGAAGTTCCGCTCCCTTGTCGAGCATTCGATTGAAGCGATTGCAATTCTGGATCAGGAGGGAACTATTATCTTTGTCAATAGTGCTGCCGCCCATCTGCTTGGAATTGAGAATTATAAAACCCTCATCGGGAGGAATGTGCTTGATTTTGTTGCAGAAGAGTCAAGGGATAGTGCTATTCGTGATCTCATTGAGCTTTTTGGGGGAAAAGACGCATATCTTGCAGGATATACCATTCTGTTACCCAGAGGGGAAAAAATATTCGTGGAATGTGTCGGGAAACTCATTCACTATGATGGGAAAAAGGCTGATCTCATCTCTGTCCGGGATATAACTGAGCGAAAAATCTCCGAAGAGGCGCTGAGGAAGAGCGAAGAGAAGTACCGTCTCATTGCAGAAAATATGGCAGACTACATCTGGTTGTACGATACCGATTTCAGGCTCCAATATATCAGCCCCTCCGTGGAGAGGATGAAGGGTTTCACCGTCTCTGAATCGATGAATAAAACAATCGAGGAGGAAATGACACCGGAGTCCTATGCAGCTCTCGGTGATATTATACGGGAGCAGATGGATCTTGAAGCGTCCGGCAGAGCTGATCCGAACCGCACAATCACTTTTGAGACCGAGGAGTATTGTAAAGACGGATCGATCATTATCATTGACAACCTTGCCCGATTTCTACGTGATGAAGATGGACGTCCTGTTTCGATACTCGGTATATCCCGTGACATAACCGAACGCAAGCGTGCGGAGATGGAACTCCAGCAAAAGAACCTGGAACTGAAGATGGCAGACGAGCAGTTGCAGGCAGCACACCAGAGGCTGCTTGCGGTGCTTGATGGGATAAATGCCGCTGTATATGTAGCCGATATCAAGACGCATGAGCTGCTCTTTATCAATAAGTATGCCCGTAAGATCACAGGTTTCACTGGCGATATTGAAGGGAAGAGATGCTGGTCCGTGATGAAACCGGGGCAGGAAGAGCCCTGTGGATTATGTACGAATGCGATGCTCATGAAGGAGGATGGCAGCTATGCAGGAGAGTTCAGATGGGAGTACCAAATAATGGAAAACGGCCGGTGGTATGACAGCCATGTGAGTATGATACGGTGGATCGATGGCCGGTATGTACGTCTCAAAACTGCAATTGACATCACTGAGCGGAAGATGGCAGACGAGGAGGCGCTCCATGAGAGCGAGAAGAGGTATCGATCGCTCTTTGAATCGATGCATGATGGCTATGCCCACCAGGAGCTGGTCAGGGATCCGGATGGTAGTCCACGTGATTACCGTTTTGTTGAGGTGAACCCTGCTTTTTCAAAGCTCACCGGATTGCCTCCTGATACAATTGAAGGAAAGAGCCTGCATGAAGTCCTCCCTGACATGGAGCCGGTGCTGATGGAATACTATGCACAAGCAGCCAAAACAGGGGAGTCGCAGGTATTTGAACATGAACAGGCTGACCTGGAAAAGTTCTTTGAGGTGTCGGTCTACTGCTCAAAGGACGGGGGATGCACAAGCATCTTCCATGACATCAGTGAAAAGAAGAAGAGGGATGAAGAGACGAGGCGCTCTCTCCGCGAAAAGGAGATCCTCTTAAAAGAGATCCATCATCGTGTGAAGAACAATATGCAGGTGATCTCAGGTCTTCTGATGCTCCAGAGGAAGACGATTGATGACCCGACTATTCGCGAGCTCTTCCGTGAGAGTGAGAACCGGGTCTTTTCAATCGCACTCGTCCATGAGAAGCTGTATCAGTCAGAGAGCCTGTCCCGGATCAATTATGCGCAGTATCTCAGGACAATGTGTGAAACAATAATCTCGTCCCGTGAGATCAGATCCGGTACCGTTAGTCTTCTGATTCATGCCGATGGTATTCACCTCTCAATTGACAAAGCAGTTCCTCTCAGCCTGATTACAAACGAATTACTGACAAATTCCTTAAAGCATGGGTATCCGGATGGCATGAGGGGGACGATCACCATCTTCATGGAGAAGCATGAGAATGAGATAGTATACCGGTTCAGTGATAATGGGATTGGTTTTCCCGCTGATCTTGATTATACACAAACACTATCACTTGGCATGCGGCTTGTCACAAGCCTTGTAACGCAGCTGATGGGCAGAATTTCTTTGATCCGGGAGAAGGGTACAACATTTGAGGTAACAGGTCAGCACCCCCTCTCCTGACCTCTCCTTAACTCACATCACACACCCCCACTTTTCGGAAAATACGCCCGTATGACCGATAGATCCTTATATAATGAGAGATTAATAGATATTTGGGATATGGAACTATGGAACGTGACGAGATCCTTGCACTGGCACAACATAACCCTGAAGCACTTGTCACAATCATCCATAGTCATGAAGAAACAATCCAGCACCAGCAAGAAATAATCCAGCGTCTTGAAG
>NZ_VOTZ01000002.1 GCF_024372745.1 Methanocalculus taiwanensis
GAGGGTGTCATCACCATTCTTTGGATGGATGAAACACTCAGTCAAATAATCAGCATGATTCTCTTATGGATGCGGTGAATTCAAGGAGAGGAATAGGATTATGCTTGGTTAATGTGACATTGTAGAGTTACTCACTGTTCATATCGTCTACATACGATAAAATCTCATTTTTTTATCGTTTATAAACGATAAGAATGAGAACCCGGATGACAACGATTGATCATGGATACGGTGGCGAAACTGAAAGCTGCTATTATCGAGTGGCAGGAGAGGGATCTTCCGAAGCTGTATCCCCGGCAATGCAGCATACAGCTTGATCTCCCTCTTATCAATGATATCATTGGCGTGAGGCGATGCGGCAAGACATATTTCATGTTTCAACAGATCGAAGAGCTGATCAATAACGGTGTTCCAAAATCCCAAATCCTCTATCTCGATATCGATGATGATAGATTACAGCCGCTGAATGGAGATGAACTCGACAGATTAATCGATACCTTCAGGGAACTCTATCCGCTGCAAAATGATGAGAGATTGTACTTCTTCCTGGATAAAATACATAATTGTCCCGGATGGGAACAGGGAATAAAAGGTGTCTATGACCGGAAGAAAAACCTCAAGATCATTATAAGCGGATCAAATGCATCACTTCTCTCTGAAGAGGTTGCTAGCCGCCTCACCGGGAGGCATCTTACAACCAGAATGTATCCTTTCAGTTTCAGGGAATATGTTGATCACTATGAAATTGCGATGGATCTCAACACTCTGCCTTATTCAGAGAAGAAGATAGAGATTAAGAGGCTTTTTCACGAATATCTCACTCGTGGCGGATTTCCGGAGGTGATTCTCTATCCCTCAGCAGATGAAACTGTACTTCTACAGTCTTACTTTGATGATATCATCTTCCGGGATATCGTAACCCGGCATGGAGTGAGAAATCCTGCTCTATTCAAGGAACTGGCTATCTTCTGTATTTCCAATGTGGCAAAGCCTCATACATATAATTCGCTCAGAAAGCTCTTCTCCGGATTTCAGACGATCAGTACAGATGCAATTATACGCTATCTCTCCTATCTTGAGGAGGCATTTCTGCTCTTTTCTATCAGGCACTATGATGACATGCTCAAGAAACAGGTGAATAAACCAAGAAAACTCTATTGTGTCAATCCCGGAATGATGAATGCAGTCTCTTTCCGCTTCTCTGAGGATATCGGGCGGCTGTTTGAGAATCTGGTCTTCATCCAGCTATACCGGACAGGCCATGATATCTATTACTGGCAGGATGATAGAGGGCTTGAAGTGGATTTCGTTCTGAAAACCGGTCTTAAAATATTTGAATTAATCCAGGTTTTAATCGATCTCTCTGATCCATTGACACGGGAAAGGGAGATTAAGGGTCTTCTCTCAGCAATAAACCATTTTGGGGTGACTGAAGGTCTTATCCTGACCCGGGATCTGTTTGATGAGGAGGAACAATCTGGTAAAACAATCCGCTACCTACCTCTTTGGTACTGGCTGCTTACAGAGGAAAAACCGGTGGCATGAATTCGCCGGATATCTGAACCCTCTCAACATCCACCAGGGGGGTGATAGGGAATGCACTCCTCCACCATCCCTCACTGCACAGGAATCGGATTTAACCCTGCCTTCTCATTGCCGCCTCGGCTTTTTGTGCCTTTTTCTCACTGCCTGCTGCCCTGTATGCCAGGATAAGGATCGGGTAGGGGTCAACCCCGATACGCTTCTTTTTCAGAAGCTTCTCACAGATTTCAACTGCCTTCTTTGGAGATTCAGTTTGGAGATAGATCCTTGCCAGGAAGAGTTCAGCCTCGTCCGGCTCCATCTCACCTTGATGTATGTGCGCTTCTGCCCGCTTATAATTCCTGTCCTGAACAAAGAGGTAAGACTCGATGAGCGCCAGTGCCTGCTTACACTTATGTTCCATAAACACAGTTTTCTGGTCGAAAACTTCGTCCATCCGGTCAAGATCGAGACCCAGTTCAATGAAGGTTCCGCTCATATTGAGATACTTGCCATCACTGATATGATCCCTGAGAAAGGAGAAGAAGAGTTCAATGTCCCCCAGTTCGATCACTTCTTCGGGGCTCAGTGCAAGTATCTCATCAGGTACCCTCTCCTCCAGCTCTTCTAAAGAGGTGTCTTCGTCATCAGGTTCATCTTTATAATAATCTTCGAGCAGGTCAGCTCTCTTCCTGAAATATTCGGTTTGATATTCTTGGGGTAGATCCTGTAATCTCTCAGCAGGAATCTGGCGAATAATCCAATCTGCAATGATAAGGACACTGGGGTTTGTACTCTGCATGACTCTCTCAAAATCATCAAGGAACCCCTCTTCATGCAGGATTGGATCATCGGCCCGGTTGAGGAGGTGAATTAAGGCTATCGCCTCCTCCCCGGTTGTAACCGCCTCCTCTCGCAGTAATTCGATATACTCCACAAATACCTCATCTAATCGCTCCTCACTGTCTGCAAGAAAGCCATCAATTATCTCGACACTCCCAAAAGCAGCAGCAATCACAACACAGAGAGGATCTTTTATCTCCGCATCTTCAGTATCGGATATGAAGAGCATGATCAATGAGAGGAGATTTTTGAGATACGATGGTATGGCCTCGGAAAAACTGACGAGTTCTACCTCCAGATTATCAGGGATTCCTGCTCGAAGAAGGTATCTGATACCTTCGATCTGCTCCCGGAATGACAGATTGTGGAATACTGAATATCTATAGGAATGATCCAGAATATCGTCTGTTCCGGAAGGTGGACGAAACAATGTTTCCTCCAGCAGACTATGCCATAGCTCTTCTGCCCTCTCATCATCTTTCATGAGAGTAAAACCAAGGAAGGCATATAGCCGTCGCATTAACTGTGGGTCGTCATGCCGTTTCGTGAGCTCTGCCAATAATCTTCGATCATCCTTTTCATTCCATGGACGAAAGAGGAATGCCTTTCGCATCATGCAGAGGGAGGATTCACTAAAAAAGTAATCATCAATCAATGTGCTGTACGCTGATATGCGATCCCCAATGGACTCATAGAGTGATGACAGGGCAAGGGTCACTTCACGGCAATCGGGGTACTCTTCAAAGGTTTCAGCGATGATCCCGATTAATCTGTTCTTCTCTTCTAAGGTGAGATGATCATTGGTGAGATCAAACGCCGGACCATAATAGTGAAAATGATTGGGATCGCTGAAGAAGGATCTGTTCATGCTCAGATTGTATGGGTTTCATGGATTTGCAAATATCTCAGGATATCTCCCATCGATCAACATTAGGATTGGCGTAACTATCGCGCATTCCTCCTGATATGGAGAGGGGCTTCATGCGATTATTTTGGCTACATGCCTCAATATTAGCATAATAGGCTTTATTCTTTTCATATGATAAGAAAAGATCTTATACTAGTCTGGCATCATCACTTTTATTGGATCAGGAGGTGTGTTACCTTGCTCTCAAAGAGTGTAAAACCCCATATTGTCCAGGATATCGCCGTCCCACAGATCATTAGGTTGGGGGGGATTTCTATCCCCGAATATCGTGAAGAGGCATATCATATTGTATTATCGATTGACCTTGGCAATACGACGACAGCCTGTGTAATTGTTGGAACAAATCTTGCATCAGGATTGACATATATCATAGACAAGAAGGTCTGGATGATCCATTCCATCCGACCCCCGAAAAAAGGGGAGGAGATATTTGGCAAATCTCTCGATGGCACTATCCTTTCGAGAAATGCCGTGGAGGAGCATATCCGTGATATTATTAAAGCAACCCTGAAGGAAAGCAAGATAGATCCATCGAAAGATCTGGATTATCTGGTTCATACGACCGGACTGGTGGGCCAATGGGAATCTGATAAGCATATCAATTCATATCTTGGATGCCTGAGCAAGGGGTGCATGGATGCGGGCATTCCTCCCTCGAAGATGCGCCCTCCTATGTCGAAGGATAAACTCCCCTCTGATGACTCGCAATTCAGCCTGATGGACAGGGTGATGTATGACGGTGCCGTTGCCGGGACAATACCTGCGACCGGGCTCTCCGGCAGGGTAATGATTGCAAACGATATGGAGGGCGATCTCTCGCTTGCCGGAATAAAACAAGGTGCCCTATCCACTCCTGTCGATTTCAGAAACCCTTGTGTTGGTATTGATTTTGGAACGATCATTGATGGAAGATTCACCGAGGCGGTGCCGAAAGGGCGTGACGATCCTTATGCCCGGACCACCGGGTGCATTATTGGTCTTGGAGGTGCGATCGCAGACGCACTGACAAGAGGTACAGGGGAGGTTGATCCAATCATTGGAACCGCCCGTGAATTCTTCGGGGACAATATCATCTCCGGCTATTTCTCGAAGAAGGAGTCAAAGAGAATCAGGAACTATGTCGATTCGGTCCATGAACTGATCAAAGTTGAAGAGGTGGCCCATAACCATACACATGTTGGTCTTGTTCCAATAGATCCCTCTATCGCAGAGAATATGAAGATCAAAATATTCGGTGTGGATGCGGGAGAGAACTTCAACGGGCACGATGCATTGATGGAAATCGGCATGGAGGTCTTTAGGAAGGAAGGTCGAAAAGGATTCACCGAACTGGTGGATCGCGTGATGTCGAGGACGGCCCTCCGCCTGATCAGGGTGGCTGCAGAAAAGAAGGTATTCACCGGGGATATGGCGATCGGTTTTTCGGGTAGGGCGATCATGTCCGGGAGAAAACCCGAATATGTCCTCGAAGGGGTGATTAATAGCGAACAGTATCGTGATCCAGTAGATCGAATGGTTTTTGTATCGAGTGCGCTTCCCCGTGGTGCGGCACTCATGGCACGCTGCATGAGTGGTTTGGGCAACCCAAAAAAGCCGATTGGAGGCTGCAGGGGCGAGGCATGCATTCTTGGGAGAAGAAAAAGGTTCCAGAATATGTAAGAAAATCCATAAATCCCCTCAAATAAAAGGAAGCCATATTCAACAATATTTTCTTAACCATATAGAAATTACGAATTTGACATGAGGTGTCATCAGATTACATACAATATGAAATACAGTAATATCCAGGGGATAAATAGCCCCGCCCAGATAATGGCGTTCCATTTCTTGATACTCTTACCATCCATGGGCCTACAAGGGATCATGGAAAATAAACCTTCGATCATATTTGCAATAAACCCAAGCCTCCCTATCATCAGCCATATGCCTCCTACTGGGATCATGAATAGAAAGACCGTTCCGAGCAGGATATTAACGCCAGGTCCGGCTAGCATTGTCAGCCCCTTTTCCGTTTCAGTGTGGGACTCATTTTCCATGACTTTCATATGGAGTGGCTGGCCGAAGACGTTTCCGAAGAAGACGCCAGTGACGATGCTGGCAATCGTTCCTGCGGGATAGATGCGGATGGCTGATTCGATAGCATATTTCCTGGCAATCATCATATGCGCGAGTTCATGGGCAACAAGGGCGATTCCAACGATCAGGAGATAGATAAGAATCAGCATAGGATCTAAACCGATTCTATCGGCAAACATGAACGCAGCGGCATAAATGATCGCACCGGATAGAATGACTATCAGATTATTCCTTGTCATCCCAGGTATAAGGCGGCCACCTGCTTTCTTTGATCCAGGCTGTTCGAAGGTATTTCTCTCGCCGTAAAGTTCTAGCGCCTCCTCCCCAATGAATTCTGAGACAATGTTGCCCAGTCTCTTAAGGAATGATGAGAACCATCCTGAACCAAAACTACTGCCTGCACCACCTCCTCCCCCTGAAAAGAAACCCGCGAGAGACGCTGCGCCCGCACTCGCCATTACACCAGTTGCAACCGCGGCGACGGGAGCCACATCGTGTGGTATAATGCTATCTGCCGGCACTGGAATGTGGATGTGTAAGGGGGCGCCAGAAGAGTCTCTGCCCCCGCTTCTGAGGCTTGACTTCAGTTTGTTTATAGATGATGAGATATCTTCCGAAAATGATTCTGTCATATCGATAACGGGAGCTTCCGTAGGTACTTCGGGTGGAATCTCTGCTTTTTCTTCTGATAGAATCTCCTGAGGTACGTCAGCTGGTTCCTCAGGGGGTGTTTCAACAGGAGTTTCCGGAGCAGCTGGCTGAACTGGTGGGGTAGCAGGTGCCGGAACTGATCCACCACCATTTGATGGTGGTGCCGGTGCAGGCATCATGTTCGTGACCGCCTGCCCGGTGAATGTCGCAAGGATCCCACCATCTCCTGCCGTCACATCACCAGCTGTATAATTAATGGTTATTACGTTTCCATAGGCAATAGCAGTACCATTGCACGTCAGGACGAACTTTTTTGTATCGGCATCAGGAACTGCTATAGAGAAGGTCTGATCACTCCCTCCGTTGATCTGGTACGCGAACTGGCCATGCTTCCCGGCAGGATCAGCCATCGCCTTACTAAATGTAACGGTGATTTGCGATCCGGCGGTGTTTGTTGTAGCGGAACTAACGGTTGGTAGTGATGGAGTTACATTGATGTAATCAACCTTTTCTGTTGTATTACTGCCACCGGCGTTTGTTGCGGTCAGGTTTACCGTGTAGAGGCCAGAAGCGGCATAGGTGTGTACCGGGTTCCGGGTGGTGTTTGTTGTTCCGTCACCGAAATGCCAGAGCCAGGAGGTCGGTTCAGCGGTCGAAGAATCGGTGAACGTGACCTGGAGGGGTGCGGTGCCTTCGGTCGGGGTACCGGTGAAGTTTGCCACAGGCGGGGAAGGGGGAGCTTTGGAAACGTTGATGAACGTTGTCTGGGTTGATATATTGAATCCTCCGGAATTACTCGCATTGAGTACGATTGAGAAGTTTCCTGTTCCAAAAACATGTTCTGGATTATGCTTCTCGCTGAAATACTGTGGAGTATTGTCTCCGGTTACATTGATAAATGACCAGTTCCATGCGGTAGGATTATTGGTCGATGTATCATTAAACTGGACAGCAAGCGGTGGATTCCCTTCTGTGATGTTCACGGTGAAGCTGGCAACAGGTATCTGTGCAGGCATCATGTTCATGACCGCCTGCCCGGTGAATGTCGCAAGTATCCCACCATCTCCTGCCGTCACATCACCGGCTGTATAATTAATGGTTATTGCATTTCCATAGGCAATGGTGGTGCCGTTGCATGTCAGGACGATCTTTCGTGTATCAGCATCAAGAACTGCTGCTGAGAAGGTCTGATCACCCCCTCCGTTGATCTGGTACGCGAACTGACTGTTCTTTCCGGCAGGGTCAGCCATCACCTTGCTGAATGTGACGATGATCTCTGTTCCGGCAGTGTTTGTCGTCGCATTGGTAACAATTGGTGCCACAAGTCCTGTTACTGTGACATAATCTGTTTTTCTTGTACAATTATACCCCACGGTATTGAATGCCTGCAACGCCACTGAGTAGGTACCTGTTGTATTATATATATGGGATGGATTCTGTAAAGATGACCCTGCAGGTTGCATTCGCCAGACATCGTTCTTTCGTACACTATCAAAACCCCCCATGATGACGATACTCCCATCTGGCATTGCGACTCCAGAGTGGCAATGTCGTGCCATCCAGTCTGCACCCGCATTTACCTGAATCCATGTAACGCCATTATCCGTTGATCGCCAAATATCATTCAGGGAATTGCCCTGGCTGTCCATACCTCCCATAATGACTATGCTTCTGTCTGGCATCTCAATACAGCTGAAATACTCCCTCCCCAACCATTCGGCAGCTGCGGTCTGTTCAATCCACGTGACTCCGTTATCAGTTGATCTCCAGACATCGTTCCTTTTTAAGCCATCATAACCCCCTAAAATCACAATGCTATCGTCCTTCAGTACAACACATGAGTGGCCGAGCCTTTCAGTCCATTCAGCACCTGCGGTCTGTTGAATCCACGTAACCCCGTTATCGGTTGATCTCCAGACATCATGTAAAGTCCCACCGTCATAACCACCCAGTATCACAATACTATTGTCAGTTAGTATTACGCTGCTATGGCCACTTCTCGCCGTCCATCCAGAAGCGGCTGTCTGCTGTGTCCATGTAACGCCCTTGTCGTTTGACATCCAGACGTCATTCTTAAGGCTCCCATCGTCCCCGCCCATCAGGAGGATACTGCCGTTTGGCATCACAACGCTGCTATGAACATATCTCGCCGTCCATCCGGCAGCAGCTGTCTGTTGTGTCCATGTAGCACCATTATCGTTGGAAATCCAGACGTCATTCGTATAACCGAGATCATCCTCACCACCCATGATGACAAGGCTCCCGTCTGGCAGCACTGTGACGGTATGACCGTTTCGCGCCGACCACCCGGCACTATTATTCACATTCGTCCACGCCCCAGAATAATCCTCATCGCCAAAGAACCACGCCCATCCTGTGGGTGTGTTTGCAGACAGATCGGTAAATGTGACGGTAAGGGGTGTAGCGCCTGTTGTGGGCGTACCTGTGAAGTCTGCGAGCGGAGCAAGTGCAGACACCGGATACATAAAGAACACTATCAAAAATAGAATTAACAGGATACGCATCGGCCTGCATGCAGTGTATGCACGCACCCCAACCATGAGATAAACCCTCCGCTTCGCCTAACTAATATCACTTCCTTATATTTAATCAAAGTATATATAATTTTTTATGACTTTTTTTGGATGAGAGGGCATCAAAAGAATATACCAGGTGATTTCATGAATTTGTTGGATTCGCATTGATAACTGTGGAAAAAATAGATACCCGAGGCATCACTCTCGTCACTACCAATTCTCAGATTCGATCTGTTATCAACAAAAAAAGAAGATAGGATACTACATTGGAATTAATACACCATGTTTATAGGCCAGAAAGAGGTTGTCGTATCACTATTTCTCTTCCCGCCACCCTTTCTCCGGCACACTGATCACAAACCTCGCACCCTCGCCATAGACTCCATTCTCAGAGATGGTGATGCCGGTGATACCAAGGATCTCCCTGATGAAGAAGAGACCAAGCCCGGTATTCTTACCAAAGCCACGCTCAAAGATCTTCTCCTTCTCATCATCCCTGATCCCAATACCATCATCCTCCCAGATGATCAGTATTGGTCGTGAGTTTCTGTCGGAATCCCCTAGGATGCCATCATCTTTCTTGTCCAGCTGGCAGGAGACTCTGACTCGTGTGACGTCCAATGCATATCGCTCGGTATTCTCCATTAAATTCGCAAAAACCTTTGGAAGGAGTGGATCTGCAAAGATCGAGATCTCACTGGTTTCATTGATAATCGGTATCCTTGAAGAACCAATCTGCCCAATCACATGCGAGAGCTTCTGCCAGTCTGGTGCAGCAATTCCGAGGTTCTGATATTCTCTGGTGAACGCAATCTGCCTCTGGATTCGTAGAGCCGCCATCTCAATCTTCTGTAGATATCCGGAGAGCTTTGGTTCATCTGTGATGTCTTCGGCAAGGGAGAGGTAGCCATTTAGAACCGTCAGCTGATTTGCGATATCATGCCGGGTAATACCGGTCATCAGGTTTAGTTTCCTGTTTGCATCGGCAATGGCTGCGGCACTTCTGGCAAGCTCTTCGTCTGCTTTTTTTGTGGCTGTGATGTCACGGGCGATCCCTTCAATTGATACTATCTCACCTTTATCATCATAGATGGGGACATTCCGCTGCTCCACCCAGATGATCTCACCATCTTTTCGGATATACCTGAGAACCGGATACATCATCCCTTTGTTTTCACCAGTGAGGTCCGGGAGCTGATCATCCGGGTGGATAACCCGCCTGCCAAGATCGGGATCTGCATAGAACTCCTCAGGTGAATATCCGGTGACAGTTTCCATTGCCGGGTTTGCATAGACAAAATGCGGTTCTGGGAGAAGATCAATTCTATAGATGATATCCCCGGCATTCTCGGCAAGCCGGCGGAACCGTTCTTCACTCTCACGAAGTGCCTGCTCGGTCTGCTTCTGATCAAGGATGCCAAAAGCGAGATTGCCAAGCGTAATGAGGGCATCCGCATCATCTTTTGTGTAAGGATCCTGTTTATTGGCAACAGCAAGGATTGCAGAGATCCGGTCCCCGTCAAATATCGGAACCGTGAGGAACCGCTGAATGGTAACATGTCCATCCGGACAGCCACGTTTCATCGGATGATCCAAACCATAATCATTGATGATCACTGATCTCCGGTTTCGGACAACTTCACCAAGGAGTCCGGTTTCTCCTATTATAAATACCCCGGGTGGCCTTGGCATCCTGCATGCATCCATAACTTCCTCGGACCAGGCATGGATTGTCAGTTGCGATTCATCTCCATCAAGTAAACCGATGAAGGAATACTGGCTCTCTGTCATCTCCCGGATCCCTTCAAGGGCATAGTCCAGAACATCCTGTTTTGTCTCCTCACTCTTCTGGTAGAGATCGAGAAGACTGCGTGTCCGCTTGAGGTGAATCTTAATATCCTGCTCGGCTGCCTTCCGATCTGTGATATCTGTCAGAACACCATGTACCCCAACCACCTTCCCATCCTTAATCATTGGCTGTGCGGCAGTCCTCATCCAGACAAAATGTCCGTCCTTTGCGATCACGCGGTATTCAGAGACCTTTCCCCTGCCAGAGACAGTCTTCCTGAATTCTTCTTCCCTGCCCTCTCGATCTTCAGGATGCACAAATTCGAGGAAAGATTTCCCGATCACCTCTTCCGCCACGTAACCTCCCAGCGCCTCGGTATTTGGAGTCACATAGGTCACTTTACCCTCCAAATCCAATGTATAGATGATCTCAGTCAGGTTCTCGACGAGGGCACGGTATTTTCTTTCACTCTCAATCAGGGCATCTTCTGCCAGTTTTATATCAGTGATATCCGTGAGGAGGCCGTGGATACTTCTTATTGTATCTCTCTCCTTTACCGGCCGTGCCTTCAGTTTCATCCAGAGATCTCTCCCTTTCTGATTTCTGACTGGAACTTCTGTCACGATCTCTTCTCCGGAGAGGATCTGGTTAATAAATTGCATAACTTCCCCCTTCACTTCGGGAGCTGCAAAATCTGTTAAATGCTTTCCTTTTGCCTCATACACCGGAATACCAATGACTTTTTGTACATTTGGAGAGAGATATGTGACAATGCCCTCAGGATTTAAGGTGAATATGATATCATCAAGATTTTCTACAATTGTCTTGTATTTCTCGGTATTTTCACGTACTTTGGCTTTCTCCTCAAGCAATCCGCTGATGTCCCTGACAAAGGCAAGGATGTATGCCTTCTCCATAACCACAACACGGGTAAGGAATACTTCGACATCGAAGACGGAATTCTCCGTTGGCCTCCGTGCCTGCCAGGAGAATAGTTGATCCTGCCCGGATATGACCTCCTTCCACTTCTCCTTGATATCATCCACATTGGAAGCAGGACCCGTATAATCACGGAGAGTAAATGTAAGCGCCTCTTCCCGGCCAAGGCGGTACATCCTGAGCATGGTTTCATTCACATCAAGGAGCTTGTCCTCAAGATCATGGATGAAGATCGCCTCAATTGAATGATCCATTAAGGTGCGGAAGAGATCCCGGGAATCCCGGAGTCGGTTTTCAGTTGCAATCAAATCATCAAGCTGCGAACGCATCTCCTCTTCAGCTGCCGCAAGCTCTTCGTTCTTCCTTCTCAGCTCATCCTCGGCTCTCCTCCTGTTGATGGCAAACTCAAGTTTTTTTGCAAGTTCTGCAAACTGCGATTTGGGATCCCCACCCTTCTGGAGGTAAAAATCTGCACCTTCATTAAGCGCCTCGATTACGACATCCTCCCTTCCCTTTCCGGTGAAAATAATAAAAGGGATGGGACTGCCGGCAGCACGGATAGCTTTCAAGAGTTCAATCCCATTCATTTGCGGCATCTGGTAATCTGATATGACAGCATCATAGGATCTATTTAATATATGGTTGAGCCCCTCCTCCGGCTCTGTCTCTATATCTACAATGAACTCACCAGTCTGTTCAAGAAAGAGCTTCCCAAGATCGAGGAGTGCTCTCTCATCATCAATATAGAGGACAGAGGGGGGAGAAGAGCCAGCCATTGTTTGTTTATATAATCTGCTCGTTGATTATCCTTGTGGATAGGGTAGAATGAGTATGGAGCATAAAAAAAGGGGAAGGAGGAAAAGGATGTCACTCAGCAGAATAGATCTTCCATGCCTCGTCTACCGTTGCACCTTCGACTGTGATCGCATAAATTGCTTCAGTAAACCTGACCGCTGCAGCAAGCCCTTTCTGATGGATGTTCCTACCTGTGGCATTTCCTGAGGCGCCGCCGGTATGGATCTGATCATAGAGCTCTTGTATGAATTTCTTTTCATCGATTGATGAGCCGCCGGCACAGACAACCTTTGTCCTCCCTGCTGCAAGCACTGCCTCTTTCAGGAGTTCAGAGGATGGTGTCCCTTCCTTTTTGGGGGCATTCACCTTGACATAATCCGCACCGAGTGCTGCGGCAACCCCTGCGGCACCGGCGATCAGGTGCGGATCTTTCTCATCCTTTACTGCTGCTCCGCGTGGATAAATCCAGAGCACAACAAGCATGCCGTTTTTGTGCGCATCCAGGATCACCTGCTGCGCCTCACGCATCATCTCGCTCTCATATTCTGACCCGATATAGATCGTATAGCCAACCGCTGCGATTGCAAGCCCTGTCCTGTCACGGAGATCAACAACATCCTGCACAGAGACAAGAAGCGGGCTATATGGGTCCTTCTGCTGGGTCTTGACAAGATGTGTCTTCGAATTGAGTTTTACAAGGTATGGAATGTCCGGAAAATCCATTCCATATCGGACTACAAGCCCGTATTGTGTTGCAAAGACCCCGACTTTTCCCTCGGATGCGATCCTGAACAGATGGAGGGGGCTTGAATCATCTTCATGAATCCCATCTCCAAAGAAATCATCATTAAGGTGTTCAACTTTCTGATCTCCGGCAAAGAGCATCAGGCGTCCTGTACCACGGGTTACCCTCTGGTAGTTCGCGATGAAGGTATCAACTGCCGCAAACGGTACATCAAGTGGAATCGAGAAGACATCTTCTGCAGTCATACCCAGAATATCATCCCATGCCTGATTAATGGTTGCGGAAGGTTATCGAAGGCATTCATCTGGCCAGGACATGGGCATTTAATGAAAATACGAATCTATCATCGGCATATGCCCTAAAAAACGAAAGATGTGGGGGATTGCAATAAGCAGGATAACGTGTAATCCTGCGCATTCCTTTATTCAATATGAATAATCTCGTGCCCTTTGTCTGTATCTTTCCGGCAGGTGATCTCCAGAACCCCGTTGATACAGCTCATCCTGATATTATCGGGATCAACCTGTGGGAGGTCGACCACTGCAATCGGTGACCTCCTTTCATGCGAGACAATATGAAGCCGCCCGCTTTCAAAGAAGATCCTGATCTCGTCTGGATCATATCCTGAGACATCGGTTGCGATGATCAGGTCATCATTGATCTCATAGATCTCGACTGCGTGTTCCTCTTCCTCCGATGGCATCTCGGCGATGTTCACAGGGGCGCCATTAATCACCACGCGGAATCCCATGACTCGTGGGTATGTGCCGTCGAAATCCATGGATTCTGCCATGATCTTCCGGACGGCATCGATCAGCTCCCTGTATGCATCTGATGGTTGGTCATTCATCTTTTGTGTCACACTCATCTATTCTGCTATCAGCTTTTCCAGTTCTTCTGTTTGTTGTTTGATCACATCAAACTGTTTCTTTCCTGATGTCACCTTATCGCGGAGCTTCACTGCGGCATCGGCTACTTCCTCACCTTTCTCCTGGAGATGCGCACGCTTTGCCACATTCAGTGCTTTTTCAAGGATCCTCCTCTGTTCTTCATTATAGAGGAACTCCCATGACTGCCGCTCGGCTGACTCAATTGCATCGCTGTCGAGCGAGGGCTTGACCCGTTCCTGGGCACGCCTGACATGCTCCTTTGTGACACGGATATTAGCCATTGCATCTTTCATCTCAATCTCGCTCCTGCCACCCATCTTTGCGATGAAATCACGAATGGCATAGAGCTTTGCTTCACGAACAAGGGCTTCGATATCAGCCCCGACAAAACCTTTCGTCTCTGCAACAAGGATATCCAGATCGATATCTTTGGCGAGCACACCCTCCTCGTCCCTGAGATATACCATAAAGATCTGCTTTCGGCCCTCGTCATCTGGTGGCGGGACAAAGATATGGCGCTCAAGCCGCCCTGGACGCATCAGGGCTGTATCCATCATATCAGGCCTGTTTGTGGCGCCGATCACAACCACATCCTTCAGCTCTTCCAGACCATCGAGCTCAGTTAAGATCTGGCTGACGACACTCTCGGTCACATGTGATGATCCGGTATAGCTGCCCCGTCGAGGAACTAGTGCATCAACCTCATCGAAGAAGATGATCGAAGGCGATGCCTGCCGTGCCTTTCTGAAGATCTCCCTGACACCTTTCTCGGATTCGCCAACCCATTTAGAGAGGAGTTCAGGCCCTTTAATCGAGATGAAGTTGCATTCGCTCTCGTTTGCCACTGCTTTGGCAAGCATCGTCTTTCCGGTGCCAGGCGGTCCGAAGAGGAGTATTCCCTTGGGTGGTTTTGTAGTCAGCCTCTGGAATATATCCGGGAATTTCAGCGGCCATTCCACTGCTTCACGGAGCTCCTCTTTTACATCCTCAAGCCCGCCGACATCGCTCCAGTGGATATCAGGCACCTCGACCAGCACCTCACGCATTGCACTTGGCTCAACATGTTTCAGGGCTTCATCAAAGTCCTCACGGACCACCTTTAGTTCATCAAGGAGTTCGGTCGGGATATCCTCGTCAACATTAATTCTAGGGATGATCTTCCTGAGTGCATGCATAGCCGCTTCCTTGACAAGCAGGGAGAGATCCGCGCCAACGAAACCATGGGTGATATCGGCAAAATGAGAGAGCTCGACATCCTCTGCGAGCGGAACGCCGCGGCTGTGAATCTGGAGGACCTCAAGTCTTCCCTTCTTATCGGGAATTCCGATCTCGATCTCGCGATCGAACCGTCCACCTCGCCGAAGAGCAGGATCAATTGCATCTGGAAGGTTTGTGGCGGCAATGACGATCACCTGCCCGCGGCTTTTGAGGCCATCCATCAGGGCAAGTAGCTGGGCGACAACCCGCCGTTCCACCTCCCCTTTCGTATCCTCACGTTTTGGTGCGATCGAATCTATCTCGTCGATGAAGATGATTGTGGGCGAGTTCTCCTGTGCTTCATCAAAGACCTCGCGGAGTTTCCCTTCGGATTCTCCATAGTACTTGCTCATGATCTCAGGGCCCGAAAGGGTAATGAAATGTGCATCCACCTCGCTTGCCACCGCCCGGGCAATGAGTGTCTTCCCGGTTCCGGGCGGACCATACAGCAGCACTCCTTTTGGCGGTTCGATTCCGAGCCGCTCAAAAAGTTCAGGATGCCGCAGCGGAAGCTCGATCATCTCACGGACAAGCTGAAGCTCACGTCCAAGTCCGCCAATATCCTCATAATGGATGTCAGAAAAGCCTTCTTTTCCTTTTTCTCCTTCATAGGGAGTTTCTTTCAGCTCGATCTCAGTATCTTCGGTAACAATGGCAATGCCCTTTGGACTCACTTTTGAGATGACAAAGGTGAGCGGATTTCCAAGCACATTTACCCGGACCGTCTGGCCTGCGGAGACAGATCTGCCATGAAGCATCCTTTTCAGGTATTGTTCCCCGCCAACAAGCCGGATCGGCTGGGTCGGCTGTATTACAACCTTTGTTGCATATCCTGCATCCAGCTTCTTAATCCTGACCTTATCATCTATCCCGGCACCAGCATTGCTCCTGACATTCCCGTCGATCCTGATGACGGCCCGCCCTGTATCCTCGGGAAAGCCGGGCCAGACGATGGCTGCGGCTTTTTTCCTGCCCGATATTTCAATCACATCACCTGATACCAGGTTAAGCTGTTTCATTACATCGATTGAGAGGCGGGCCATACCCCTACCTGCATCCCCGTGTGCAGCCTCTTTTACAACAAGATCCATGTAGTCCTTATCAGTTGTCATAGTGAATACCTCTGATTTACCATACGTTAGTGTACATAAGTATTTATACTTTTCCAATACCTGATTCAATCGTCAAACATATATGGCTCTGATTGATTGGTAATGCCCTTCGGAAAGAAAAAGATTCTGCTGCTCAAAAAAATGAGTCATTGTGTGGGAAAACATCCTTGTGTTCCGACTATCTTGTAAGGATGTAGTACCGGTTGCTGTGGCACTTAATCTATAAAAAAGAAGGGTATGGAATTATCTTAGAAATTGAAGTGCTTGCTTACGATCTTCAATGCACAGAAGTCACCGCACATTGTGCATGCATCTGTGTCTGCAGGGGATCTGCTGTCACGGATATGCCGTGCCCGCTCCGGATTCATTGCCACAGCAAACTGCCGTTCCCAGTCGAGATCGCGGCGTGCATGCCCCATCTCCAGATCGAGCTCCCGGGTCTTCTTCAGTTTTACCATATCACCCGCATGTGCCGCAATCCGGGATGAGATAACGCCTTCATAGACTTCTTCAGGTGTTGGAAGCGCAAGATGTTCTGCGGGTGTCACATAGCAGATAAAATCTGCACCGGCAGCCGAGGAGGCTGCGGCCCCGATTGCTGCTACACGGTCATCATATCCCGGGGCAATATCGGTCACAAGTGGTCCGAGCATATAGAAGGGCTTGTTATTTGTGACCCGTTTCTGGAGCTGGACATTGGTTGCAATCTCATCAAGCGGAATGTGACCGGGTCCCTCAACGATCGTCTGGACACCAAAGGCATTTGCCTTGTCTGCAAGTTCCGCGTTAATCAGAAGTTCCTGGATCTGGGCGCGGTCTGTGGCGTCATGGACAGCACCTGCACGCATACCGTTTCCAAAGGAGAGCGTAACCTCGTGTTCCTTCATGATCTCTAACAGATAGTCGAAACGGCGATATAAGGGATTCTCCATCTCATTGTGAAGCATCCAGGCGGTCATGAAGGCGCCTCCGCGGGATACAAGTCCGCCATGGCGTCCCTGATTCTGGAGCCGCTTCATTGTCTCCCAGTTGATCCCGGTGTGAATTGCCATGAAGTTTGTTCCAAGCTTTGCCTGATCCTCGGTTGCCTTGAAGAGGTCATCTTCATCCATATGAACAACAGCACCTTTAGTCCGTGCTGCTTCGATGAATGCCTGATACAATGGAACTGATCCAACGGAGAGGGTTGTTTTTTCGATGACCCGCCTTCGGATCTCAAGGAAGTCTCCGCCGGTTGAAAGCTCCATGAGCGTGTCGGCTCCTGCAAGCTCTGCCTGACGTGCTTTCTCGATCTCCTCCTCAATATCAACGATATCAGATGATGTTCCAATTGAGGCATTCACTTTCGTCCTGAGTCCCTGGCCAATCCCGCAGATCTTTATATCGCGGTATGGGCTGATCGGGATGGTGATATGGCCACCGGCAACTCCACGCCGGATGAAGTCTTCTGTTACGCCTTCTGCTTTTGCAACGATCCTCATCTCATCTGTGATGATGCCGCGTCTGGCATCTTCAAGTAAAGTCATAAGGATTATGGTGATGAAATACCAGATAAAACCTTTTATTTCCAAAAATGAGAGCAAAATTACTTTATTTCTTAACAATCAATATTGTTTTATCTAACTCGCATTAAATTGTTTATGCCGGTGAACATACCTTAAAGCAAATTCAGAGCATATACAGTTGAATGGCTGTGATTATGTGCAGGTGAATTATGGTGGTTTTATTCCAATCAGCACAGTAGACTGGCCAGGCCGTGCTGTCTGCACGCTCTTTCTCCGTGGATGTCCCGTCAGGTGTGACTACTGCCATAACGTACATCTGCAGAATGGCAAGGATTATCGCCCGCTTGACTGGGTATTTGAGCAGATACAATCGTCACGTATCGCAGTATCTGCTGTTGTCTTCTCTGGCGGTGAGCCGACACAACAGGGGGAAGCACTCTGTGAACTTGCACGGCGATCCAAGAAAGAGGGGTTTCTTGTCGGCCTCCATACAAACGGTGTTTTTCCTGCGGCAATACAAAAACTCCTTGATGAACGCCTGGTAGATCATCTGGCACTTGATATCAAGGCGAAATGGAACCGGTATGATAACCTTCTCCGGGAGCGGTTTTCTGCCTCTGTTAAAGAAACACTCAATATCTGCAGAAACGCATATCTTAGGGGAGAACTTCCGGAATTCCAGGTTGTAGTCACGCTGTTTAGGGGCTATGAGGATGAGGTCAAATATATATCGCGTGACACGGAGGGGCTTGAATTTGTACTCCAGCAGGGAGTCTTTGGAATGGTCCCTCCTCTCTCCTCAGATGAACTGAAGGCAATTGCAGACTGCCTGTTTCGTCCGGTTATTATCAGGACACGTGAAGATGGAGAATTTCAGTATGAAGGTACTAGGATTGGTCGGGCTTCCGGCGAGCGGCAAGGGTGAGTGCTCAGCGGTTGCAGCAGAGCTCGGCGTACCTGTAATTGTGATGGGGGATATTATCCGTAACTATGCAGAGAGCGAAGGGCTTCCGCATACGGATCAGCATCTTGGTTCAATCGCCCGGCGGCTCCGTGAAGAGCGGGGAATGGCCGCACTTGCAGAACTGACAGTTCCGGCTGTCAGTGCATTACAGGCTCCTGTTGCCATTATCGATGGCATCAGGGGCGATGCTGAGGTAGAGCTGTTTCGAAGGGTTTTTTCGGACTTTATGCTCATTGCCATCGATTGCCCGTTTTCGATGCGCCTTGCACGTCTCCGGGCACGGAAGAGGTCAGACGATATGGTGCATGAGGATGATCTTAGATCCCGTGATGAGCGGGAGTGCGGTTTTGGGCTGAAAAACGCAATGGATGGTGCGGACATCCATATAGAAAACACTGGGTCGCTCGAAGCCTTCCGGGATGAGATCAGGTGCATCCTGAAAACCATTGGTGGTGTTCGATGATTGCCGGGTACTATTTCTCATCATCATCAAAGGTCTGGGAAGATCCGGAATGGATCCTGGGGATAGAAGAGCTTGGGTATGATGGCTGGGAGATCTCAGCAGATGGTAATTATCGTCTTGACGACCCTAAAAAAAGGGCACGTATTGACGAGGTACTCAGCAGTACTACTCTGGATATTACGGTTCATGCACCCTATGGCGATCTGAACCTCGCTTCGATCAACTATCCGATCTGGCGTGAATCCATACGGCAGATCTGCCTCTGTATCGAACATGCCGCAGATCTCACTGACAGGGTCACACTCCATCCGGGGTATCTCTCTCCCCTCTCCAAACTTGATCCAGGACGTGCATGGGCGCTCCAGAAAGAGGCACTTGGCGAGATTGGTGCTGTTGCAGTAGATTGTGGTGTGCTTGCATGCCTTGAGAACATGATTTCGATAAAGGAATTCCTCTGCCGCGATCCCGGTGAGCTGTTTGGGATGATTGACGGGATCGAAGGCATTGGTGTCACAATAGATATCGGGCATGCAAATACCACCAGTACAATCGATGAATTTTTGCACCATCTCCCTGCAGCCAATCATCTTCATATTCATGATAATCATGGAAGAACAGACGAGCATCTGGCTCTGATGAAAGGCACTGTGAACTGGAAGAAAGTCTCACGTGCAATTCTCGATACATATACCGGCATCGTCGTCGTGGAAGGGCGGAATCTGAAAGAAGCAGAAGAGAGCCTTACAGTTATCAGGGGGTGGCAGTAATCGCCGGAGAAACATTGCATGTTCATTTCCTTGGTACTGCCGGTGCCCTTCCAACACCCCAGAGGAACCCCTCATGCATTATGGTCAGGAGGGGATCGGATACACTTCTATTCGACTGCGGAGAAGGGGCACAACAGCAGATGATGCGTGTTAGGACCGGTTTCACCGTCGATGCTATCTTTATCTCCCACTGGCATGCAGATCATTACCTTGGAATATTCGGACTTCTTGAAACGATGGGGTTCAATGGGCGGCGAGATCCGATCAGGCTCTATGGCCCGCGCCGCATCTATGAGATGGTCTCGATCATCAGGCAGCTAAACCCGGGCATTTCTTTTCCAATCGAAGCCGCTGAGCTACGGGATGGCGAGGCGATTCTCTTTGACGGGTACCGGGTAATCCCATTTGCCACCCGTCATGGTTGTGAGAGCTATGGCTTTATTCTGGAAGAGGATCAACGCCCCGGCCGGTTTGATCGCGAGGAGGCGATCTCTCTTGGAGTGCCCCCGGGCCCGTTCTTTGGCCGCCTCCAGCGCGGCGATTCCATCTCCATACTCGTTGATGGAGAAGAGATGACAATCACCCCCGATCAGGTGATGGGACCTGCGCGTCCCGGTAGAAAATTAGTATATACCGGAGATACGCGTCCATTGAGAATATGGCCTGATGCAGCATATCGTGCCGATCTGCTCATCCATGATGCAACATTTGATGATGCTGAATCTGCACGTGCGGATGAGGTCTTTCACTCTACTGCCGGAATGGCTGGCTTAGCTGCACGGGATACCGGTGCAGAGCGGCTTGCACTTGTGCATATCAGTTCACGATATACCCAGACAGCAACCCATATACAGGATGCAAAAAGACATTATCAAGGCGAAATTCTTTTTCCAAATGACTGTACAATGATTGAGATACCATTTAAGGACTGATGTACCATGGAGGGAGGACCTGATGAACCAAACGATAGAGGAAGTCGCCCGCCGTTACCGCGACTTCCTGACCGGGTTTATCGCCCTCGTTATAAGCGCCCTCCTTGCGTCAGTCGCGGGCATCTATCTTGGTTCTGTTAATGAACTGCTGATACTGATACCCGGGCTTATGATCCTTGTCCCTTCATCCATCAATATGAGAGGGGCAATAGCCGGCATACTCTCTTCACGGCTTGCATCCTCAATGCATCTTGGGGCATTTGATATCAACTATTCGAGGGGCTCGGTTCTTGGGGACAATCTTCGGGCAACCTTTATTCTAACTGTACTGATCGCCGCAATTGTCGGCATTATCGGATACGTCATCGGCATTTCAGCAGACCTTGAGATCATCTCGGTTCAGGAGATGATCCTGATATCGGTTATCTCAGGATCAATTGCCGGACTTATTGTTACATTAATCACCCTGATTGTATCACTGGGCACCTACCGCTATGGACTGGATCTCGATATTGTCGGTGCCCCGACTGTCACGACGGCAGGGGATGTGATCACCCTTCCTCTCCTCGTTATATCTGCCGTGATCATCGTGAATCTCCCACCATCCATGCAATACGTACTCTTTTTTGTGGTACTACTGCTCGTCGCTGTTGCTCTCTTTGGGATAGTGAGGGGGACTGTGATGATTCGGTCTATCGTCAGGGAAGGCCTGCCCCTCCTCGCTCCACTCTGCATTCTTGGAACAATTACAGGTGTCATCTATACGGAGGGGCTTGAGGAGCTCGTTGCCACTGCTGCGCTATTAATTATAATCCCGCCATTTATGAACGGTTGTGGAGCAATTGGAGGTATCATCTGTTCAAAACTTGCTACCGGAATGCATATGGGAGAGATCGAACCAACAATAATCCCTGGACGGGAGGTCCTTTCTGGTTTCCTGACTAACTATATTTATGCACTAATCATCCTTCCAATAATGGCAGGGATTGCGCATGCTGCAGCAGTCCTGATGCATCTTGATACTCCCGGCATAATGATGATGACCCTCATCACCACCCTGTCCGGGCTTATTGTAGTGACTGGCCTGAATCTTCTTGCATATCTGACGGCCAGCGTATCATTCTCCCTTGGCTATGATCCTGATAACTTTGGAATCCCTGTTGTCACCAGCAGTATCGATCTGATCGGAGCAAGTGTTCTTATCCTTGTCATCTACCTGCTACTATAGTGATAAGTAGTGAAAGACAAAGTAGTAATGAAGTTATGTTCGATCTTGATCGTCAACCCGTCAACTTCAAGAATGTCCTCATTGAGATGAAGGATGTCTCAGAGTTAATGGTAGATCTGGCTTATTCTGCGATCCTCTTTGAGAGCAAGGAAATTGCAAATGAAGTTGTCAACCTGGAAGAGACAATGAACCTCCTCCTCTACCAGGCTCGTATCACAAGTATTCTCGGAGCCCGTAGATTGGAAGAGGCCGAGTCAATGAGCGGTCTGCTTCAGATAGCCGAGGGTGCCGAGCGGATCTCAAATGCTGCATCTGAGATAGCAATGGTGCTTTTAAAGGATATCCGTATACCGGCTAAGATGCGGCTTGCACTTCCGGAGGCTGAAGAAGTGACAATCCGTGCTGAAATTGAGCCGGGATGCGATCTTGATGGCGTCATAATCGGAGATATCCGTCTTCAGAGCACTACAGGTATGCGGATTATCGCTATCAGGCGTGGCCGTTTCTGGACATATGATCCAGATAAAGAGACCTCTCTTAAGAAGGGCGATATTATCCTTGCAAAGGGTCCAGAAGATGGTATTGGTCCATTATACCGGTTATTAGGCGTTCCTGAGCCTTCAGAGGAGGAGGAGATTGAGCAGGCGCTTGATGATCTCGATCGGGCCGTTCTCCTGATAGTCGAGATGAAGAATATCAGTGAACTTGCAGTTGGCCTTGCATACACCGCCCTCCTCTTTGATAGCAGGGATATCGCCGAGGAGGTTGTCTGGCTCAATGAGCGTATGGATTCCATGCGCCTTCAGCTCGAACTCTGGGTGCTGGAGGCTGCAAAGCGGGTGGAGCACGTGGAATATCTCCGGGGGCTTCTTCATATGTCCGCCTTTGCTGATGCAATCTGTAGTTCAGCCTTCTCAATTGTCGACGTTATCATGCGTGATATTGAGATTCCCCCCATATTCCAGAAGATCATCCGCGAGTCTGACGAGATAATCTCCCGGATCGAAGTGAAAGAGGGATCATTCCTCTCAGGCAAGACCCTGAAGGAGGCGTCACTTGGAGCTGTGACCGGGATGGTTGTTCTGGCAATCAAGCGGGGAGATAAGTGGATCTATCGTCCAAAGAAGCATGTCCGCCTATATGAAGGTGACTATATCATAGCAAAGGGCCGCCGCGATGGAGAGTGCCGGTTGCTGGCACTTTGTAAGCCGGAAGATGAGTAATACTCAATATTGGAGTTAAAACAATGAGCAGTTCAACAGAAGTGGTTTTAAAACTTGGCCCGGGTTGCGAGGTTGAGGATGTACAGGAAGGAAATATCTATCTTGGGAAAGTCCAGGGGTTTGCCAACTTTGGCACCTTTGTTCAGCTGAATAATTCAGTAAAAGGGCTAATCCATAAGAGCAATGCCCTGACACAGCACAGGGAGCGAACAGACATTCTCGTGATGGTTGCACAGGTCCGCCCAAATGGTAATATTGATCTCCGTGAAGTTCTCCTTGATAACTATAGTACAAGAATGGTGAACAGGGCGGTTAGAACCACACATCTCTCTGATATCGGAGATAAAATTGGCAGGCGGGTTACCGTTGAAGGTGAGCTGGGACAGGTGAAACAGACGAGTGGCCCGACAATATTCACCATCATTGACGAAACCGGGGTTGAAAATGCTGCCGCCTTTATTGAGGCAGGTGTTCGTGCATACCCTGAGGCAAATACTGGCGATATTGTCCAGATCTCCGGAGAGGTGATGAAGAGAAATAATCAGCTTCAGATCGAAGTGTCAGCTCTCCATCGACTTGATGGGCAGGAGGCAGCAGATGTGCGGGAACGGATTGAAGCGGCACTTGAGCAGAGGGCTGAACCAGCTGATCTTCCCTTCCTTGTGGAGAGCGAGGTCCTGACAAAACTCAGGCCTGAGATGAGAAAGCTGGCAAAGATCGTCAGGCGGGCTGTCTTTACCCAGCAACCGATTATTCTCAGGCACCATGCAGATGCTGATGGTATTTCTGCTGCTGTGGCAGTTGAGACTGCTGTCGTTACCCTGATTCGCGAACATGCATCAGATGCCGACTCCGATTATTATCTTTTCAAACGTTCCCCTTCAAAGGCTCCCTTCTATGAGATAGAGGATATTACCCGTGATCTGGATTTCATGCTTAAGGACAGTGTCCGGTTTGGGCAGAAGTTCCCGCTCATCTTCTTAATGGACAATGGCTCAACAGAAGAGGATATGCCGGCATACAAGCTTGCCCGTGTTTATGATCTCGATCTCATTGTCGCCGACCACCACCATCCTGATGCTATTGTGGATCAGTTCCTAAAAGCCCATGTTAATCCCTACCATGTTGATGGTGATTTCGGGATAACTGCAGGGATGATCGGGACAGAACTTGCCAGGATGATTAACCCGTCTGTTGAAGAGAGGATTCGCCATCTGCCTGCCATAGCCGGAGTCGGGGATCGAAGCGACTCCCTCGAACTGCCTCAGTATCTCAATCTTGTTGCAGATGAGTACCCTCTTGAAGAATGTAAAAAAATTGCACTGGCACTTGATTATGAGCAGTTCTGGCTCCGGTTTAATGATGGCCGTGAGATCGTTAAAGACATTCTCAACCTGAACAATAATCCTCTTCGACACAAAAAGCTGGTCGATCTCCTTGTTGAAGAGGCAGAAACTGCAATTGCAGAACAGGTAAAGACATTAATGCCGCATGTTGAACGCCGGACTCTTCCATCAGGTGCACACCTCTTCCTGGCCGATGTTGAGATGTACGCACATCGGTTCACCTTCCCACCCCCGGGAAAGACATCCGGGGAGATCCACGATCGTCTCTGTAATGAACATATGGGAGAACCGGTTGTCACACTCGGTGTCGGTCCTGACTTTGTTGTGCTCCGTTCACGTGGAGTGATGATGAATATCCCTCAGATGGTCAGGGAGCTCCGTGATGAAATCTCAGGAGGCGGCGTCAATGGCGGCGGACATCTTGTTGTTGGTAGCATCAAATTCGTTGAAGGGATGAGGGATGTGGTTATTGAGAAGCTTCTTGAAAAGATTGGTACAGCCGCAGTTGTTAAAACTTGATTATTTGTATGTATTGAACCATAAATGATTTATATTATGATAACCCAAAACTATCACCAGAGGTTAGCCAGATGACTGTACCAGATAGCATTCGTGACAGGTATAACGAAACCCAGGACAGGATTCTGAAATATCTGCGTGGGGGACTGCAGATAGGCAGGCATTTCTTCAAGTCGAAGTATATTGCCCGGGATCTTGGCCTCTCCTCCAAAGAGGTCGGAACAAACCTTGCCATTCTCTCAGAGATCTGTGATGATCTTGAGATCAAGCGCTGGAGCTATTCAAACAGCACGACATGGATGGTAACGGCAAAAGCCATATAATTATTACACTTTAACTCCCTTTTTTTAGTATGTCAAGTAAGATAGTAGAGATAACCGAGACTATCGAGTTTGTCGCTCATATTGATGAGGATAAAGATTGCCTGATGTCGCAGGATCCACCAGAATCTCTCTGGTTCAATATCGATGTTCCAAAAGGTCATGGATTACAGGCCGGAGATCGTATCAAAGTGACAATTGAAAAGGTCTGAAAACCCTTAATTTCAGAGATATTCTTTCGGCACTTCAAGCGTAAGTGTATAGTAATCGATATTTTTTGCTGAGATTATCAGATACATCTCTTTTTCACTTGAAAGTACGATACTTCTCATGCTTCCTCTTCCGGTTACTTCTCCTCCATCAAGGAGTGCCCCGGTCTGTGCGTCACAGAGTATATAACGAAAGACTGCCTGACCTGGGAACCTGTCTGCGGTTACTTCTGTCTTTATACGCCAGTAAGGAGTTTTTGGAACCCTGAAAATGGTTGATACTCCGCCTCTCCTCTGTTCAAGTATACCGACAGGTATCCATTCGATCCCGGTTATACCTTCATAGTGCTGGGTAGTATGCGGAGCCATCCCAAAAAGGGGGAAGACCTCATATCGGTCACCATCTATGATCCGATAGGTCACCCCTTTGAATGTGTCAGATTCAGGCATATACATTCGCGGATAGCCAAACGGGTTCTCTACCAGCTGGATGGTGAATACCGGATAAGAAAAAGGTTGTTCTTCTTTTTCAAATGGCATAAGATAGAGGATTTCAGACAGCCCGCCTCTGCCATTTGGTGCTCCACCTTCCTGGCTGATCCAGGGTATATTCATTGATGGCTGCTGTACTACAAGGCTGATGATCAACACAACTGCAATAGCAGCGACAACTATGATCAAATCGGATCTGCCCATAATTCTACTGTGGTGAGGATTTAATAAAATGTGTTGATGCAAAGAGACTAATCATAGCCTATGTATATCCCGTTTCTTGCAGAGAGGGAAAGATTCTTTTATGTCTATGGTATAATCAGATGCTATGGATATCCCGATGCTCAGGACATGGGCAATATTTTACCTGATATCGTTTGTTGTCCTGCTCTTCGCCCTCTTTCTGTCCACCCAGGGTGTCCTCCTCTGGGTAAGCCTGTTTCTTGTTTTTATATTGATAGGAGTGAATCTCTTTACACTTTCACTGGAGATTAAAAGAAGAGGTATGAAGAAGGAAAGGTTACAAAAACTCTCGAAAATTGATGATCCCGAGTATCTCCTCGATCAGAAGAAACTCTGGTGATGGCAGTTATTTGATATCGTTTTTAATAAGTATCTTCTGAAGAGCATTGTAATGGGAAAAGAGCCCTTCTACCTCACGCCCCAGGTATTCGGTCTTGCCCATGACATAGAATCCGCCGCTGTTTAATGCACTATGGATGGTTCTGGCAAGATCATTCTTCTGCCCTTCGGTGAAGTAGATGGTGACATTCCGGCAGGTAACAATATCCACGTATCTGGCTGCGGGAATGCCGCTCATCAGATCATGTTTTCGGAAATGAATCATATCTTTTAAGTGTTGTTTGACCCGGTACCTGCCGTCGGGGAGCTCATCAAAATGCCTGCGTATTATTGCAGTATTCAGCTTCTCTACGGCTTTGCTCTCATAAATTCCATCTTTTGCTTTCTGAAGGATATTTTCATCAATATCGGTTGCATAAATTGTACTGGAGATACCGCTTTTTCGGGTCGTTAGTTCTGAGATGATCATCGCCAGCGAATAGGGTTCTTCGCCCGAAGAGCAACCGGCGCACCATATCCTGATGCGATTATGCTCCGAGATGAACTTTGGGATAAGTTCTTTCCTGAGAATTTCAAAGACCTCGGCATCCCGGAAGAATTCTGTGACATTTATAGTGAGGGCATTCCGGAGGAGTTCCCATTCAGCAGGATGGTTATTCAGATACCGGGTATATTCTTCATAATTGCCAGATCCGGTCGTTCGCATCCTTGAGAGGAGCCTCCGTTTGATATATTCTTCTTTATATTGTGAACACCGGACTTTGAGGGTTTTTTCTATGAGAGCCTTAAGCTGTTTGAGATCATCCATACTTGCTATCTAATAAACATTGTTTCAAACGGATATATAGGTGCTCTTAAATCATAATTCTCTACAGGGCAAACGTATTTTGAGAAATCCGGGATTATTGTATCGGAATCTTTATCTTTTATCCTCTGCTATGTTCACATAATGAAAACCATCGGTTACCTTCTCGGTGGGATAGTGATACTGTGCCTGTTGTCAACAGGATGTATGACCACAGGTATCGGAGATATCACCTATGAAGAGTCGGCTTTTTTGATCCGAATCGATGATGCGGCACTGGACGAGATCCTGGTGCAGATTCTCATTTATGAGGTAAGTGGACTTCATCAGGAGGAAGAACAACTAATCATCAAGACTATTGAGCTGATACCTGGAGATAATGTCATTACACTATCTGCCCCTCTCCCTGATGGAAACTATAAAGCACATATTACGCTCTTCTCAGATGGAAAAAGGGTTGCTGGAAGGATATTGGATTTTCACATAAATGAATGATTATGACTCCCGATTCATGCTTTGCTGATACCATTATAGAGAATGCCTTAATCTACAATCCATTCGCCTGTGATTGGATCGAGGATTCTCTTGCTATTAAGGATGGATGTATCCTTGGATTTGGTCCGGAATACCGGGGAGATCGGGTACTTGATCTGAAAGGATCGCGTATCATCCCGGGACTTATCGATGCCCATCTCCATATCGAAAGCTCCCTTCTCACACCTGCTGAATATGGAAGGCTGATTTTATCACATGGGACCACCACGGCTATTGCAGATCCTCATGAGATTGCAAATGTCGCAGGAATAGCCGGTATCCGGGCGATGATGAATGATGCAGGGAGGACACCCCTTGACATCTTCTTTATGCTCCCCTCGTGCGTTCCTGCAACACCCATGGATTGTGCCGGTGCCACCCTTACAGCAGGCGATCTGATGGATCTTATTGGGGATCCAAATGTTCTGGGCCTTGGAGAGATGATGAACGTCCCTGGCGTCCTTCTAAATGACCCTGATGTTGTTGCCAAACTTCAGCTCTGCAAAATTGTTGACGGGCATGCGCCGATGCTTTCAGGTGCCGCCCTCGATCACTATATCAGATCGGGCATCCAGAGCGATCATGAGTGTATAACGCTCAAAGAAGCAGAGGAAAAGCTCAGAAAAGGGATGTATATCTTTATGAGAGAGGGTGCTGCCGCACGAAACCTTCGGGATCTTTCCCCGCTTGCGAACTGCCGGACAGCACCCAGGTGTGCATTTGCTACCGATGACCGACATGCGGATATGCTTAATACTGCGGGATCCATCGATGACTGTATCAGTATTGCCATTGAATCAGGTATCCCGCTAGAAATAGCTCTCAGAATGGCAACTCTTACTCCGGCAGAGCGGTTTGGCCTGCATGACCGTGGCGCACTATCTCCCGGTCGGATAGCAGATTTTATCGTTCTTGAAGACTCCTCACTTTTTTCTGTGAAGAGATTTTTTAAGAATGGAATTGAGATCACTCATCTCCCCTATTCTCCGCCAGCTCCTCTTGTAACAACCTTCAATTGCCGCCTTCCGCAAAAAGAAGATCTGGCTATAAAAGGAATTGGGCCTGCACGTGTGATCGGAATCATTCCCGGGCAGATCATGACCTGCGAGGAGATTCACGATCTGATCGGACATGATCTTCCCAATACCAGATCCGATATTCTAAAAGCCGTAGTCTGCGATCGCTACCATGCAAGCGGCTTTGGGCTTGGTCTCGTCCGCGGCTTCGGACTTACTGATGGAGCGCTTGCTGTCAGCGTTTCACATGACTCGCATAATATCATAGCAATCGGTGCTGATGATTCCGATCTTATTTGCGCAATTCATACAGTTGCAGAACAAAATGGTGCTATGGTTGTTGTTTCAGGTGGTACAAAGACCATCCTTCCACTCCCCTGGGGAGGGATTATGTCAGATCGGCCATATCCTGAGGTTGTAGATGCTCTTGAGCAACTGGATCAGCATACCCGCTTACTTGGCGCAATAGAAAATCCTTTCATGTACCTCTCGTTCCTTGCTTTAACCGTTATTCCAAAGCTAAGGCTTACCGAGCGGGGCCTCTTTGATAATACCTCATTTAATTATACGGATTTGTTTGTACAGGAATAGTTGTGGAGTTGTATTACACAACTCTTATCTATATGTATTGTTTATCATTTCAACAGAACGGAGTTATCAATTATGGCAATTATTGATGAGAAACTCAAAGAGGCAATTGCTGCCGTGGGCATCCTTCCCCTGGCTACCGCATCAAAGGATGGTATTCCAAATGTCGCACCTATGGGAAGCGTCTGGATTATTGATGAGAAGACAATCTGGATTGGCGATAATTTCATGAAGAAAACGCTTCAGAATGTCCTTGAGAATCCTCATGCTGCTCTTTATGTCTGGAGCCGTGAGATCGGTGGATGCACTCAGCTCAAATGTGATGTCATAGTCGAAAAGAGTGGGGAAAATGTAGAGAAGATGCGGGCGATGCTTCATGAAAACAAGCCCAACCTCTCTGGAAAGTCCCTTCTTATCCTCACTGTTACTGAGATTTATGACTGTGCCCCGGGACCGAATGCCGGAGCACTTAAACAGTAACCTATTTTTTTGGGATCATTCGTGCCTGAAGGCCGAAGAAGACCGAGTATCCCACAGCATGTGCCTGATCAAGGGTTGTACTGTCAAATGAGACGAGATCATCAGAGTAGATCGCATCTGGAGATGAACGCCCGAGTATACGGATATTGCCTTTGAAAAGTTCAAGATCGACAATCCCATTCACACGAATCTGGGTTGTGTCAATAAAGGCATTCAGTGCGTGATAGAGTGGCTCGTGGACAAGGCCCATATATGCAAGTTCCGACCATTTCTCATCGACTGAGACCTTAAATGCAAGTTCCTGCCGCGTCAGACAGAGGCGTTCGAGATCCTTGTGTGCTGCTAAAATCACAGTGGCTGCCGGATGCTCATAGTTCTCCCGTGCTTTCAGGCCGAGGATACGGTCTTCCACCATGTCGTTCCTGCCGATCCCATGCCTGCCAGCGATCACGTTCATTTTCCTGATAAGAGATATGCCGTCCATTGCTTCGCCGTTGATTGCAACCGGCACTCCTTCTGCAAACTCAATTGTGATCGCCTCAGGAGTATCGGGGGCATCACGGGGATTTGTTGTCCAATGGTAGATTTCATCCGGGGGATGGTATGCCGGATCTTCAAGCCGTCCTCCTTCGATGCTCCGGCTCCAGATATTCTCATCAATACTCCATGGCTTATCTTTCACAACAGGTACCGGGATATTATGCTCTTTGGCATAGTCAATCTCCCATTCACGGGTGAGGTTCATCTCCCGCATCGGGGCAATGATCTCATATCCATGCAGCCTGAAGATGAAATCAAACCTGAGCTGATCGTTTCCTTTCCCTGTGCAGCCATGGGCGACAGCAAGCGCCCCTTCTTTCCTGGCAATCGCCACCGTCTCCTCGGCAATCAGTGGGCGTGCAAGGGATGTTCCCATCGGATAGCCTTCATAAGAGCCATTTGCCTTGATTGCCGGGAAAATATGGTTCTTAACAAACTTTTCAGTTGCATCGATGGTATAGTGGCGATCAGCAATCAGCTCGCCTTTGTCTGTTGCCATCTTCACTTCATCTTCCGGTTGGCCGACATCTACTGCGACGGTAACGACACGATCATATCCATACCGCTCCTTTAACAAAGGAACGCAGATGGACGTGTCAAGACCCCCGGAAAAGGATAATACTACAGTTTTCTCTGACATGGTAACACATTGATCCTTTCCAGTATAGTAATCTTTCAAAAGCAATGAGCCTTCTTCTTCGGAACCCCGGCAGGCATACTGTTCTGCCACAAAAGCTTTCTTTACATTCGATCACTACTACTAATCAAATGACTGTAGCCACTCACAAGATTGGAGCAATTCTTCTATTGACGCTTGCAGCAGTACTTGTCTCAGGGTGCACTTTCGGTACAACGCCGCTCGATGAGATACAAAAGCATGTAACTCTGGCAAATGACGCACTTGAGGAGCTCAGCATTATTGGGGGACAGACAAGTACTTACACTCTGGAAGATGAACTCTTCCTGATCGATCAGATCTTTTATGAAATGGAGGAGATCCCGGAAGAGAATGAGGAGATGATGGCACGGTATGCTGCATACCGCATCTGGACAGATGCTCTCCGATCAGCCAGCTCAATCATTGGTCGTGATTACCAATCCTATACCGCACATCTGAAGAGGGCAGCCCAGCATTATGATTCATTTAACTATATCGGGTGGAGGCAGGAGCTTGACGAAGCTGGAAATGTTATAACAACGATGGAGAGGAATGCCCTTTCTGCCGCCTACAGCCTTGATGAGATCCCTGATGGGATATTGTCTACCAAAGAGCAGACAGAACTTCTGAGGACGCGGGCTGCGATCATGAAGATATACCAGGAGTTGCCAGTACTCAGAAACGAACTCTCTTCAGCGATTCAGGCAACCTAAATATAATCTTTACTGACCATCTTTCGATCACTATCTTAATCGCAACTCATTTACCTTTAGCATCAGAATACCTGTATGCTCAAGGATGAGATTGTTATCGTTATTGCTGGCATAGCAGTGGTTCTGATCATCAGTCTTGTCGTACAGCAGCCATCACTTCCCTGGCAAATGAAATCGGAGGAAAATGGTGTAATCCCAACGGATATATACTACGAAACTCCTGGCACTCCAGGTTATGTGACACAACCCCCTGGCCAGCCCACCTGGGTTGTCAGCCAGCTGCCGGTTGATGATGAAACTCCTCCTTATAGTCCGAAGGAATCTATCCAGCTAAAAACCCGTGATACCGCCGAGACGTATCGCTGGTATTCAGGAGGTTCATACTATACCTGGACAATCCAGATTCCGGCAAGCCGATATAACTATTTTGCCATTTTGCCTCGTGATAAGCCGGGTCCGGAAGATTATGTCATGTCAGATCGGGGAAGAGCAGAACTCCATCTGATTATTGAAGATTTTATCTCACTTGCAGCGTCACGGAAACTGAATGAAAACCAGAGGCGCGATCTCATCATCTCATTTGTACAATCTCTTCCCAATAACCACTGGGGGGCGGTGAGGGATTATGATGATTATCCAAAGTATCCATTGCAGACTCTCTATGATGGCGGTGGTGACAGCCAGGATACAACCATTTTACTTGCTTCACTCCTCAATCTTCTGAATTATCAGGCATCACTCTTTGAGACACCGCGCCATTATGCAGTTCTCCTCCCATTGACTGAAGCGGATAAAGCAAATAATCTGGTCTATGTGTATCAGAAGGATGCGAATACTATTCTAAAAGGAAATTATCTGGATGAGGATAACAATATCCGCGATTATTATCAGAACAGGCCGGATGTTATCAAGAGCAGCTATGTATATATCGAATCAAATATCCCGGGTTATCCGATCGGGACACTCCCCGCTCAGTTCAGGAGTGTCTTCGTACAAAGCCTCTACGATGTTAATTACCACCCAATGCGGCCTATCGAGGGTGCTGCTATACTTAATCCTATCAGAACCCCTGATGCCGATCTACGTTTCAATGCCCGCCTGATACATTATGACCAGCTATATGCCTATTACCAGATCTATTGTACAATTACAAGCACCGGAACCGGGATTGCCCGAGATCTCAACGTTGCGATGACCGCTCGTCCGGCACACAGGACTGATACGTCATGGATATTCAGCTACCCTGTACCAGTTCCGGCAATCCCGGAAGGCGAGACCCGCTTTATCGAAGGTACCGTGCAGATACCACGAAATTCGGTGGCTGAGATTGAATGTATACTAAGCGGACCCGGCATCACCCCGAAAGAGCGGGTGAGTGAGACATTTTCAAGCTGATAGAAAAAAGAATGTAGGCAGATTTGCCCTTTCTATCGAAGATAGAATCCAAGCGGTTCAATGGTTGTTTCATTCTTTTTATATGCCTCAATTGCCATTGCTGCAGCATCGGCTGCGGGTATAGTTGTGATGTAGGGAATCCCATAATCAACAGCAATACGCATGATCTGATAATGATCCTGGCGTGAACTTTTATCTGAAGGGGTATTGATGATCAGCTGGATCTCACCTCTCCGCATCATATCAATGGCATTTGGCGATCCTTCCTGCACTTTCCGGACAAGGTTCATTCTGATGCCGGCCTGAGTGAGGAACTGGACTGTGCCTGAAGTGCCGTAGAGTTCAAGCCCGAGATCCTGTAGCTTTTGTGCAATTGGTATACTGACCTCCTTCTGGTCATCATTAACAGAGATGAAGACCCGGCCCTGGAGGGGAAGTGTATTCTCTGCAGCAAGGCTTGCTTTGAAGAAGGCACGGCCAAAGTCATAATCAATCCCCATTACCTCTCCGGTACTCTTCATCTCCGGGCCAAGTACCGCATCAACGCCCGGAAGTTTATTGAAGGGGAGAAGAACCTCTTTTACTGCCACATGACGGATTTCTCGTTCTGCAATCCCGATCTCATTTATCGTTTCCCCGAGCATGATTCGTGCAGCGATCTTGGCAAGTGGAATGCCGGTTGCCTTTGAGACGAATGGTACCGTTCTGCTTGCACGCGGATTGGCTTCAAGAACATAGATCTTGTTATTCTGTATCGCATACTGAATATTGATGAGACCGACTACTCCAAGGCCAAGGGCGAGTTTCCGTGTGTATTCCCTGACTGTGGCAATTGTTTCTGTATCGAGCGACTGTGTCGGAATGACACAGGCCGAATCTCCGGAATGAACGCCTGCCTCTTCGATATGCTCCATTATCCCGCCGATAAGCACATCGTTTCCATCACAGACTGCATCAACATCGAGTTCGACGGCATCCTGGAGGAATCGGTCAATTAAAACAGGATGCTGCCTGCTGACACGCACCGCCTCCTTGATGTAGGTTTTCAGCTCGATATCATCATGCACAAGCTCCATTGCCCGTCCTCCAAGGACATATGAGGGGCGTACCAGAACCGGATAGCCGATCCTGTTTGCGATAGAAAACGCCTCCTCTTCAGAATAGGCAGATCCATTTGCCGGGCTTGGGATCTGTAGCTTCTCAAGGAGGATACTGAACCGGTCACGATCTTCTGCAATATCCATTGCATCAGGGCTGGTTCCAAGTATGCGGGTGGAAAGGCCCAGCCGTTTGATCTCCTCATGAATTGGAATGGTGAGGTTAACTGAGTTCTGCCCGCCAAACTGAACCATCACACCAAAATAGTTATCTTTCCTGAGAATGTTCATCACATCCTCAAGCTGCATCGGCTCAAAGAAGAGCCGGTCAGAGGTGTCGAAATCTGTTGATACAGTTTCAGGATTGTTATTGACGACATGCACTTCAACACCGCGTTCCCGGAGTGCTACAATGGCATGGACTGTACAATAATCAAACTCTATCCCCTGCCCAATCCTGATAGGGCCTGAACCAAGGATCAGGATTTTCTTCGTATCATTCCGTGTGAGTTCACATCCGGTCTCCCATGTAGAATAATAATATGGGGTGCTTGCCGGGAATTCCGCTGCACATGTATCGACCATCTTATAGGTAGGATCCCCGCATATTGCCTCAATCTCAGGGATAGTTTTTCCGGTGAATCCTGAGAGCTCGGTATTTGAAAAGCCATAGATTTTGGCCTGCTGTAATTCTTTGTCCGTTGATACAGGAGTGAGGGACTGTTCAATCTGAACAATATGCCTGATCTTTTCAAGGAAGAAGGGTTCAATTGCGGTGAGTGCGTGTATCTCATCAATTGAGAGGCCGATCCTGAATGCATCGAAGAGTGCCGCGAACCGCTCATCGGTCGGGCGTTGGAGGATCATGCGGATCTCGTCGGGGTTGGTGTGTGAAATGATATCGGTATCAATCGAACGGAGTGCTTTTTTAAAGCTCTCCTCAAGTGTGCGCCCTATTGCCATAACCTCCCCGGTGCTCTTCATTGCTGTTGTGAGTGATCGGTCTGCGGTCTTGAATTTATCAAATGGCCAGCGCGGAACCTTGACTACCACATAATCGATCGATGGCTCAAATGATGCAGGCGTACATCCTGTGACGGTATTTATGATCTCATCCAGCCTCATGCCGATTGCAATCTTTGCGGTTACACGTGCGATCGGGTAACCGGTTGCCTTGGATGCGAGGGCAGATGAACGCGATACCCGGGGATTTACCTCGATAACCCGATAATCTCCATCTTTAAAGGCAAACTGGACATTACAGCCGCCCTGTACCCCAAGGGCCCTGATGATCTTGATCGACGCTGTCCTGAGCATCTGGTACTCATCGTCACGGAGTGTCAGGATGGGTGCGACAACAACGCTCTCTCCGGTATGGACGCCCATCGGATCGACATTCTCCATACCACAGATGATGATGCAGGTATCTGCGGCATCGCGCATCACCTCAAATTCGATCTCATTCCATCCTTTGACACTCTCTTCAACAAGTACCTGCCGTATTCTGGAACGGGATAACCCCATCTCAACGATCCGTCGAAGTTCCTCTTCATTGGTTGCAACGCCCCCGCCAGAGCCACCAAGCGTATAGGCAGGACGGATGATGGCAGGGAGCCCCACAACGTTGAGCGCTTCATCTATCTGGCTGAGATCTGTCAGGATCATCGATTTTGGCACAGGCTCGTTGATCCGGTTCATGAGGTCGCGGAACTTCTCCCGGTCTTCACCCATGTAAATGGCATCGAGCGGGGTTCCGAGGATCTCAACACCTTCAAGTGCCCCAATCTCTGCAAGCTCGGCGGTAAGGTTCAACCCTGTCTGTCCGCCAAGACCGCTTAATATTCCGTCAGGCTTCTCCTTCTGGATGATCTTTGCTATAATATCAGCTTTCAATGGTTCTACATAGACGACATCCGCTGTCTCCGGATCTGTCTGAATTGTTGCAGGATTGGAGTTGACCAGGACAACCGAGAGCCCTTCTTCCCGAAGTGCCCTGCATGCCTGTGTTCCAGAAAAATCGAACTCAGCTGCCTGACCGATCTGGATAGGGCCTGATCCGATCAGCAGCACTTTGTGAATATGAGGTAATTTAGGCATCCGGAATGCTCCTGTAGATCATATCAAAGATTGGTTTTTCCGTATCGTGAGGGCCGCCATGGGCTTCCGGATGGAACTGTACGCAGAAGATGTTTAAATGGCGGTCAATGAACCCTTCAAGGGTGTTGTCATTGACATTTGTGTAGCTCACTTCGCACCCCTCCGGGAGTGAGTCGCCATCCACTACATACCCATGATTCTGTGTTGTGATGGATATTGATCCATCACTGCATCGGACCGGCTGATTTGATCCCCTGTGCCCGAATTTCAGCTTGTGGGTCTCTCCTCCGAGTGCAAGCGCAAGGATCTGGTTGCCCATGCAGATGCCGAAGATTGGGATCTCCCCGATATATGATTTGACCGTGTCAATTGCATTGGTTGCCCTTTTGGGATCACCCGGCCCGTTGCTGATAAAGAGTGCCTGGGGCCTGCAGGCATCAATCTCCTCCCGTGTAGCAGTATAGGGGAAGATATATACATCTGCATCCCGCCGCCGGAGGCTGACGACAATATTCTTCTTCACTCCAAGATCCAGGATTGCGATCCTTTTTCCCCGTCCACGGACATGATAGGGATCTGTGCATGTGACTGATTGAATGAGATCCATCTCAGAGATCTGCGGCGCATTTCTGGCCTTCTCAACTGCATACTCCCCATTATCGTCGCCGACAATGAGTGCTGACCTGAGTGTTCCATGAAGACGAGTGTTGATCGTCAACATCCGTGTGTCGATACCTGATAATCCATGCAACCCTCGATCTTCAAAAAATGTAATGAGAGAGGGGTTATGTTTGGGTGATCTGCATACCTCATGGGTGATGCATCCACGTGCATGGACGAGAGGGTTCTGAAAGTTTTTGAAGTCAACACCATAATTGCCGATGAGCGGATATGTGAACATGAGGAGCTGTCCCGCGTAGCTGGGATCGGTCAGCGCCTCCATATATCCGGCCATCTGCGTGGTAAAGACCAGTTCTCCTGTGCTTTCCCCTTCAGCACCAAAACCATCTCCTACAAAAAAGGTTCCGTCTTCAAGCCCCAAAACCGCCTTCATGAATGACCATAATCATTCTGTTTCTATTATTATTAACAGTGAGGGCAGATTCTTTTATTGAAAATACGATTCTTATCCCATTCTTATTGATATATGAAAAATAGAGAGTATTTTGTATAAACGGCATATAAAAGCCGTTTATTTTTATGCGCGATCAAAAAAGGGTTATCGGGAGAGGATCGCCATGATGATCTTTCCATATGCCGGCCGTGTGATCACAACGCCAATCAATACCCCGAGTATGGTGATAATTGCAAATCCACGAAGTGATGAGAGATCCATCACGGCAAGTGGGAGCATGGCAATGATCATGGTCGAAGCAGCAACGACGATAATCCCAAGCGCCCTTGAAAGCCGCTTCAGATAGACATTTGGCGAAGGCACTTTTCCTTCATGCAGCACTTCATCGGTGATGACGACTAGCTGATCGATGCTTGTACCGAGGACGGCGATTAGACCTGCTATTGCTGCGAGGTCGAGCTGGGTGAAGTATCGTGCTATTCCAAGGAGGATGATGATCTCGGAGGTATTAATCAGGAGCATCGGAATAACGATACTTGGCTCACGGTACCGGTAGTAGACAACCAGTCCCACAGTGAGGAGGGCGATGATGCCTGCGATGATGCTCATCGTCTTGAAATGTTCTCCAAGGGCTGCTGAGACCGATCCTGATCCGGCGATTGTGACATCTACAGGGAGTGCGCCTGCACGTAGGTGAATCTCCAGGATCATCGCCCTGTTCAGAGCATCATCCCCGACACCTGTTGAAGCGACAAGGTTTCTGACCTCCTCAACCTTCAGCCGTGCTGCAAGATCGGCGGATAGCGGTGCACTGTACACGACCTCATCGTCGAGGAGCATCATCAGTTCATGATCCGTGGGCCTGTCTGTTGCACCGGTCCTGATGGCAGATTCCCGTAATGCACGTGCGCCATCATCGCTGATGGTGAAAGGGACACCCCAGTTATTGCTCCCGATTGGATGCTGTGCCGGGTTGCCGACACTTGTGATGGCATCACCATAGAGGACATGCTCTGTCTCATTCCCGGTGGTCTGTATCCTGATATCGAACCTCCCCTGTTGTCCGACAATCTCCTGTGCCGTGGTCATGTCAACACCGGCAAGCTCCACGCGGATGTACCGTGAGGCGCCACCGAATGTGGTGAGGGTGTTCACCTTGGCATCGCGTGTGCCAAGGCGGTTGATCTTCTCTTCCAGAATACGCTTGACTGTCTCTGCAGTTTCAGTTCCGACGCCGATCTCATATCTGGTGATTGTTGCGCCATATTGTGCGAATGCCTGTTCCAGCTCTTCCCGGGTGAATGGTTTCCGTATTTCGATGGTGTTTGTATCAACGAGCGAAACCTCGGCATCCAGATCTTCAGAGAGCCCGATGAGGAGTTCCTCAACAGAGCCTGTGGTCTCAAAGGTGACAAGTTCAGCTTTGTATTCGAGCTGTATCCATGAACCGCCTTCAAGGTCAAGTCCAAGCTGGACATTGCCCTGGATGCCTTTGTCAAAGGCAGGTGGAAGGAGATAAATTGAGACGACTGAGAGGATAACTGCAGCTATTAACACAAGAATACGCCAGTCTTTCATCAAAGGATGGGTTTCATCCTTTCTCATCTTCTCACTTCCTTTCCTCATCTTCTCACCTCTTTTGCAGCTCTTCCACTCTGAACATACCATTTGAGCAGACCTGCATTGAACATCCAGGTATTTATCAGGTCAACAATCAGCCCGATTAAGAGAACGGTTGCGATCTGCAGGATTATCTCGATTCCGCCGATCCATGAGACGATAAGGAGCGCCAGAACCGCAGAGAGGGTAGTGGTTGTCATGATGAACCCTGTCCTGAATGCATTCGACAGTTTATCTTCCAGCTTCCCCTGCCTCTTCAGGATGCGTGTTGTGAGCAGGATGTCGCTATCCACCGAGTAGCCGATGAGCATCAGGAGTGCGGCTGTTGTCCCAAGTGAAAGGGGTAGGCCGATTATGTCCATGATAGCCGCAGTGATGAGAATGTCGGCGAATGCGGCAAAGACGACTGCAATGGATGGAATAACAGTTCTAAAGGCAATAAAGACGATGACTGACATCCCGATAAATGAGATGAGGAGGGCAAAAAGTGCCTGCTGCTGGAGTGTCTCACCGAATGATTCGCCGATCTGATCCACTTTTGCATCAGGATAACGGGCTCCGATATCCTGTGAGAGCAATCGGAACTGGTCATCCGACATAGGCCCGAATCGGAGATAGTTCCCGCGGTTCAATCCTTCCCCGATGCTGATCAGAGGGTAGCTTGCAAAATAGCTCTCAAGTTGTTCAGGTGTATCATCAGTAATTATCGTTACCGCGGTTCCCCCGGCAAAATCGATCCCAAGACTAACAGGAGCACCGGTAAACATGAAATTGACCCCAATTATCATGAGCCCGATAACAAAGATGGCTAGTGGAATCGCCATCATCTGCTGCGGGGGATATTTATTTACAAGATCGTACAGGTCAAACGCCATATAGGATAAATTTACGATCTGATCGTTTAAAATGATGGCTGTAGAACATTGCCATCGTATTTTTTTATCTGATGAAAAAAACGACGTCCCGGCCGGGACTTGAACCCGGGTCAAAAGCTCCGGAGGCTTCTAGGATGTCCACTACCCTACCGAGACAATTGCTGCAAGAGCCCGATTGTGGGATTTGCGTCTAGATAGATCTGTGTAAAAACAGATAAGGATATCGTTATCTGTGATACTGGTGCCAGATTTTACAGGCACCTTCATGTGAAACCATACATGGGCCAACCGGGGAGCGGGGTGTGCATGCAGTTCCAAAGAGCGGACAGTCGGTTGGTTCGGCAAGGCCGCGGAGGAGCTGATCGCAGATGCAGGCTGAGCGCTTCTCTATGTGAGGAATTGTCTTATTGAATCTCTTGAGCGCATCGTACTTTTCAAATTCCCGTTTTAATTCAAGGCCTGAGCCGGGGATGACCGGGAAGCCCCGCCATTCGATGTCGCAGGGGGTAAATACGTCATACATAAGGGCTTTTGCCTTGGTGTTTCCTTCTCTGGTGACAGCCCTTGGGTAGGCATTCTCCACCGTTGCTTCACCATTGTTGATCTGTTTTATGAGCATATACAGGCCAAGCAGGAGATCTTCTGCTTCAAAACCTGCAACAACCTGAGGGACCGGGAACTGCTCGTATTCATCATATCCCATCACAGCGCAGACATGGCCCGGCAGGATGAAACCATTGAGGTCTGCTTCCCCCTGATCAAGGAGCCACTGCATCGCCGGGGGGACGACACGGTGGCAGGAGAGGATGCTGAAATTTTCAGGCGGGTTCTGGAGGATGGTTGCTGCAACGGTTGGAACTGTTGTCTCAAAACCAACAGAGATGAAGACAACCTCTTTGTCGGTGTTCTTTGCGATTTCAACTGCCTTGTGAATGCCCTGGACGATCCGGATGTCGCCGTCTGCTGATTCGAGGGAGCCTTTTGATCCCGGGACCCGGAGGAGGTCACCATAGGTGGTGATGATCTTTCCTTCTGCTGCAAGATCCATTGCACAGTCGATCTCGCCGGCAGGCGTGATGCAGACGGGGCAGCCGGGCCCCATAACAATCTTTAATTCTTTGGGGAGGACACTGCGTATTCCGTGTTTTGCGATTGCTGCTTCATGCGTGCCGCAGACATGCATGATCCTGAGGTTTGATCTGATCTCCTCGTGTATTGCTTTGATGATATCCTTTCCAACCGCCATATCAATTCTCTACTAATAGTGTATCCTGCCAGCCAGAAAAGGTTATATGATCAAGGCAGGGTTGGAATCTGATCAGCTCTGCTTCAGATGATTGTGGTATTTGCAAACTCTTCGGTGAAGAAATACAGTATCCTCTTCTTCTCATCTTCTGTGAGAGGGGATACCCAGGGTTCTGCTCCGGGGCGGCTGAGCGAATTGATATGAATTTGATCGGGGTTGATCCGGACTGCTGCATCCCGCAGGAGGTGGAGTTCCCCTTCTGTTGTATTTATGCCCGCAATGAAGAATATCTCAAGCCAGATCTCTCCTTTAAATTCTGTTCTGAGTTTGACCAGCCCCTCGATCATCTGTTCTGTGGTGATGCCGGTGATTGGCCGGTTAATCATTCTGAGTTGGGAATCGCTGACCGCATCAAGGGAGGGGAGGATGAGGTCGGCTGTGTGGATCTCCTTCCTGACTTCCGGGTCTGAGAGGAGGGTGCTGTTTGTGAGAACAGCCCTTTTGTATTCAGGATGGTGTTTTCGGAGATACTCAAGGATGGTGCTGATTCCCGAGTGGAGGGTAGGCTCACCGGTTCCGCCGAGGGTGATATGATCGATATCTCTCTTTCTTCTGAGGTAGTGATCGAGTTCCTGCTGGATTCTGCCCACGGGTGCATACTCACCCCGTTTCTCTGTGAGGCAGGTTGTTTTCCCGCACTCACAGTAAACGCAGTTAAAAGAACAGATATTGCCGGGGACGAGGTCGATGCCGAGCGATCTCCCGAGGCGGCGGGAGCGGACCGGGCCGAAGAGATATTTGTATTCCATCTTCTTTGATCTGTATGTTCTGATGAGGGATACGTCTTTTTAGCGGGTGGAGCTCTGGTATTGGCGGCGGTATGTTCATCTGAAACACGATGTGGGGCTCATGATTCGGATCAGATCTTTTATCGTCTGATCCTGCCGATTGAGTGTATGTTTGCAGTCTCAACCTATTGCCTTCATCGTGAGCCGCTCGGAACAGCCCTTGAGAAGCTTGCTTCAATCTCCGGTTCTGTTGAGGTGATGGATGATGGCCTTCATTACATTGATACTCCTGAGATACTTCTCTCCTATTCCTTCTCGTATTCGATTCATGCGCCATCACGCGGAGTGAATATCGCCTCCCTTCTTGAGCCGATCAGAAAGGCGAGTGTCCAGGTAACAGACGAATGCTTTGCAATTGCCGCTGAGGTTAATGCCCCGGTGATCGTCCATCCCGGTTATTTTACCTGGGTAGAGGAGCGGGAGATGGCTGAGCGGCAGATGCTGAAATCCATAGCCGAGCTATGCTCGCTTGCAGACGATCGTGGCGTCCGGCTGACTATAGAGAATATGGGAAACTGGGATTATTTCTTCCTCAGGAGGCCGGATGAGCTCCCGCTCATCGACGGGGCAGGCTTCACCCTCGATATTGGCCATGCACACCTGAATGGCTGCCTGCCCGAGTTTCTCATCCACCCCTTCGATCATATCCATGTCCATGACAATGATGGGACAACTGATTCGCACGGGGCTGTTGGGATCGGCACCATCTCGTTTCCACCGGTAATGGCGGCGATTATAAGGGAGAGGGTTACCCCGGTTATTGAGGTGGAGACGCTTGAAGGAGTGATGGAGAGCGTGCGGGCGCTTGGGCTGTGAGCGGTTGCCATGCCAATCGCTCTCTTCATACGTATTAACTAATTATTGGATGATGTCTGGCTCTCGTGCGTGCGAAGGCCAGAAGAATACTCAATGAATATATAAAGATGAGTGCCGGATTTCTTCGTACTATGGGATTCATTCCGGAAGGTATTAAAACAGCGCTGGCTTACGATATAATGCAACTTTTCATGAATTTGGAGGTTGCTGCCGGATTCACGGGCTCAGATCTCCGGAATGCGGGCAGATTAATCTGGTAGCATATATCAGCTAACATATAATCAGAATATGTTCGCCTCGGTGGCATAGCGGTATCGCGCTTCCTTGGTAAGGAAGAGGTCGCGGGTTCGATTCCCGCCCGAGGCTTAATTTGGGCTTCATTTCTATTTTTAAGATAATTAAGGCGTTTTTGAAAATCTTGATAATTTCCATTCACACTAAGAAGTCGCAGGTTCAATTTTCGCATGATGCTTAAAATCGTTTCAATTCTATTTTTACGATATTTAAAGTGTTTTTGAAAATCCCGATCGCTTCCTGGTACAGGAAGCGCTCTTTAGGGATTGTGGTACCTACAGTCGCATTGTTGAAGAATAGTATCAATAACCTTCAACCATCCTCCTCCAGCCCTTCAAGGTGAAACGCAATCGCCTCACGCATCTGTTCTTCTGCCTCTTGACGGGTTTTTCCCGTTGCTATACAACCAGGGAGATCCGGGGAGTATGCAGAGAAGTTTGTTTCAGACTCCTCTATGATAATCAGATATTTTCGCGAGTTCCCACTATCTCGGCCGCTCATCTCTAACCATCCCAACTCATTTTCATCCATCCCCATCCATCCCTCCTCATCCCCCCACTCACTCAATAAATTCCTCGATCATCCCGGCAATCCTCATCGGCTCGCAGAAGATCATCCCGTGTGCCTGCCCTTTCAGTATATGCAGCGTGGCATCCGGTATGGCTGCGGCCAGGATTTTGGCATTCTCCGGAGGGATGACAATATCCTGATCGCCTGTTATGATAAGGGTCTTCGATCTGATCGTATGAAGCTCCGGGCAGACTCCTTCCCACAGGGCCATCGCATCAAACTGCTCCTTCACTGCATGGGGGTCAGCCACTTCCCCATAATCCACAAACCATGTCAGGGGATCGGGGTGTTCACAGCGGTATGATTCCGTGAGGAGAATTCGTCCGGCACGCTCAAGAAAAGCTTCAGGAGTTGAGAGCTCTTTTGCCATCTCTTCTGTGACCCATTCCTCGGCCGGAACTCTCAACACTCCGCCGCAGTCGGCATTCAAAAGCACAAGGCGGTCGACTGAATCAGGATATAGAATGGCATATTCAAGTGCGATCATCCCGCCCATCGAATATCCAACGAGATGCACAGGCCTCTCTTGTTTTCCATCATCTTCTTTCTCTTCTTCCTCCCTCTCTTCTCTCTCCCTTTCCCCGCCTGAAAGCTGAGTTATTATTTCATGAAGATCCCGTGCTGCCTGGGGAATTGTAAACTCAATCGCCGGATTCCGTTCACCGGATACTCCGCGGTGGTTGTAGAGGATCACCCTGTGCGATCTCGCAAGGTGCGATACCAGCCGGGACGGCCACTCATCAAGGGTCATCCCATACCCAAGCACAAACACTATAGTAGAGCCATCCCCATGAACTGCATACCGGAGGGAGATGCCATCGGGCATCATGATCACTGGCATACCCTTCAGATGGATATAATACGTGATGAGACTTTCTGAATTTGGCAAAAATATACATGACGACGTCTGTCAGATATACCCTGGATTAGAAAGGAACTATCTCCGGACTCTATCCATAACAACATGCCAGATGCCAGTTCCCATACATGAATTTATCAACCCTTCCGCCCACAACCCCTCTCATGCAGAAACCATCGCCACGAATCCTGATCATCGCTCTTATGATTTTCCTGTGTGCCGGGATTCTCATTCTCCCCGCTCTCATTGGAGCAGATAGCAGAACTGGCAGAAGCGATCCACAAACCCTTGCCGCCGTTGAGATCAGATCATATCAGGGATTGGATCTCTCATCAGTCAATGACTTCCGTGAGAACTCAATTCTTGGACCAAGATATGTCGATATCTCCCGGTACCGGCTGATTATCACAGGGCTTGTTGCAGAAGAGACTGTCCTGACATATGATGAGATCCTTCTCAAATACCCGCACTATTCAAAAGTCGTCACGCTGTACTGTGTTGAAGGATGGGACGCCACCATCCTCTGGGAAGGCGTTCTGGTCAGGGATCTGATTAATGACGCAGGAGCAGACCCCCGTGCAAATACTGTCATATTCCGGGCAGATGACGGATACACCACATCACTTCCGTTGGAATATATCATGGATAAGGACATCCTGATGGCATACCGGATGAACAATGTCACGCTCCCTGCTGAGAGGGGATACCCGTTTCAGCTCGTTGCCGAGGACAAATGGGGCTATAAATGGATCAAATGGATCGAAACAATTGAGCTTTCAGATGATCCCTCCTACCGCGGATACTGGGAGCAGCGTGGGTATTCAGATAGTGCCGATACCTCTGAAAGTTTCTATAACCGGTAATCTGAGCCGAAAAATCACAGCTATTCATCATTTTTTCCTGCAAGCATCTTTCTGGTAGTCGAGAAGATCCATGCCCGGTTCATATACAGGTGCAGGGCAACCATGAACCCGAGAAGAAAACCTCCCCAGTCATGGATATCACTCATCAACGCAATTGGCATTACCAGATCTGTAAGACCAAGTGTCCTCATCAGGAGTGTCCATTTGAACAGCCCCGTCACAAACGTAACAAAAAACAGAACTGCCATTCCAAAATCGACACACCACCGGATCAACTGCATATCAGCCATAACCTGAACCCTTGATGCACAATATGCAGTCAGAGAAGATGGATGTTACCACAAAAATGGACTGAAACATTCGCAGTTATAAGGATAGCATCTGAATGTATTCTCGAAGGTCTCTTCTCAGCACAAGGGATTGAAATACAATAGCGGAAAGTTCTTTTCATAAAGAAAGGTAACTAACCCCTGCTGTGATTGTAACCATGTATGACTCCCCGCTCCTGAAAACAACACTCGGCTCCCTCACCCTTGAGAACCCCTTTATTCTCTCATCAGGCCCCCCGACATCGACTGGAAAGATGATCCGGCGCGGTTTGAAGGCTGGATGGGGGGGTGCTGTCATCAAAACGATCACCCCCGACGATATGCCGATTCGGGATGTATCTCCCCGTTTTACTACCTGGAAAGGCGAATGCAATGAACTCTTCGGATTTGAAAATATCGAACTGCTCAGCAAGCACAGCCTCTCATACTGGATAGAGGAGATCCGGGCTATCAAATCTGAATATCCCGATCAGATCCTGATCGCAAGCATCATGGGGTCTCCTGATCCTGCCACATGGCAGGATCTCGCAGAAGATGTACAGAATGCCGGATGCGATGCGATCGAACTGAATGTATCCTGCCCCCATGGTATGCCTGAAGCGGGTGTCGGCTCAGTCATAGGGCAGAACCCCCGTATGGTTCAGGATCTTACACAGATGGTGATAAAAGTCGCAGATGTTCCTGTCTATGTCAAACTGACCCCTAATATCACAGATATAAGCCCTGTCGCCCTCGCTGCTGCACTTGGCAAAGCAGATGGCATATCCGCAATCAATACGGTTGGCTGCATGTTTGGATTAGATATCGAGACCTTTGAACCTCTTCCAAATGTAGATGGTTATTCAACCTATGGCGGGTATTCAGGCCCGGCAATCAGGCCTATCGGCCTTAAAATGGTTTCGCAGATCGCAAAAACCGTTCCTCTTCCAATCATGGGAATCGGCGGGATCAGCAGGTGGCAGGATGCTGTTGAATATCTTCTTCTTGGTGCCTCAGCCCTTCAGGTGTGTACCGCTGTCATGTGGAATGGCTATGGTATCGTCAGGAGGATGAAGAAAGGACTCGCCAGTTATCTTGAAAGGAAAGAATATTCTTCTCCCGATGAACTCAGGGGACTGAGCCTGGAGAGGCTGACCAGCCACCAGTCGCTAGATCGTAAAATCCGTATCCATCCGGTTATCAGCAATCCCGGATCCTGTATCCGGTGCGGCCGTTGCGTCGTCGCCTGCCGTGATGGAGGATACCAGGCGCTTGAACTGAAAAATGATGGCATTACAATTAACACTGATTTCTGCGATGGCTGTGGCCTCTGTATCCAGATATGCAGTACCGGAACGCTTAAACAGAAGTCTTATCTGGTTGTTTCAGACTGAACTATCCAGGAGAGTCTCATAAATCATCGTTATGTACCGGGCTGAGAAGACTGCCAGAACAGGAGTAAAGATGGTCAACAGAGCCCACCCGATATCCGGCACCTGAAGAAGCAGATACTCAATCAAACCGATAATGATTGCAAGGATGAAGAGGGCGAGGATATAATTCAACCGTCCGATCTCCCCGATTATCTTCTGGATATCAAAGAACCTGAATGCCTCTCTCATCAGGCCGGTACGTGAGAATCGGATGAGGGCTATTGGCAGATTGATCCCGATCAGGAAGGTATACACGATGATAGCAAGCCCGGTTACAAAACCAAAGGCAAAGAGTACCTCCTCAGGCACAATGCCTGTTCCGGATACAATCGTCGAAAGGGCATCTTCATCCCCAAAGATAAGCGTTATTAGAAGGGGTGCAGCAATTATGGCGATAGGTACCGTATAGATCAGCTTGATTATGAAGAGTTTCAGGCCGTCAAAAAAGAGGGCGCCAAAGACCGGCTCATTCTCGATGAATTCATAGGGATTATCTGACTTAGATGGCATTTTCCCCCGGTATATTTCAACCAGATAGCCGAGAAAAAGCGGATAAAGGAGATACTTTGAGATGATAAAGAGGATCCACCTGCTCCGCTTTCCAAGGAATGCATCCTTTGTATAGAGAAAGGAATTGATAAGCAGCCGGTCAAAATCCACAAGAGTCCCTGATTAATTACGGTACCTCAACACAGATTAAACCGATGAAAAGATTAGATGCTGTTCTCCAGTGCTTCGTTCATCTCATCCTCTTCATTTCATCAATCTCCCTATAGAGTTGATGTACTTCTCTTCTCTCTGTCTCAATCTCGCAAAAGCCAAAACCAACGACGATCACCATCACCGAAACCAGGAACAATGTCAAAAGAGCGATATAAATCATATACATCACCTCATCACTCATCGTCTTCAGATTCTGGGAAAGGGATTTCATATCATCAGCCGTGTCAATCAGATCGGCTCCTGTTGCGTTCAGCTCGACACCAACCCGATACATCCGCTCTCCAGCATCAATGAGCGGATCTCCTGCCTGGACGAGCGGTACAAGGTTCATAAGAACTCCCGCTTCACGAATCGATATCCCCATCTGTTCAAATGAGGGAGCAGCTTCCTGTACCGTCTCACCCATCGAACGCGTGGAGATCTCGTGGCGTTTAAGGATTGAGCTGACATCCTCCTGGGCTTTCCGTGCATCAGATGCAACGCCGAGTGCCAGGCTGTACCCTGAGATGATGATACCGATGATCCCAAGGATAATGAGGATCGCCCCTATTCCTTTCAATCTTCTCAAAAGACATTTCCCTCCCATAAATAAGGCTATATTAATCAAAAAAGGTCATCTCTGCTCATAAACGTATCGTGTACTAAAACCGGATACCAGCCCACATATTCATCACGTTCGACGCTAACACCACTTATTATGCATTTCCAGAAACCTCCTGATCTAAAAAAGATCGCTGACAAGGCAATGGAGCGGTATGGCTTCAGGCCAACATTTCCAGAGCCGGTTCTCCGGGAAGTAAATACTATACAAGACGGCATATCCCCGCAATATAAGGGGAGTGCACGGGATCTTTGTTCTCTCCTCTGGATCTCAATAGATAACCATGACACCATGGATATCGATCAGATCCAGTTCTGCGAAAAGAAACCTGATAACAGAATACTGGTAAAGATCGCTATTGCCGATGTCGATTGCCGTGTGCCAAAGGGATCTGCAACCGATCGGTATGCAGCAACACATGGGACCTCTATTTACACCGGGGTCGTCACCTACCCGATGCTCCCTGTCCGGCTCTCTGAAGATATCTCCTCTCTCCACCCGGATCGTGACAGGATGGCAATGGTCATTGAATATATGGTTCTTCAGAATGGATCCATTCAACCCGGTGATATCTATCCCTCAATCGTCCGCAATAAAGCAAAACTTGTCTATGAGACCGTAGGGGAATGGCTTGATTCCGGGGGGGATTTCCCCTATGAACACCTGGAGATTCCCGGGCTCTCCGAACAACTCCTCCTTCAGCATGAAGCAGCACAACGTATGAAAGAAGCACGATCAAGGCAGGGATTCCTTGATCTTGAGACAATTGAGGCATCCCCGATTATGGAGGAGGGTATGGTTAAAGGTCTTGTTGTACAACAGGAGAGCCCTGCCCACTCCCTCATTGAGGAGTTCATGATTTCCGCAAACAGGACACTGGTGACCTGCCTGAGGGATGCATCATTCCCGATGATACAGCGTATTGTGAGAACTCCAAAGAACTGGGACGGGATTGTTGAAGAGGCAGCAGCACGCCACGCAAGACTCCCGGCAGATCCAGATGTGCAGGCTCTTGCTGCCTTCCTCCTCGATCAGAAGAGAAGAGATCCCGAGACATTTCCTGATCTATCACTGACGGTCGTCAAACTCATGGGACCAGGCGAATATGTGGCAATTGCACCCGGAGATGATTCAGTCGGACATTTTGCTCTCGCTGTAACAGATTACACCCATGGAACCGCGCCTAACAGGCGATATGCCGATATCATCATCCAGAGGCTGATTAAGGCGGCAATTCAAAAGAAATCTCCTCCTTATGAAGACGATGAACTTACAAGAATCGCCACTAATCTCTCTGCATCTGAAAAGGCTGCAAAGAAGGTCGAGCGTTTCATGAGAAAAGCAGCTGGAGCCGTCCTTCTCATGGACAGGATAGGAGAGACATTCAACGGGCTGGTGACAGGCGCTTCAGAGAAAGGAACCTATGCCAGGATCATCAATCCCCCTGTTGAAGGAAGAATTGTACGGAACGAAGGAAGGCTGAAGGTTGGACAGAAGGTGAATGTCCGCCTGCTGAAGACCGATCCTGAGAATGGTTTCATTGACTTTGAGAAAATCTGACGTTAATGGATTTTTATCTCTTCAGCCGTTTTAGATCTCAAGCAGATGCTTATAATTGTGACGGGGTGTCAAAATACCCGATTCCATCATTCATCTGCTGAAGCAGGTAAAATTTCCTGGCGGACTGGGGTGTCTGTATAGTAACTTCAGGTATTCTTACAAGGAATGTGTGCTGAGGGAACCAGTATGATCTGTCTCCATAATCAAATGAAGCGGAATCGACATGAAGTATTGCCCGGTTAAGGTCTGCATATTGAATTGACGCGTCCTCAAAGTTCATGGAGCGCAATATCTTGTATCGGAGGTCGTGATTACCAAGAAGCATAACCAGTACCTGCACTCCTGTATCAACTGTGTAATCCACCGTCACAACAGCCTTTGTTCCATCGAGAGTGATATTAACTGACTCGAAGTTGATATAGCTATAACGGTTGTCTGGCTCTTCAGCTGCAACAGGCATACAGCATAGGGCGATTAAAAGGAGAGACGCAATGATTATGCCTGTTTTCATTGGATATTATCTGTCGTATATAATTATAGTGTTTCTGGTCGGATACCGCGAAAAAAATAGGATATCATTATATTTTTGTAAGGATGATTTCGATGCTTGAGACATTTGTTCTGCCTGTGTCAGTCTCAATCTCCTCGGTCGATGTGCAGATATCTTTCTTTCCCACACCTTCAAGAAAACGGTTCAAAGAAATCTCAGCAGTGTCGACTGCACGCGAGATTGCCTTTCCGCGAGCCTTGATTGCTACCATGTCCGCGCCATTATTGAATTGTGTAACCACTGCCAGTACATAATTCATGACCGGCTTGTTTCCAACGAATACTGTGTTGTCTGTCTGCATATGATCCCTCAAATATATCCCTTTGTTTTCAACAGCTCGGCATTGAGTACTGAAGAGCCGGCAGCCCCCCTGATGGTATTATGCCCCATAGCAGTATACCTGATACCTTCCCGGATTCTGCCTACTGAGACGGTCATGCCACCACCCCTGTTCCGATCAAGGCGTGTCTGCGGGCGGTCAGGCTCTTCAAAGATATGGAGGGTCTCCTCAGGCTGGGTTGGAAGCCCTGAGAATGGAGCTCTCCACTCTGCATATGCCTTCTTTGCTTCATTGAGATCGCACCCTGCCTTAACCCAGACAGAAAGCATATGGCCATCAATAACCGGTACTCTGTTACAGCTCGCACTAATCGAAAAGTCCGCCTGCTCGATCTCAGCACCATTAAATGAACCCAGGATCTTCCTTGGCTCGCTCTCCATCTTCTCTTCTTCGGATCCAATATATGGAATGACATTATCGCATATCGCCATTCCGGGAATTCCATCAAATCCTGCACCGGATATCGCCTGGAGCGTTGCAACGGTGACGCTTTCAATCTGTTTTGGGAGAAGGGGGACAAGTGAAGATGAGAGCATTATAGTCGAACAGTTTGGATTTGTTACAATACATCCATCACGTCCGCTGTCATGCTGAAGTTCAATCATGCCGATATGATCAGGATTGATCTCGGCAATCAGCAGAGGTACATCCGGATCCATCCTGTGGGAGGAGGCATTGCTGCAGACGATAACGCCTGCCTCGGCAATCTCAGCCTCCAGTGTTCCTGCAATATCAGCAGGAAGCGCTGAGAAGACGATATCCAGATCTTTCACAGCCTCAACAGTTGTAGGGCTGACGATACGATCTGCTACAGCCTCCGGAAACGGGGCATCCAGCCTCCAGTTAACGATTCGTCCATAGGGCTTACCAGCACTCCGTTCTGACGCTGTGAGTGTTGTAAGTTGAAACCATGGATGATTCGCAAGTAACTGGACGAAACGCTGACCGACAGCACCTGTAGCACCAAGCACTCCAACATTTATCATGGGTTATTGAGAAGTAAGGGTTAGAAGATATATAAGGGTTAGAGTTTTAATCCGGCTCAAACCCGATCTGTTCAAGAAAAAAAGGCTTATTCCATGTGAATGGCTTCAGAGGGGCATTCATCCACACAGGTTTCACAATCTACGCAGGTGTCTGCATCGACAACAGCCTTTCCATCATCCATTGAGATCGCTGCTGTAGGGCAGATATCAACACATGTTTCACAACCTGTACATTTCTCCTTATCAATAACGGCTACCAATAGGATTCCTCCATTATTTAATGTTAAAAATGATGAGAAATAGGTTTCGATATCAGCACGTAGATCAGAGGCCGAGAACCTCTTTCATCGTGTACATGCCCGGGGGCTGGTTCGGCACCCATTTTGCCGCCCTGATCGCGCCGCGTGCAAAAACCGAACGATCATATGCGCGGTGTGAAAGTTCGATTGTTTCAAAGTTCCCGGAGAAGAGCACTGAATGATCCCCGACAATATCACCGCCCCGGATAACATGAACGCCTATCTCATTTCCACGCTCAGTCATGCCCTCGCGGCCATATAATTTCTCGCGTGCCCCCATCTCCTCATCGAGGATTGATAGGATGGTTTTTGCAGTTCCACTTGGGGCATCTTTCTTGTACCTGTGATGAGCCTCAATCACTTCACAGTCATAATCGGGAAGGAGTATTGCTGCCTGCCGGATCAGCTGCCAGAATATATTCACACCGACACTAAAATTCGTCGTCTTGACAATTGGTACAATACCCTCAGTCGCCTTTCTGATCCGCTGCTCCTCCTCTTCGGAAAAACCGGTTGTACCAACGACAAGTGCGACCCCGGCAGATGCAGCCACTTCAATATTGTTTACTGATGCACTTGCTATTGTAAAATCGATAAGGCAGTCGGGTTTGTTCTCAGTGAGATACTGTTTAATCTGACCTGCCTCAACAACCGGCTTTCCAAGCACTTCGCCTGAGCGGACATCGATCCCGCCAATAAAATTGAGGTTTTGATCTTCATCAACCATCTTACCGATGATTGTACCCATACGGCCAAGTGCCCCGCATATTGCAACATTAATCATAATGACTCAAAATCTCCTTCAATACAGATTCTTTCTGCAAATCCAGCTCTGTAAGTGGCAGCCTGAGCGGTCCTGCTGCTCCACCCCTCAATTCAACACCTTTCTTCACAGGAATCGGGTTTGTATCAATGAACATCCCCCTGAAGAGCGGGGAGAGCTCATAATGGATCTGCTGTGCCCTCACAAACGATCCGGTCCTGCATGCATCATAGAGGCTCCCCATTCTGGAAGGCTCAAGATTTGCAGCAACAGAGATAACACCTGTTCCACCAAGCGAGATGATTGGGAGTGTCATATTATCATCCCCGGAGAGTACTGAGAAGGGAATGTCCCTCTCCAGCTCACGTGTTGCCTCAATAATCTGGGATATCTGGCTGATATCTCCGCTTGCTTCTTTTACACCGATGATATCCGGGTTCTGAGCAAGCTCAACGATCAGGTCGGGCGTGAGGTTCTGTCCGGTGCGTGATGGCACATTATATACGATAATTGGAATCCCACAATCCGCAAGAAGAGTGTAGTGCTTGATCAGCCCTGCGCGGTTTGGCTTGTTGTAATAGGGGCTGATCACCAGGGCAGCATCCGCACCAATTTTCTTTGCGGCTTTTGTGAGTGTCAATGCTTCTTCAGTGTTATTCGAACCGGTTCCAGCGATGACTGGGATCCTGCTACCAACGGCTGAGACAACCTCTTCGATGATCTCTTCATGTTCCGCAAAATTTAATGTTGCTGACTCCCCGGTCGAACCACAGGGGACAATTCCATCGATTCCCTCAGAGAGGAGATATTCGATGTTTGAACGAAGTCCGTTGATATCAACGGGCATCGTTTCTGTTCTTTGAAAAGGAGTGATGATGGCGGGTATTATTCCATGAATCATACGGTAGCTTATCTACGTCTTCTGGTATTTACTTTTCTGGTAATGTATCCCGCCACACGGTTTCGAACACACTTGCTCTCGATCGTGGTCAGGTTTGATACGGCCTGCTTATTCTCATCAAATTCATTAGAGAAGTAATTGCCATGCTTTTCCAGAAGCCCTGTTCCGATTGATTTGATGTAATTTGGTTTGATTCCCATTATATCGTCCTCAAATTTCCATATTAGTAATGCGCGATGACAACATAATGATTGTGTTTGCAACCGAGAGCGGATCCGGCCCGAGGATTCTGATCATGGGCTCTTTTCCAATAGCCCCGCGATCGAGGATCATGTCAGGCACCTCCTCTCTACAACAGGATGCCACCCCCCAATCCATCGTTTGTATGCCCGGGGGTTCCTTCTCACGGTCAAACCAGCAGATATTATAACTCAACATATCAAGAAGCGCGGCCAGATCTTCTGAAAACCTGATATTTGCAGCAGATCGGATCTCGGGATCAAACCTCATGGCTGTCAGGACGATCCGGGCCACATGATCGCTTCCCCCAAATGTACATTCTCCAACAGGATGGACAGCACCCCGGAGTGATACGATCCTCCCCTCAACCGCTGCGACATCCAGTGGAGTTTTGGCACTTTTTCGGGCATACACAATATTGCTTCCAACCTCGGGGATGAGACGGGGATCCATTTTATCCTGAAGCTCCAAAACTGCATACCGGAGCGAATCAAGGATCTCAGTCTTTTCATCTGTTGCAGTCATATTCTTATCGCCTCCAGATGGATGCAACACCCTCGATACCCGCTACAATGAAGAGATCGAGATCCATCATCGGCTCTATAGCCCGTATCCTGTCGCGGTCACATCCTGCTGCAAATCCCTTATCTTTCATCTTCTTTTTCACGGTTTTTACCGTAACATCTCCAATAGCACCGCCTTTTACAAGCGCACATGCGATGATAAGGCCGGATATGCTGTCGGCTGCCTGAAGAGCGCAATCGAGAGGTGTTGTATAGCCAGAGAAGAGATGATGATTATGTTTTCTGACAGCATCAGCGATCTCATCTGAGACACCTGCTGCAAGAAGTATAGCTTCACCTTCTATTCCATGCCGGTTCATATCTCCGGACACCTCCTCAAAATCTATGTCATGCAGGATTCCAATTGTCTCCCAGAGATCGGGATCACCACCAAGGTGGGGAGCAGCAGCACGCATAATCGCACCGGTAGCTACACAATGCTCGATTAATGTCTCGGATCTGACATGCTCTTTTAGAAACCCGAGGGGATCGTCTGGTATCATACAGTATGGATATGCCCGATAAGAGATAGATTCTATGGTTGAGCTTATGAATGTGAGAAAAGCATTAAACCTCTTTCCTTCCAGAATATCTGTATGCAAAAGTGGCTCATGGACATTGCCATAGGGATTACAAGCCTTGTTATATTCCTTGTTCTTCTCATCGGACTGCCTGCGGTTATGGATCCGGGATACGCATTTCTTCTCGCACTGTTTATCTTCATATTTATGCTTATTGGAGCCGGTTACACAGTTATAGAGAAAGCGATATGAACATATTATGCATATTTGGGTGTTTGCTCAGGCAGAATTAGCGCAGTGGAACTCACATGCCCTTATGTATCTCATCTCCGGACGGCTTTTTGACCGTCTTTGAACTTCCCTTCTTTTCTTTCCGGTAATAGGAAAGCGGATGGCTGATCAATTTACATTTTGCGTTCTTACCAAAACAGATGCCATGCGTCATCATCGTCGCGCAGGATGGTGTGGTATAGCCATCGTTTCCCTGGCTGATGATATGATTTACCTGATAGGATGTTACATCAATATTAAAGTCGCTACCCTGTGAGAAGATGCCAATGATCCCTGTTGTTTCCATGCCGATTGTATGGAGGAATGTTGTCAATGCGAACCTGCCTGAATGAGTGAGATATTTACCGGAAACTGCGGCATCATAGAGTGACTGTATGCATGGAGGAAACCGCGACTCTTCGACTTCCCCATATTCTTCAACAGTTCGTTCGGCGAAGATCTTCTGCACCTCCGATATGCTTTCAGAGAAGGTTTCGCAAATCGTTTCCGGGAGATCCAGCGGTAGTTGTTCAAGGAGGAGGATTCGTATCCGTTCGCGAAGGAGAAGATTCTCTTCCTCTCCGCTCAGCGTAACCATGCCATGTATGAGATCCCTGTTGACGAGCCTGAAACTCTCTTCACGGAGTGTCTGTGTGATTTCGATGTAGCGGACAAATGACATCTCCTTTCCTGATAGGGGCATATCAAGCTCCCTGAAAATATGGCGCCGAATATTCTCGTTCTCTTCAATTGCCTGAAGAAAATATAAAGCACGTTCGGCCTCATATCTGGCAAGGGAGCCATTAGCTGATCGGTTATGAATGCATGAGACAAGCACCCGTGCAAGACCATAACTTATGATATCAAGAAACGGATCCTCGCTATCCATCCAGGTCTGTCCTTTCTTATAGAGGGCAGCCTCACGTATCCGTTCAATGGCAGCCTGAAGATATAGTCTGCTCTCAGGAGTTCGGGTGATGGTGGCAAGTGATAATCCGCGTGACGCGATCACTTCCTGCGCTTCTTTTAAAAAAGGGTAATGGGCAAGATCCTGCAGTTCAAGCCTTATCTTCATCAATCTGCCTCAATACGGGGCGCAAGGAGATAGGTGACACGCCCGCTGTCCTGGGCGATGGTAAAGAGGAACTGGACAGGATGATCAATCCCAAGCTGAATCTCAATAAGATTGGATCGTCCGATCACCTTCCCCATATCTTTCAGATAATCAAGTGAGAAGAGCGAACGAGCTTCGGCAACCTGAACAAACTCAATCTCATCTTTTCCAAGTTCGAGTTTGATGTTGTCAGTATCGCCTTCTGCAATCATTGTAAATGCGGGCTTTGTTGGATCTATTTTAAATGCGATCTTATCTGAGACTACAGAAGCAGCTTTTATTGCATTGTTGAGGACTTCTCCAGTGACCTTTACCACTGCCGGCAGGTTCAGGGTGGGCGGGTTTGGATCTTTTCGGATCGTTTTTGTATCAAGAAGTGATATCGAATAACGATAGCTTTTAAAGCTGACAGAGAGCTTCCTTCCTTCAGCATCCAATTCAAGATCGATTGGATCGTTCTTTCCAACCATCCCGAGGATATTCTTCATCTTTGCAATATCGAGCCCTATCTCAGTCTGCGTTGCACTGTATGTCTGAAATGCGGCTGCATCCAGTTCAAGTGAGATCATGGCGACATTTGAGGTGTCGACTGCCCGGGTAGCAATTCCGCTTTCACTTACGTGGAGGCGGCATTCTCCAACAAGGGCAGATATGGCGTCGATCAACTCTCTGAAGGTATCTGCATCAATAGTTGCTTTTAACATCACAAACCCCTTAACTTACTGTTACGAACTAAATACGGATAATTATATTGTTCTAATATCAACATGTCCAATGATAAATGATTTGTTTCTGCACCATCGGCATGAAATTCTTAGGAGAAGAGAGATATGGGTTCACAATGGTCACGAGATCCGACGTATACCAGTGCAATAGGTGAAGGGTACCGGTCCCGTGCTTCATATAAATTGCTTGATATCCAGGCAAAATTTGAGATCATACGGCCAACAGATTCGGTGGTAGATCTCGGATCGGCACCGGGATCCTGGCTACAGGTATTGAGAAATCTCACCGAAGGGGTAATTGTCGGGGTTGATCTCTCGCCAATTGCACCTCTTCAGGGAGTCACTACAATAACAGGCGACTTCACGAACCCGCTTATACTCGCGCAAGTCAAAAGGATTATCGATCCTGTAAGTATTGTCACCTGCGATGCCTCACCAAAACTATCCGGAAAAAAGAGCTACGATCAGGCGCGCATAATCGATCTGAATGAAGAAGCGCTTCGTTTTGCCAAAGCCATCCTGAAACAGGGAGGAAATTTTATTGTAAAAACTTTCCAGGGGGAACTGTTCAATGATTTTCTCGCAGATGTAAGGGCGAATTTCTATTCAGTCCGTGTATATCGTACAAAAGCCACCCGGAAAGGCAGTACTGAGACCTATATAATTGCGAAGAACTATATACATGCACGAAATGAACCAGGCACTGATTGATCCATTCGGGCGTCAGATAACAAATGTGAGGATCTCCCTGACACCCGCCTGTAATCTCAACTGTATCTATTGCCATGCAGAAGGTGAAGAGCATCCAAAGAACCAGTTGAGTACTGACGAGATTAAAACAATTATACATGCATTCTCCCGCTATCCGATACGGAGCATGAAATTCACAGGGGGCGAACCCACACTGCGAGATGATCTGACAGAAATTATCAGATCAGTTCCATCACATATCGAGTCTTCAATGACAACGAACGGGACGCTTCTTGAGGATATTGCTCATGACCTGAAGGATGCAGGGTTATCACGTGTAAATATCAGCCTTGATACACTCAGGCAGGATAGGTATAAGCAGATTACAGGAAAAGATCTCCTGGGGGATGTGCTTGCCGGTATTGACGCTGCCCTTGATGCAGGCCTAACTCCAGTCAAATTAAATATGGTCCTTCTAAAAGGCATCAATGATGATGAGATCCCTGATTTCTTCCAGTTTGTTCGGGGGAACCGGGATCTAGTACTTCAGATTATTGAATTGATGGAATTTAATGACTGCACCTCCCATGCAGATGTGGATAATCTCGAGAAGAAGATCGCTTCGCAGTCGACGGAGATACTGACACGAAGGATGCATCACAGAAAAAAATATTGTGTCGACGGTGCCGAAGTTGAGGTGGTGCGCCCATTGCATAATACAGAATTCTGTGCGCATTGTAACCGCATCAGGGTCACTTCAGATGGTAAGCTCAAGCCATGCCTTCTCAGGAGAGATAATGAGGTCGATGTCAGGGGAAAAAGCGGCGAAGAGCTGGATGCGTTGATCCATAAGGCAGTTCAACAGCGTAGACCTTTTAATCAGTAACAGAACCCCTCCATATGAGGTTGTCACAATCCTTTCTTGTAGCAACCTTCCCCCGATACCATCCTTCATCGAATCATATCATCTGCAGCCACAGTAATCCTTTTTTCTCACCCCTTCATATATTCCCATATGATGATGGAGAAAAATGAATATGTTCGTGAACTAGAGTATCTCTATTCAAAATCTCTTGTTCTTGAATCTGTATCAGAATTCCACCCGGTATTGTGGTTTCACTGGATTGATGCCGTTGCTCATATAGATTATACGCTGAGCATTGCCGGATATAGTTACGAATCCCCGAGATCCATCATGGCTGGAGAATATATGCGGTGGAGAATTGACGAGGAGAAGAAAGGGGATCGTCCGCTCTTCCGTCCATTTGTGAACTGGCTGAGAGAGAACAATCCGGAAACCTATGGAAAACTTCCACTTATCTGGCAGGGCATTTACTCTGATTCTGATCCAGCCCAGTACAGGAGTTTTCGGATTGTGCTCGATCCGGCATCAACAAAACCGATTCCGGCACACGTGTACCACAGCATGATCGAGGATCTCTTCCAGAAGGATCTTATAAAGAGCATATACAAAGGAGCCTCGCTGGCATCGCTCTTTGAAGCATTCAAACAGAATCAGACAATATAGGATGCCATTATGGATCCGGTTCGGATATGTTCGGAGCTTATCAGGATAAACAGTGAGAACCCCCCGGGGATCACCTCAGACGTCATTGAATACCTCAGCAATCTCCTCAGTTCACTTGGCATCGCCACAGATACAATTGAGAATGCCCCGGGCCATTGCAATCTCATAACACGGAGACAGGGAGATCCCCTTCTCCTCTGCGGGCATGTCGATGTGGTTCCAGCCCTTGATGAGGGTTGGACACATCCGCCTTATTCCGGCTTTGTCGATGACACCTTTGTCTGGGGCAGGGGCAGCACCGACATGAAGGGAGGCTGTGCCGCAATAATTGCAGCAATTGGAGAACTCATAGATACTGGCCATGAACCCGCCGTCTCCCTTGCCTTTGTCTGCGACGAGGAGGTAGGAGGTCCTCACGGCATACATCACCTCCTTGAAAAAGAACTGATCCTCCCCTCAGACTGTATAATTGCCGAGCCAACTCCGGCAATAGCTCCATGTATCGGACAGAAAGGGCTGTATCGCTTTAGTATGACCTTCAACGGCACTCCAGGACATAGCTCGTTGTATCCTGCAATTGGGACAAGTGCAGTGATGGAGGCTCTGAAGTTCCTTGGCTTTTTGAAATCTCTCCACGAACGTGAATTTCCGATAGATCCGGCTATGGCAGGTATTATCGATCATTCAGAGAGAGTCCTTGAGACGATCTTCCAGATACCCAATCTTCGATCCGTTCTCACCAGGATTATGTATAATCCCGGGATCATATCAGGTGGGGAAAAAGCCAATATCGTTGCCCAGAAATGCGTTCTTGAAGTCGATCTTCGACTGCCTTTTGGATGTGACGCCCATGAGCTCCAGAGAGAGATCCAATCATTGGTGCCTGATGTCAACATTCAACCTTCAAGTGTCTGGAACCCATCACTAACTCCGCCTGATGCGGGTATTGTACATCGAATCTGTAATCAGATTGGCAGAACATATGGAATAACAACTGAGCCGATCGTCCAGTGGGCTGCCAGTGATGCACGGGAGCTCCGAAAGAAAGGTTTCGATGTGGTTGAATATGGGCCAGGAGATATCAGGACGCTGCATGCCATTGATGAGCGGGTCCGGCATGAAGATCTCAGAAAAGCAGTGGAGGTGTATTCCGGGGTTATACTCTCTTACGATGAGGGTCATCACTGATTCAACCATCTTCTCTTATATACTTTAAGTGGCAACTGATGAACCATGAGCCTGGGGAATGGGAAGTATCTGTTTATTGCATTCCTCCTCCTTGTTCTCGCGGGAGGGTGTACTGCCCCCCCACAGACAATGGTGGAGAACCCGGAATCCACGCCAGAACTGATGCAGCCAACGGCACCACCCACAGCGACGCCTGCTGCTGTCCTTGATCCATCATATGTCATACCAGCAACTCCCTATGCAACAGGGACATCCAGGCCTCAGGGCGAGCCAACGCCTGCAAGTGCCACCGCACAGCCGGAAACCGTCGGTTACAAGACGATCTATTCTGAAACGATTCATCCTCAGTTTACTGAAACCGCGATGATCGTCGAGGTGACACAGGCACCACTCATCATTACCGCTACAATCACTCCTGAAACTGTAACTCGTTCAGTTGTGAGCCAATATGGATCAAAAGATTTTTCAGTCGTTTATACAAGACCCTCAGACCTCGCATGGTTTGAATGTACTGTCCGAAATGCCGGAACAGGAGAGATCATCGTGCAGGACGGATATGGCCGTGGCTATACTCAGAATACCAATCTGGCAATCACGATACGGAGAACAGGCGTGTATCATATCACCTTTGGAGGGAATTTTGTGAGAGCAGAGGTCAGGATGCAACTCCCCGAGACTGGAATTTTGACAGAGCCCATTAACTAATCAATATCTTTTTATCAGAACATCACGTATAGAGTAGAGCACCTTTGCAGGGTCCCGGTAGGGTAGTGGATATCCTAGAAGCCTGCGGAGCTTTTGACCCGGGTTCAAGTCCCGGCCGGGGCGTTTCATCTTTTTGTTAAAATTCAAGGATCGAATCGTTTTCGTATTTTTTCCATGCCCCACCGGGATACCTTCATCTATTTTCCAGCATATACAGAACATCAGGTGAAAAACGATGAAATACGAGATTCGGTACAAACCATCCTTCTCACTCCTGGTGGTAACTTTAAGTCCCGGTGAGAAGATCACAGCAGAAGCCGGTGCGATGACGTATATGCATCCCTCGATTACTGTATCGACAAGAAAACGCGAGAAGAGCCTCCTCGGGTCGATCGGGCTCTCGCTTCTTGGGGGGCAGAGCTTCTTTGTTACAGATTATACAGCCGGAAACGAACCCGCCGAGGCCGCATTCAGTGCAGCTCCGCTTGGTGATGTGGACACCCTCCAGATAGCACCCGGAAAGGGCTATATCGTCCAGAAGTCATCGTATCTTGCCGCAACTGAAGGAGTTGACCTGAACATGAAGTGGGAGGGCTTCACAAAAGGCCTCTTCGGGCAGGGGCTGTTGATGATAAAGGTCTCGGGAGAGGGGACGCTCTTCATTAATACGTTTGGAGCAATCGATAAACATGTCCTAAAAGATGGTGAAAAGATGGTCGTTGATAACTTCCATCTTGTTGCCTTCAGCGACACCTGCCAGTACCGTGTAACGAAGTTCGGAGGTTTAAAAGAGACTCTTCTCTCAGGTGAAGGTCTGGTCACAGAGATTACAGGGCCTGGAGAGATCTATATCCAGACAAAGAATGTCCGTGAACTTGCAGAGATGATCTGGTCGATCATTGAGCCAAGGGTGCAGGCTAAATCCAGGTAATCTTTTTAATTGAAAATGTATGGAAACAACCATCATTTTCATCTTATATGCCTGTTGCCCTCGATGGCATCACAGATGTTTTTTCGTGAGGATGAAGCCCACCCTCACACCTTAATACTTCTCCCTGCGATTATATTTGGTTAACAGGATTTTGATGAATTGCAATTTTCGCAAAGAAATCATATCCAGAAACACTCTCACAGAGGGAGATAATGAATGAATGAGACGCCCGGCCTGAATTTTGATGAACAGAAAGTGGATAAACTCAAGGAACTGCAGGAGAGCGGGATTTTAGTCTATCCCTGGGAATATGCAAGAATAGATCATGCAGCTGAGATAAAAGACAGATTCTCAGAAATCTCGCATGAAAAAAGTGAAGAGGCAGTATCTGTTGCAGGCAGGCTCTATACCAAGCGATCACATGGGAAGACTGTCTTTGCCGATCTTGGAGATGAAAGCGGAAGGATTCAGCTTTATATCCGGAAAAATGATCTTGGCGATGATGCGTTTTCCTTCTTTGCAAAAAATATAGATGTCGGGGACATCGTCGGTGTCAGAGGACATATCTTCAGGACAAAGGTTGGCGAGATCAGTATCTGGGTTGATGAGATCACTCTTCTCTCCAAGGCAATCTGTCCACTTCCTGAAAAGTACCATGGTCTGACAAATGTTGAGACGAGATACCGCCAACGATACCTCGATCTCATCATAAACGATGAGGCGCGATCAATTTTTAAAACCCGGAGCAGAATCATCAGCAAGCTCAGATCAGATCTCTCCGGGAACGGGTTTATGGAATTTGAGACTCCAACTATCCAGCCGATTTATGGAGGTGCAAATGCCCGGCCATTCACGACATACCACAACTATCTCGATCAGAAACTCTACCTCAGAATTGCTCCGGAACTCTACCTGAAGCGCCTGATTGTCGGGGGCTTTGAGAAAGTCTTTGAGATTGCCAAAAACTTCAGGAACGAGGACATCGATACCCATCACAACCCTGAGTTCTCGATGGTTGAGATCTATTCGGCATATGCAGACTATAACGATATGATGAGTCTCACCGAGGAGCTCATTTCCGGCATCATACAGGATGCAGCCGGGACATCTGAAGTGGAATTTGATGGAAAGATGATAGGCTATTCCAGGCCCTGGAGACGGATATCCATGGAAAAGGCAGTACTTGATGCAGCCGGCATTGATATCCATGCCCAATCAGTTGAAGAGCTCAGGAAGCTTGCAGAGAAGGAGAGAATCGATGGCTGGGATAAAGCCGGTTCACCTGGTGAATTCCTTGTCCTCTTCTTTGAACATTTTGTCGAACCGACGCTTATCCAGCCGACATTCATCTATGACTTCCCGATCGAGAACTCTCCACTCGCAAAAAAGCACAGGTCAAAGCCGGGCTATACGGAACGGTTTGAACTCTTCGTTGCCGGGATGGAGCTTGCAAATGGGTTCTCGGAACTAAATGATCCCCTTGACCAGAAGGCGCGGTTTGAGGAGCAGGATGCAAAACGCCAGCGTGGTGATCTTGAAGCCCAGATGATCGATTATGACTTTATCAATGCACTTGGATATGGAATGCCCCCGACCGGCGGGGTTGGGATAGGTATTGACCGGCTTGTGATGCTCGCAACAGGGCAGAACTCCATCAAGGAAGTGATTCTCTTCCCATCAATGAAGCCCGTCAGAACTTCAGATGAGCAAACAGAGGAATAATATGCTGAATAACAGAATGCCAGCAGACATTAAGTTCATCAGACACCCCTGACGACCATTGCACTTTTTATATAATATTCTCTGAAAAAATTGGGATCATTCCCAATTTTCAGGCTTTGATTTCAGAGCTTCAGTAAGGATCCGGATTCCATCCCTGATATCCTGCATATCAACAACTTCAACAGGAGAATGGATGTAACGAGCTGGAATTGAAAATGGAACGCTTGGAATGCCACCCTGCTCGAGATGAATGATTGTTGCATCGGTATTGCCGCCTGTCCCAACCTCAATCTGGTATGAAATGCCGGCTGAATCTGCCGATTCGCGGAGCCACTGAACCATCTTCTGGTCAGATAAAAGCCCTCTCCCACTTGCCGATACAAGAATGACAACAGGTCCTTTCCCCATCTCAATACTTGCATCTTTTTTGTCAATGCCCGGATGATCACCGGGTATAGTGACATCGATTGCTATTGCACAATCCGGTTTTATTGAATAAGCACTCGTCTTCGCACCCTTCAGCCCGACCTCTTCCTGTACAGTAAAAACGGCGTAGAGCGTATGATCGGTCTCAAGGTGTTTCAGCGTCTCGATAATCATCGCAACACCGACCCTGTCATCAAAAGCCTTTCCAGTGACCCGCGTGCCAGCAAGTTCTTTCAGCTCACGATCGATCGTGATTGGGCACCCGATCTCGATCCCAAGACCCGCCACTTCTTCAGCCGAGGCGGCACCGACATCGATGAAGAGATCGTCCTGCTTCAATGACTTCTTTTTGTCCTCATCAGTCATCATGTGAGGTGGCTTTCCGCCAAGAACACCTATGACAGGACCTTTCTTTCCATGGATGATCACTCGCTGGGCATAGAGGGCAGGGGTAAACCAGCCGCCAATTGTGACAAACCTGATGAAACCACGTTCATCAATGTACTGGACCATACACCCGATCTCATCCATATGGGCGGCAAGCATCACTTTGAAATCGCTCCCTTTCTTTACTGCAATGAGGTTGCCCATCGAGTCAACCTTAATCTCATCCACATATGGGGTAATTTCAGCTCTGATAATCTCCACGATATTCTGTTCATGCCCGGAAAGTCCATGTGCATCCGAGAGTCGCCTGAGTAATTCAAGTACCACAATAATCACTTATATAACGCTTTCAATTCGATTAAGTGCTTCTTTCAGGGCATCCTGTGAGGCTGCATAACTGATCCGTGCATATCCTGCTCCATGCTCACCAAATGCGGTTCCAGGCACAATGATAACGCCTGCTGCGATGATCGCTTCCATCAGTTCAGTCCCCATAGGCACGAAGAGATAGAATGCTCCTTCAGGTACCGGGAACTCAAAACCCAGCCCCTGCAATCCTTTCACCATCAGATCACGGCGGTCGCGATATTCATCCCGCATTCTTGCGACAACGCTCTGATCGCCGGTGTATCCTGCGAGAGCAGCATACTGGGAGATGGACGATGCACAGGCGATGGTATACTGATGGACTTTCAGGCATTCCTCGGCAATCTCTAAAGGTGCTGCCAGAAGGCCAAGCCGCCATCCCGTCATGGCATAGGTTTTGCTGGTAGCATTGATGGTGATGACATTATCTCCATAAAGAGCTGCGCTGTAGTGTTTTCCTCCATAAATAAAGTGTTCATACACTTCATCTGAGATGACAACAGTCCCCTGATCATCGGCATATTCAACGATCCCCCTGATAGTCTCCTCGGATTCAACCACTCCTGTAGGGTTAGCGGGGGAGTTGAGCACAATCATCCGGGCACCATCGATTGCCTCGCAGGTTCTATCCATATCTATTCTGAGATCCTCTCCAAGCGGAACCGGATCGGCAATACCGCCAGATAGCTCGGCTAAGGCCCCATAGGAGACAAAACCAGGATCCGAATAGACAACCCGATCACCGGGATTTACAATTGCCTGCATAGCAATATTGAGTGCTTCACTCGCACCTGCACATGCGATAATCTCTGAGGGCAAGTATTTAAGCCCATTTTCACGCTCAAATTTTGCACATATTGCCTCCCGAAGTTCAGGTATGCCTGAATTCTGTGTATAGCCTGTCTTTCCATCCCGGATCGCCTGTATTGCTGCTTCCTTAATGTGGTCGGGCGTATCAAAGTCCGGCTGGCCAAGGGCAAGGCTGATCGCATCAGGCCCCGCCGATTCGAAGATCTTCCTGATACCGGAGATCTCAAGATTCATTACCCTGTCTGCAAATTGCATAAACAATCCTCATTACTCGATATTCGTATGTCTTTTCTTCAGCTCCCCTTCAGAGGTCTGCGTGATCTCCATAATGTGAGATACCAGTGCATCAGAGAAGACCATAGACGTTGTCTCAAAGATGGTGCCAAGAGGTGCAAAGGATTTATGTTCTCCCATCATCTGGCGGATGTCATATTCATGGGATTCATCTGTCACCGCATCCCTCTGGCTTTCGATCACAACGATTACATCAGCAATTATTCCAATAGTCGAATCCTTATTTGAGGTGATCAGCCCAATGGTTGATCCGATACCTTTGGCGGTCTGGGCAACATCTGCAATCGATTTTGTATTTCCTGATCCTGAAAAAGCGATGAACATATCATTCTTTTCAATTGCCGGTGTAATTGTTTCACCAACCACAAACGAGGTGAAACCAAGATGCATTAGCCTCATTGCAAATGCCTTTGCAACGAGTCCTGATCTTCCTGCACCCATTACATAGATCCTATTGGCAGAGAGGATAGCATGTGTGAACGCGTCCACCTCTTCATCTGCAATCGAATCGGCAATAGACTGGATCTTTTGGGCCATCAGCCTCATCATATCCAGCACTCCCCCATTCCTACTCATTTAGAACACCTGTAATCATCTTGTATCGCACCCTAGATGAGAATATCCCACAAACCCTACAGTTTGAATAGGGGAGTTATGATATGAGCATAAACATGCGATGGAAGAAACGTGATCCTTATCTAGTGGCATACACACTGTTACAATAACTATGGATTACCTGCACTATGTATTAGATCTCTTTATACTCCTTTTCGAAGCAATTGGTGCTGTTATGATCATCTATGGCGGCGTCCGTGGAGCCATAGGGTTCCTCAGGATTGAAGTTCTTCAGCACAGAACACTCTCATATGATTCTATACGAAGAGATTTTACAAATAAACTAATATTTGGGCTTGAATTTATCATCGCGGCCGATCTACTTGCAACAATCATTGCACCATCTATGGAAGACGTCCTTCTCCTTGGTTCGATAGTGGCAATTAGGACGGCACTCTCGTATTTCCTTTCAAAAGAGACGCTTGAATATCCGATGAGTGACGAATACAATTCCTCGATGATAAAAAGGATAAAAAACGAGCAATAATCGCTATCTGGAACCAAGCAAAAGACGAATCAGTTCCTCTGGCCGCTCGATACGGAGTGTCCTTATAGAGGACGCTTTTGTTTCATCAGGATGCCAGTCGCCATATGCAGCATGAATGGTACACATACCAAGCCTTTTTGCGGGTTCTATATCCCGGCGGATGCTATCGCCGACATGGATAGCATGAAGCGGGTTGGATCGAAGCGAATCAAGCGCCATCAGGAAAGAGTCAGGATCGGGTTTTCTCCTGCCGCTGATATCCGGTGAAATAACTACATCAAAGTATTCCCTAAGATTTGCCTGCTTCAGGCGTTTTTCGGCCTGAACGGAATCCGCATCCGTAACAACTCCAAGGCGCATTCCTTTTGATTGAAAGGCATCAAGTGCCTCTTCAATCCCTACGTAGGGTTGTATATTTGAGAGTTTCACATCCTCATAGATTGTACATGCTTTCAGATAAGTTGCCGAACCGGTGATCTCCATATCCGAAAGATAGTCAAAGATATTGGCGTAATCTTCAAATCCATGTCTTTTCCTGAGGAAATATGAGAAAAGAATGTCAGGGTCGCCACATCCGAGCTCGTCAATCACGGCAACACAGGCCTTTTGTTTGGCTGATATGAAATCAACAAGCGTATTGTCAAGATCAAAAAGAACAGCATCGAAGAGGCCATCCCGGAGTAGGAAATCCTGCATATCCATTAGACACTCTTATGGTTGCATGCGCATCTTGATACAGGTTTGGATAGAAACAGTTGATAGCATGAGCGAAAGAAGGGATTCTGATGACGAGGAGAGTTAGTCTCCGTATCATCTTCATCGCGGTTTTTGCCTCGATGCTCGGACTTGGAATTGTCGTCCCGTTGCTCCCTTATTATGCAGATGCCCTTGGCGCAACGGGTATTGGCATCGGACTGATCTTTTCAGGCTTTGCCCTCTCGCGTGCTGTGTTTATGCCCTTAATCGGCAGATATTCAGACAGAAAGGGACGCAAATATTTCATCCTGATTGGACTTGGCCTTTTTGCCATACTTTCTGTTGCCTATATCTTCGCCTCATCAGTGGCCGGGCTGACCCTCATCCGGATTGCCCATGGTTTTGCTTCTGCAATGGTAGTTCCCGTTGCAATGGCATATGTAGCGGATTTCTCTCCACCCGGAAAGGAGGGTATCGATATGGGATCGTTCAACGCCTCTCTCTTCCTTGGACTTGGATGCGGACCATTGATCGGTGGCGCGGTTCTTGATTCAGTTGGAATTGAGATGGTATTTCTGCTTATGGCAGCCCTGTCAGGTCTTGCTTTCGTTATCTGTCTGGCATTTTTGCCTGAAGCCCCCACTCTTCACAGAAAGCGTTCATCCATACGCCTTGCTGCAGGAAGTATCCATATGAAACCGATCCTTTTTTTCAGGATTATGAATGCATATGCAAATGGCACATTTATGGTATTTCTGCCAGTCATAGCAATATTCTGGTTTCATCTGACTGCTTTTGAATCAGGCATCATCATCTCCATGTCGATTTTGGCAACCGGTTTCCTCCAACGCACATTCGGCGGTTTTGCGGATCGTTTTTCAAAAACAGGGCTTATCGTTATCGGAACGGTCATTGTTTCTCTCTGTCTTATCATCATTCCCTTTTCATCAGGTTTTTTCGGTCTTTTTGTTGTCTCATTCATCCTGGGCATTGGAAGTGCTCTTGCAATACCGGCATCAACTGCAGTTGTTGTAATAGCCGGGAGGGAATTTGGACAGGGAGCCTGTATGGGTGCATTCAATACTGCCATGAGTGTCGGCATGGTAACCGCACCGATCATATCAGGGCATCTGATGGATATTCTTGATATACGGGCATTATTTGAAATTGCAGGAGCTATATCACTTCTTTCAGCATTTCTCTTTCTCATATTTGCACGCCGTGCCGGCATAGATTCATATCGATGATGCAAAACCAATAGCTTTAAACGGGCTGAGACAGTATCGATCATTAGGTGAATGGATGGAGATTATCAAGATCCCAAAGATGGAGAAGAAGGAGTACGACCGGCTCATTGAAGAGGGGTATGTCTCCCGTATAGCATTCCAGGGTGAAAAGTACCCATATATTGCCCCCTTCCTGTATGTGTTTGATGGCAAATTCCTGTATTTCCTCTCGACAAAGTATGGAAGAAAGGTAAATCTCTTCCGTGAGAGCCCGTATGTATCCGTTGAAGTTGAGAAATACTCAAATGATCTCTCCTGTTACACATTCGTGACAATGCAGGGGCGGATTGAGGAAGTGACCGACTCAATAGAGAAGAAAATTGTGCGGGAGAAATTTGTGAACCTGATTACAGAGCGGAAGCTCTCAAACAATATCCTCGCCGCGCTTGGCCACTCACCTCAGGATCCACCGGAATCTATAGCCCGTGAGGAGAGATCGATGGTCTGGAAATTGTCAGGAGTAAAAGATATCGTGGCGCTGAAGAATGTATGATTACTTATATTCATTCTTTTATTGAGTAGACGCCGGCTTCCTCACGGACAAAACCTTCCTTTTCGAGGTCGTTTAGTACCTTCTCGATTCGTCCATCCTCTCTTTCATTTGAAGCATTTAGCGCACTGATAAAGGAACTTTTGTTGATCTTTTTTCTATCAAGGAGGAGGCGTAGTGCCTGGCCACGGATCTTTCGATCAGATCCATCGAAAGGAGCCTGTCGTGTATAATGCGTGCTTCGCCTGTTCGGATTTGGCAGCCGTTTTTTCAGATAGGTTCCATAATCCATGAGTGCGCTATACCACTCCCTCGGGTTATCCGGAGAGAGAGCAGCATGAATGATCGGCAGAATCTCAGTATCAGGAATATCATTTTGATCCTGGAAGAAATAATGGATACAAATCCGCCTGATATTCGTCTCAATATAGACAACAGGCATGTTGAATGCATATGCACAGATTGCAGCAGCAGTTGCTTTCCCAATACCCGGGAGCCTAGCAAGAATATCCGGATTGTCCGGAACAGATCCCCCATACTCGTCTCTCAGGATGATTGCCGCTTTCTGGAGATTGATTGCCCTCCGGTTATACCCAAGTCCTGACCAGGCAGAAAGAACCTCGGAGAGCGGAGCTGATGCAAGGCTATTAATCGTTGGGAATTGTTCAATGAAAAAGATAAATTTTGGAGCAACCCGTTCCACCTGTGTCTGCTGGAGCATTACTTCTGAAACAAGGATAGAGTATGGATCGGTCGTTCTTCGCCAGGGGAGATCTCGTCCGTATTGCTGGTAATATGAGAGTACCATATCAGAAAAAAGCGATATTGCCTCATGACACGGCCCTTTCACAGCAGCTTTCATCACTGCCAGCTCTTTTGTTGCAAGTTCATAATCAAGAGTACTATTCACAAAGACTCATTCGAATCTCATTAAACAAATACTTCCTGATCCGGCATATGGGAGGTATTATCGTCTTGATCCGAGATATCACATCTCATGATCAGCCCGGAACGCATACATTACCGAAAAGAAGGGAGTCAGGGGCGCGGAGATCGTGTAGTTTACTGGATGCAGCGATCTCAGAGGGCAGAAGAGAACCATGCCCTTGAATATGCTGTCAATGAAGCAAACCTGCGCCAAATCCCCCTGAATGTGGTTTTTTGTATCGATCCGGAGTATCCCCTCGCGACATCACATTCATTTCGTTTTATGGTTGAGGGGCTGGCTGAAACCAGGAATAATCTCCTTGAACGCGGTATACCCCTTTCATTGATGACGGGCGATTCAATTCATGAAGTTCCGCGATTTGTTCAGGATGCTGCGCTCCTGGTCGTAGATCGCGGCTATCTCAGGCATGAGCGGCAGATCCGCAATGCTGTTGCTGAACAGACAGGCTGCCAGGTTATTGAGGTTGAATCAGATTGTGTGGTTCCGGTGAGGGCAGCTTCCCTGAAAGAGGAATGGTCTGCTGCCACGCTTCGGAGAAAACTAAACCCCCAGGTGTCACATTTTCTTCATCTGACTGAAAAAATAGAACTGAAAACTGACTCCCTGAATGATATTGATGATTCAGATCAGATTCTATCAGATCCTGATCGCTTGCTGAAGCAGATAGGCTTCTTTGATCCACCCAAAATCCTCTTTGCACGCGGTGGCAGAAGTGAAGCATTGAAGAGGCTCTCGGCATTTCTCGCCACTCCTGTAACACTCTATGACAGAACAAGAAACGATCCTGGCGTTGAGGTTACATCGGGTCTTTCTCCGTACCTCCATTTTGGCCAGATATCTCCTCTTGAAGTGGCACGCGCCGCTGCCGGACGCGCAGGGTTTCTGGAAGAGCTAATCGTGCGGCGCGAACTGGCAATAAACTTTGTCTGGTATAACGAAAAGTATGACCAGATTGACTGCCTGCCTGATTGGGCTTTAAAAACATTAGGCGAACACCGGGATGATCTGCGGGAATATACCTATTCACTAGAAGAACTCCGGCATGCAGAGACGCATGATCCCTTCTGGAATGCAGCCCAGAAGGAGATGCTGCTCACCGGTAGAATGCATAATTACATGCGGATGTACTGGGGGAAGAAGATCCTTGAGTGGTCTGACACCCCGGAAATCGCATACCAGAATACAATTCAGCTAAACGATATATATGAACTCGACGGCCGCGATCCAAATGGCTATGCCGGGGTTGCCTGGTGCTTTGGCAAACATGACCGTGCCTGGAAGGAACGACCAGTCTATGGAAAGGTGAGGTACATGAATGCAAACGGTTTGCTGAGAAAAGGGGATATCCGTGGTTATGTCGAGAAGGTGGAAGAGCTGGAAACGATGCTGGACGATCAAACCGGGATCTGATAACAGATATTGCCATTTCAGAATGGAGCTATAGCAAAGAACCCGGATAGCGATTAATCGTCAGAGAACATCATTCTCTTCCAATAGAGTTTGGGATGCAGAATATGATAGCAGCTTCTTCTTCAAAACACCCGGATGCACAGGAAGTGATAATACCTCTTCTGCAAGCTGTCTGGCAATGAGACAGGCAGACACATTCCCCCGGTATACCGGCTTGTTTTAGAAGGGATTTTGGGTAATAAATTGTGGTTTCGACTCCATCGACCTTCATGTATGCTGCAGGCTTGTCACGGGAAAAAGGCATCCCTTGCGAACCTGCATCACATACTGGCAATAGACATGCCTGACACCCGACCCCACCCGGGGGCATGGAAATTCCGGGTGCGGAAATCAGTTCATCTTAAAAACTCGCATTCCAAATCCGCACCTCATTATAGTATTCAAGCCTGCCAGGCTGCACAAGCCCGATTGCCGCTCCGATATCAGTCCTACGGAGATTTACCTGAACATCAAATGGAGATACTTCTTCGCCCTGCCAATGATTCACAAGAAGCCGCACCTTCTCAGCAAGAATTTGATCATTAGTTGTCCCCATCCCTCCTTCACTTGTTGTCATATTCTTTATCGGATAAAAGGAGAAGGATCCAAATGATTCAAAACTGCCTGCTCTTCTGTTATTCATCCCGGCTCCGCGATCCTGTGCGGCATCCAAAAAAAAGCATGAAATTGTGAGCATTGCAGATATCAGTGATAGCAGAGGATCAAAAGGTTGACCAAAGAGATGAATTTTTTGGAGAAATCTAACTGATTTTCATTCGGAATCAATTCAGGCCTGGATCCTCCCGATCAGCCCGATCCAGATGACACCAATATCCATCCAATTTCGTAAGAAAATCGAACCTTCCTGAATTCGATGTACAGTATACTTCTCATGTTGCGGGCTAAAAGGGTTCAGACAAGAGCCATTTCATCTTATAAGCCTTATGTATTTGCGATGACCACCCATATGCGGAAGAACCGATATGAATAAAAAATGGTATGGTTGAAGTGAGATCATCCATACCCGGTGATCTCATAGTCAATTACAGTCGATTGTCCGGCGCATTCCTTTGCATTCTTCATTCCCTCCTCGATCATCTTCCTGATGAGTGCCGGATAGACGGCGCCCACAATCTGGGCTACAGGACGGCCCTGGCAGAAGACAGCAAATGTGGGCGTGCTCATAATCCCGTAGCGCTCAGCAATCCAGGGATTAATTGAGATATCTATCCTGACGAAGCTGATTGCACCTTCAAGCTCCCCCGCATAGTTTTCGAAATAGGGCATTATCGATCTGCAATGGGGGCATGTCGGAGAATAAAAGAGGACGGCGACTGGATCTGCTGCTTTCTCGACATTCGTCTCCCAGTTCATTGTATTCAGATCAAAAACAGGTGACACAGTACCACCATCTTCGATTATTGCTGCCCCACTACTTGAATTTACTCCTCGCCAATGCAGTGGTTGATGACGATCTCTGAAATATCACTCGAATACTCACCTATCCGGGCGATGCTGTTTGCAATATATCCGCAATAGATACTGGACGGGCTCTTAAGCTGTATACTCTCATGCTTGAGTTTGGTATAAAGCTGGGTAAGCGCAGTCAGCGATTCTATTCCTGCATTCGCCTCGCGGATGTTTTTGTCATAGAAGGATCTCATGCTCCGCTTGAAGATCGATAGTGCCATCTCATCCGCGATCCTGAATTTCGTGATGAGATCAGATCCGAGATCCGGTTCCACACCGGATTCGGGGGCCAATAGAAGAAGGCTCTGGATATTTGTTGCAATCGTTACGGCATGGTCAGCAATCCGCTCAATTGTCCTGGATATCTGGAAAAATGTCATTGCCGCCCCGACCGTTATATTCATCTTCCGTGAAAGGGACGGATTATGTGTGATCAGGTGATACTGCCTGCTGATCAGCCAGTGGAGGCGATCGATATCGTTATCACGTGAGATGATATCCTGGCAGAGTAGAGGATTATTCTCTTCAAGTGCGGTGATAGCATCCTCATGCATCGACTTCACAATCGTATACATCCGTTTGATCGTATTGTCAAGCGGCATCTCAATCGGATTTAAGATATCTTTCAGGAGAATTGACGTATCATTCTCTTCAGCCACCTCCTGGCCGATGGTCATCTGGGTGTAAAGCCGGACCCTCTGCCGCACTTCCGGGGGAATTCTGATTTTTGAAGTGATCTTAATCGCAGTATATCCTGTTATATATGCACTGATCAAGCATCGGAAAAGGCAATCCGGATCGGCATAGTCCTTCAGGAAAAACTCCTTCTCCCTCTGGGAGGAGATTCCTTTAATATCTGCTGTAATCAGCAGATTCCCATCTGCCTGGGTGATGATCCCGATTGGATCGTTTTTCTGTATATTATGTTTCACTGCCCAGTTTTTTGGCAAAGAGAGGACAAAGGATGAGCCTCCGGTCACCTGGATCTTCCGGATATCCATAGTATCTAATCACATCCTGAAGAGAAGATATACTCCTATAGAGAATAATTATTAGTATATATACACATATACTTTCTGATTGATCATTATTCTCTATCAGGATTTATCATAGTTTTTTCTACCCAACAGATGATCGATGACTCGTTCATTCAGCATTCGATCATCTTCGGCATTCCTCGCCGGAGCAGTAGTTCTCCTGCTTGCAGCAGCCCTTGTGAGTGGTTGTGTAGGCAGCGACCCATCAGTTGAACAACGCTCGATCTCAGTCACCGGATCGACAACCGTCCTGCCTATTGCGCAGATAGCAGCCGATGCCTATATGGATCAACATCCAAATGATGAGATTCTCGTCTCTGGGGGAGGATCAAGTGTCGGTATCAAGGCAGTTGGCGAGAAAACAGCCGATATCGGAATGGCATCCCGTGACATCAAATCATCTGAGATGGAGCAGTATCCGGGAGTTGTTGAGCATGTTATAGCAGTTGATGGGATTGCACTCATCGTGAACCCTGAGAATCCGGTCTCCTCGCTCACACTTGATCAGATCAAAACAATCTACAAGGGGGAGATCAACAACTGGAAGGATGTCGGAGGCAGTGATCGCCAAATCGTTGTGGTTGGTCGGGATAGTGCATCGGGAACCCGTGAGTTCTTCTATGACGAGGTCATGAAGAAGGAAGAGTTCGTCAGAAGCCAGCAGGAACTCAACTCCAACGGCGCAGTCAAACAGACTGTTGCCCAGACACCTGATGCAGTCGGCTATGTCGGGCTTGGCTATATCGACACAACCGTCAAAGCAATCAGCATCAACAAGGATGGCACGCTCGTTGCACCAACGATTGATAATGTGAAGAATAAAACCTACCCGATCGCCCGTAGCCTCCACATGTATACAAACGGCCCAAAAACCGGTCTTGTCAAAGATTATCTGGATTTCCTGATGAGTGCAGAAGGACAGCAGATCGTCTCAAAAGAAGGCTTTGTGCCAATTCTTTAACTCTTTTTTCTGATCATTATGCAGAAGAACAGATGTGAATCCCAGATTACTGATCTCTTTACCAGACAGAATAAAGAGAAGGCAATCAGTGGTATCTGGCTTGGAACAGCACTTGTCGCAGTCATTACTATAATTCTTATCCTCGGCTTTCTTCTCAAAGAAGGCCTTCCTGCAATCCTTGAGATTGGTATTCCTGCATTCATCTTCAATGAGATCTGGACACCAACCAGTGAAACCCCAAGCTATGGCATCTACTCCCTGATCATCGGAACCATTCTTGTCACCATCGGAGCTATCGCAATTGCTGTTCCTCTTGGGATCGGATCTGCTATCTTCATTGCAGAAGTTGCACCTCCAAAATTCCGTGAGGCAGTAAAGCCCGCAATCGAACTTCTGGCAGGCATTCCATCTGTTGTGTATGGATTTTTTGGTCTTGTTGTCCTGACACACTGGCTCAGAATCTCACTTGATCTCTCCTCAGGCGCCACATGGCTTGCAGGATCGATTATCCTTGGGATCATGGCCCTGCCGACTATTGTGTCTGTCTCAGAGGATGCAATCAGCAGTGTTCCAAAAGACTTTCGATCTGCATCTCTTGCCCTTGGAGCAACACGGTGGCAGACGATCACCGGCGTTCTGATCCCATCTGCCCTATCAGGCATCACAGCTGCAATAATACTTGGTCTTGGCAGGGCAATCGGCGAGACGATGGCAGTGCTCATGGTAACAGGAAATGCAGCCATCATTCCTGATCCGATCTATAATATCCTCTCACCGATCAGGACACTCACCGCCACACTGGGAATTGAGATGGGGGAGGTTGCAATAGGAAGCACGCATTACCACGCATTATTTGGAATGGCGCTTGTACTTCTTCTGATCACCCTGATCGTCAACCTTTCTGCAACAGTTATCCTGGCGCGGATTCGGGAGGGGCAGATCGGCAGTTCCAGAGCGCCATTCCTCTCTCATGATCATCAAAACCAGATTAAATCAATACTCCTCCTGGTTATCCTGGCTGGATTGTGTTTATTCTCCTATCAGGTTGTTGGCATTTTCGGAATAGCCATTCTTACAGCTATACTTGCACTCTGTTATGGCGGATTAAGAATCCTCTCAAGACAGTCAAAAGAGAAGATTGCCTTTGCTATAGTCACCTCTGCAACAGCTCTTGTTCTCTTTGCACTTGTTGCGATCATCTTCGATATTGTCTCAAACGGACTCCCCGCAATCACATGGGAGTTTCTCACAGAAGGGCCCCGCAATCTCGGCCGTTCCGGCGGTATCTTCCCTGCAATCATCGGGACACTCTACCTTGTTATCGGCGCTATTGCAATAGCTCTTCCAATTGGAGTTGGCGCTGCAATTTACCTGAATGAATATACCCTCGAAGGCCGGCTCACCAGGATTATTCGGGCAGGAAATGATCTCTTAAATGGTACACCCTCAATCGTCTTCGGCCTCTTTGGATTTGCATTCCTTGTGATCTTTGTCGGCCTTGGTGTTTCGCTCCTTGCCGGACAGATCACCCTTACCCTGATGATACTCCCGACAATAATCAGGACGAGTGAAGAAGCACTGAAGTCAGTACCTGACTCCCTCAGGCATGGGAGCCTGGCACTTGGTGCAACCCGCTGGCATACCATCTTACGGGTTGTACTCCCGGCTGCTGCTCCGGGCATTCTGACCGGGACAATTCTCGGTATCGGAAGAGCTGCAGGAGAGACTGCACCGCTCCTCTTCACTGCCGTCGTCTTCTCAAAACGATATCTCCCGACATCAGTCTTTGAGCCGGTGATGGCCCTCCCCTATCACCTCTTTATCCTGGCAACCAACGTACCGGGTGCAGATACGCAAAAATATGGAACAGCCCTTGTTCTCCTCGTCCTTGTCACTGGCATTTATGCAGTTGCAATCCTGATGAGGAGGCATGCACAGAAGACAGTCAGGTGGTAAAAACCCATGAAACAACAGAATAATGCACTGGAGACACAAACACTCAATCTCTATTACGGATCAACACAGGCACTCATCGATGTCGATATACAGATCCCGAAAAACAAGGTCACCGCATTGATTGGTCCATCCGGATGTGGTAAATCCACGCTCCTCCGATGTTTCAACAGGATGAACGATCTCATCCCGGACTGTTCCTTATCAGGTTCAATACTCTATCATGGGGAAGAAATAACCGGACGATCAACCGATGTTGTGGAGCTTCGGAAGAGGATCGGCATGGTCTTCCAGCAGCCAAACCCCTTCCCGAAATCAATCTATGAAAATGTCATTTATGGACCGAAGGTTCACGGGATGAAAGATAGAAAAGAGCTTGATGCAATCGCTGAGAAGAGCCTGAAAGGAGCAGCTATCTGGGAAGAAGTGAAGGATCGGCTCCACGATGCTGCTCGTGGTCTCTCAGGGGGCCAGCAGCAGCGCCTCTGCATCGCACGGACACTCTCTGTTGATCCTGATATCATTCTGATGGATGAGCCCTGTTCGGCCCTGGATCCGATAGCAACAGCGAAGATAGAAAACCTCATCACCGAGCTTAAGGAAGAGTATACGGTTGTCATTGTTACCCATAATATGCAACAGGCAGCACGTGTATCAGATTACACCGGGTTTATGTACATGGGGAGATTAATCGAATTCGATACAACGTCGGTTATCTTCGAACGTCCAAAGGAAGAGCTGACTGAGAATTATATTACCGGGAGATTCGGATGATAATGATGAAAGATCACTTCCACAAAGAAATTGAGGAGTACCAGATATCGGTTTGGAAATACAGCATATTTGCGCTAAAGATGCTCCGTGATTCCTTTGAAGCATTCAGATCCCTGGATCGGGAGCTGGCATGTGAGATTGCCGGTGGCATGGAAAGCCACTGCATTTCCTGCGGCACTTCAGATGGGCAACCCGAGATGCATCAGCAGATAATGGTTCCAAGAAAGGTGTTACTGGGTCTAAAAAGCGACCAGCTCGAAGAAGAAGGGCTCATGTTAATTGCACTCAACCAGCCTGTGGCATCAGATCTCCGGACTATCTCCTGCTGTATGAACCTGATCAACTCATCAGAGAGGATCGGAAGATATGGAAAAGATATCTGCCATTGCACCTACAAGCTCCCTCGCGGCATTCACATTCATGATATGGTCGGGCTCCCGGAGATGGCTGCGCTCTCAATATCGATGCTTGAAGACGCAATCACCGCCTTCAGAACCCATGATCTTAGGATGATCAGTGGCTTCTCTGAACGTGATGATGTAATTGATCAGATGCGGTATGCCATCTATGAGGATTGTATCAGGATCATGGAAGAAGATCCAGGAACCATCCCCTACTGCGCAACATACCTCCTCATCGATCGGTATCTTGAGCGGTGTGCGGATCATGCATGCAAGACCGCCGAGAAGATCCATTACATGGTCACCGGTGACCGGGTCGATATCCGGTAATCCCCTCTTTTTATCTCCATCTGTGCCAAAAGTATGCATAATGGAGAGGAGGACCCACATCCCCGAGCTTCTGGCACCTGCCGGATCCCGTGAGGCATTTGAAGCTGCTGTTGCAGCAGGAGCAGACGCGGTCTACCTCTCAGGCAGCCGCTTCGGCGCACGGGCATATGCTGCAAACTTCGATGATGAGACACTTAAACAGGCCATACAGGATGCCCATGCCCGTTCAATACGAGTCTATGTTACCGTCAATACCCTCGTATCAGACGATGAACTGCCTGCTGTGGCCGAATATCTCCTCTTCCTCTACAAAATAGGAGCTGATGCTGTACTGATCCAGGATCATGGGGTGCTCTCGATTGCACGCCAGATTGTGCCAAAGCTCAACCTCCATGCCTCAACCCAGATGACGATCCATTCCATCGAAGGACTCAGGTATGCGAAAGCACATGGGATCAGCCGTGTCGTCCTGGCGCGGGAGCTCTCAATCGATGAAGTCAGGAGTCTACAGCATGAGGCAGAGGCGCTGGACATAGGGCTGGAGCTTTTCGCACATGGGGCCCTCTGCATGGGCTATTCCGGGCAATGCCTTCTTTCTTCAGTCATCGGCGGGCGAAGCGGAAATCGGGGTACCTGTGCCCAGCCATGCCGCCGGAAGTACATGCCGATCATCGGATCAGTAGATCGATTTGAGAGAATAATTCCGGATAGAGAGGAGAGAGATTGGGCATACCTCCTCTCACCCCAGGATCTCGCTACATATCCCCGGTTACCTGAGATGATGGATTTTGCGGCACTCAAGATTGAAGGGAGGATGAAATCCCCTGAATATGTGGCAACCGTCACCTCGATCTACCGGAAGGCACTTGATCAGATTCAATCCGGGATATTCTCACCCGATCCGGTGGAACTCCTCTCAGCACAGTTTGCATTTAATCGCGGCTTTACTGAGGGACATCTCTTTGGCGCAATTGGATCAGGATTTGTCTCTCTGGATCGCCCTGATAACCGGGGTGTCAGATTTGGAGCCGTCCAGTGGTATGATCGTGAGCGCGGGGAGGCAGTCATCGGGGATCTCATAGCGCCATACCCGGAGAGAGGGGATGGGATCGTCTTCTCAAAAGAAGGAGAGGAAGATATCGGCTGTGAGATCCGGACCAATCTTCGAATTGAAAGCGGACGGATGCGGGTGAGGGTCCCTGTTCCCGTGAAGAGGGGGATGGAGGTTGCGATCAACAGGCGTGCCTCTGTGGAGCAGGCAGCCGCAGCAATTATCGCAGGTTTTGGACGAGGAAGCGGCAGGAAGGTCAGGATATCGCTTTTCATTGGAATGGATGAGGGGTATCTCTCTGTGTCTGGACATCTCAGGGGGATGAAGGGAGAGGATCTTATAGTCACCGCACGGTCTGCCTCCCCGATGGCAGAGGCGAGGACACGGCCGCTGACTGCGGAAACAATCTCAAATCTCTTAACCCGCACAGGTGAGACACACTTTGAGGCTGTTATCGAAGAGCTGCACTATGATGGTGGGCTCTTCCTTCCCATACAGGAGATAACCGCACTCAGGAGAGAGCTTCTTTCCGAAGCAGAAAACGCCCTGATCCAATCTGCTGAGCCCGCTCCCGGGGAAGTGGAAGAATCAAGGAAGCAACTCGGGCTCTTTAGACAAGAGAGAAGAACCCCCGCTGTCAGGCGATCCGATCCCCCGGTGATCGCCACCTATGCCGACTCAATCGATCAGGTGAGGGGTGCACTTGCAGGCGGATGTAAAAGGATCTATTTTGAGCCCCGGGCTGCGCTTGCCTCATGTGGACGGAGGGAGAAATTAGAGATCCCGGAATGGCAGGCGGCAATCCTGGATGAACTCAGTGTAGTGAAGGAACTCTGCCATCATCATGATGCAGCCTGTTACTGGAAGTTTCCCGATATCACACGAAGGGAATTCCTTGATGCAGCCCTGCCACTTCTTGGGGATCTGTATGCTGCCGGAATCAATGGAGTGATGGTCGGTGGTGTGGGTATCTCTGAGGCAGTGCGGGCACGTGTTCCGGAGATGGCAATTGCCGGATCTTCAGCACTGAATATCACCAATCACTCTGCGCTGGAAGCACTCAAACCATCACACAACTCAGTTGCCCTCTCAAGAGAGATTTCACTTGCAGAACTTCAAAGCCTCTGTATCGGGGATGATGAAGTGGTTGAATTCTTTGTGCAGGGATCGGTCCCGGCGATGATCACCGAACACTGTATTGCATATGGTAGATACCCCTGTCCGTCAGGTACCGGATCGCATCTTGCAGCTATCATGGATCAGACAGGGCGATCATTTCCGATCAGGGTGGATGGCGGGTGCAGAACAATTATAGGAAATGCCGTTGAGACCTGCCTCATCGATCATCTGGATCTGATCCTTGATGCCGGAATTGCAATCCTCGGAATTGAACTCCGCTCCAGAACTGAAGAATATGCCGCGGCTATATGCCAGGCGTATATCTCAGCTCTTTCAGGAGGCACCATCGATCAGCTCAAAGATGATATCCGCTTAATTTCATGGGGTGGAATCACAACAGGCCCCTTTCCTGGCGGTGGTTTCAGATGAAGTATATCATATCAATCAATGACCTCTCTCAATTTGATGTCGCAGCAGCAGAAGATCCCTGGGCGATTGAGCTGCGGCTTGACCTGATGGAGGCCTGCACGCCAGCAGACCTTCAGGCAATCAGATCCGGATGGAATGGGCTGCTGCTCCTTACAATCAGGAGTACTGATGAAGGTGGCCGCTTTGCCGGAGATGCAGATGAATGGAAACGCCGCATTGAACTCCTCCTTCCCTATGCAGATATGGTGGATATCGAGCGGCGGTTCTCTCTTCATGCAGACTGGGTACGGTCACTGAAGAAGACGATCATCGCCTCATATCATACTGAAGAGATGCCAGATTCCGATCAATTCTCTCTCTGCGAACAAGAGCTCCGAACATATGGTGAGATACCAAAGATCGTCGTCTCCCCAAAAAAGAACGAAGATGCAGTTACACTCCTTGGATATACCATTGAAGCGGAAAAACCGATCTGCGTATCGATTATGGGCTCCGGGTATGCATGGCTCAGGCCCCTGCTCCTTGTTATGGGATCAGGATATGCCTATTGCCATGCCGGGAATGCGACTGCTTTGGGGCAGTACCATATCAGGGAGATGAGAGAGATTATCAGGCTCCTGCTCAAAAGCCAGTGAACCTCTTCTGCATCAGAACTGCATCTATAAGCACGAGTGCAAGCATGCATTCGGCAACGACAAGGACCCTTGGCACAATACAGGGGTCATGACGCCCCCTTATTGATATCTCGACCTCCTCACCCTCCGAATTGATCGTCTGTTGCGGAAGCGAGATCGAGGGTGTCGGCTTGACAGCACACCTGATAACTATTGGGTCGCCATTGCTGATGCCACCAAGGATACCTCCGGCATGGTTTGTGGCAAAGCCGCTCTTTTGCATGGGATCATTGTGCTCACTCCCAGACATCCGTGCAGCAGCAAACCCTTCCCCGATCTCAACTCCCTTGATCGATCCGATCCCCATCATCGCACCTGCAATGGCAGCATCCAGTTTTCCAAAGACCGGATCCCCAAGCCCTGTAGGGCAACCCTCAGCAAAAAGCTCGATGATGCCGCCGACTGAATCGCCGCGCTCCTTTGCCACAAGGATCTCCTCTTCGAACTGATCGGGATTGGAATTTCCATGAATCTCCAGTATGCGGGATCGGATCGAGATCCCCTGATTGAAAAGGCACTGGAATGCAACTGCACCCGCAGCCACACGTGCCGCCGTCTCCCGCCCTGAGCTCCGCCCGCCACCCCGGTGATCGCGGTGCCCGTACTTCAGATGGTACGTGTAATCCGCATGTCCCGGACGGAATACCGATCTGAGAGAGTCGTAATCACCGCTTCTCTGTGCAACTGATGGAATCAGTATCGCTATCGGCATCCCGGTGGTTCTGCCTTCAAATACTCCGGAGAGGATCTCCACATGATCCGGTTCTGCCCGTGGCGACATGGTCGAATCCCGGCCCGGCCGCCGCCGTTCCATGTATGGCTGAATCAGATCTTCTGTGAGCGGTATGCCCGGAGGGCAGCCATCCACGACCACTCCGAGTGCAGGGCCATGGCTCTCGCCGAATGTGGTGCAGGAGAAGAGGCGGCCGAAGGTATTCATGAGAGCACCTCGCGGATCCGTTCAATTCCGGGATCGATTCCCGTGAATAGTATAAACTGGGCGCGTGCCTGATGGATGAACATCTCTGTCCCCGATATAATACGGCACCCCGCCGCTTCAGCCTCCCTGAGAAGCGGGGTCATCGGGGGAGTGTAGACAAGATCAAAGACTGTGACACCGGGTTTCAATAATCCGGATGGAACCGGAGAGTGGTCACGCTCCTTCATCCCGACAGGGGTCGCATTGACGATTAGATCGGCGTTTATCGAAGAGGAGAGCGGTGCACTCCTGCATCCAAACCGCTCTGCAAGCACCTCACCACGCTTTTCTGTTCTGTTTGAGATGGTAACATCCATCTCAAGCGATTGAAGGGCATAGACTGCGGCTGCGGCTGCTCCCCCTGCACCCACCACCAGGGCATTCCCTCCACGAAGATCACGTATGGGGGAACAGATGCCGATCCAGTCAGTATTGTGTCCATAGAGCCGCCCGTTACAGGATAAAACAGTATTGACGGCGCCAATAGCATGAGCATCCGCATCCGGCTCATCGATACAGGAGATCATCATCTCTTTGAATGGAATCGTGACAGATAGCCCTTTCGCTCCAAGGCCACGCATTATCCGGATTGCATCCTCTGCCGAATTCGCCGGGAGAAAGAGATATTTTCCGGGTATTGCATACTCGGGGAATAATGAATTGTAGAGGTGGGGGCTCCGGCTATGGGAGACAGGGTTTCCTGTGATCCCAAAGATAAGCGGGCATTTGATGAGATTATCCTGGGTATCCTGGTTGATTGCTGCCAGGGTTTCAGCAAAGAGTTCCGGATTCCGTCTTCGCATCCCATTCAGATGGATGATCCTGGCTGCGGCTTCATCAGTCCTGAGCGAGCCGGTGTCAATGCAGAGATCGGCCAGACCGCGAAATACCGGCATCCGCACCCCGGCAAGATGGCGAATCTCATCCAGATCCGACAGATGGGTGAGTGCCGGACGGCTGCTCCCCTGTATCCGGGAGTGAAGGATTTCTTCATCTGCTGTCAGGAGGATGATGTGTGATCGCCTTCGGAGCCTGCGAGTATTCTCCGGATCCATCACCGCACCGCCACCAGTGGCGATAACAGCAGGCCCATCCGGAAGCGATGAGATCACTTCCCGCTCCATCTGCCGGAATATAACTTCTCCAGAATATGAGAAGATCTCCGGGATGCTCCGCCCTCCCCTCTCCTCAATTAATCTGTCCGTATCATACAGAGGAATTTGGAGTTTTTCTGCCATTTTCCTCCCGATAGCAGATTTTCCAGATCCCCGAAGCCCGATTAAGACATACCGTTCCATAGGTCCGCACCTTTCAGGACATCCCAGAATTTTGGATATGATTTACTGACACATTCTGCATCCAGGATTGTTATGTCCCCAATACCAAGGCCAAGGATTGCTCCGCTCATCGCAGTCCGGTGATCATTTGCCGGATCGATTATCCCTCCGTGAAGTTCCCCGGGAGTGATTGTCATAGAATCCCCGGTTGTAGCTACACCGGCCCCAAAACCAGACAATACCTGTTCGATTGCCGCTATCCTGTCACTCTCCTTATGCCTGAGATGTGAAATCCCCCGGATCATCGTCGTGCCGCTGGCAAACGGTGCCACTGCTGCTAATGTCTGGACGGTGTCTGGCATCCCGGACATGTCACAGGTGATCCCGGTGAGCGGGCTATCCCGGATGAGGTGGTATCCGTCCTCAAGAGAGGAGATCGTGCATCCCATATCCCTCAGGAGAGAGAGGAACTGCCGGTCTCCCTGAGGAGATGTTGGTTTCAGGTTTGTTACCGCAGCCTCCCCCCCGCAGACCGCTGCGATCGCAAAGAAGTAGGACGCAGACGAGTAGTCGCCTTCAACCTCATAGCTTCTTCCTGCAAATGGCTTCCCGCATCCAACCTGGAACGTTTTCACTGCATCGACGTTGACAGATATGCCAAATGAAGCCATAAGGTCGAGGGTAATATCGAGGTAGCTGGCAGATACAGACCTACCCCGGAGCGAGATGTGGAGATCCTCCTCAGCATATGGTGCTGCCATTAATAGCGAGGTGATGAACTGGCTGCTTATCTCAGGAGATATCAGAACGTTCCCACCAAGAATCCGCCCCGATACTTCAATCGGAGGATAGCCGGTTCTGCCAAGATACCTGACCTGCCCCCCGATTGCATTCAATGCAGAGACGAGATCTCCAATAGGACGCTCACACATCCTTTCGCTTCCTGTTAGGATCACAGGCCGATCCGCAAGCAATGCAACCGAGGCGAGGAGCCGCATGCTCGTCCCTGAATTCTTCAGATCAATTTTGATCTTTTCTCCCGGATGGAGAGCGCCTCCGGTCCCGTGAATGATGATTCCATTTTCGCTCTCCTCAATTGTAACACCCAGCTGTTTGAGGGCATTGAGGGTGAGGAGGGTGTCTTCTGCAATCAGTGGTTCAATGATGTTTGAATCACCTTCTGCCAGAGCGGCAGCTATGAATGCCCGGTGTGTATAGCTCTTCGATGGCGGAGCCCTCACCTGTATCTCAACCGGTGTATTCATCTTCCTGAGTTTTACGATCATATCTGCACCAGAAGCTTCGGATAACAACCAAATTCCCGGATGGGAACGGTCTTCTTTAATTCATTGATAGCATCCTCTGCCAATGCCCCTGCCTCAAAGTCAAGGAAGAACCGGTAGCTGCCTATCCCCCTTCCTGAAGGTCTTGATTCGATCCGGGAGAGGTTGATCTTTCGTTCAGCAAAAGGGCTCAGCAATGCATGGAGAAGACCCGGAACATCCTTCATGGGATCTATCAATACACTGCATTTTACGGCATCCTCTCCCGAATATCCATTCTTCTCGATCCTGATGAAACGGGTGGTATTTGTAGTGCTGTTCTCGAGGTTGCGGAGGATAATTGGAATCCGGTAATATGCTGCCGCAGCCTCAGAGATGGCAGCAGCAGCCTGCCTGTTCTCTTGTGCCTTAAGCGCACTGGCTGCATTACTGCTTGTATGGATCACCGGCAGATCCAGGCGATCGAATGCCTCACTGCATTGCTCATGTGTCTGGGGATGCGCATATATCTCTGTCACCTCTTCTATTGAAACAAATGAGGCAAGGGTATGGTGTACCGGGAGGTAACATTCCCCGGTGATCTTCACGTCATATCGGCAGAGCCCATCAAGGGTCGGGCCGACACCACCTGCCTCACTATTCTCTATCGGCACAATGCCAATTGCCTCTCCTTTCTCAGCAAGCACAAAGACCGCCGATATGGTCGGAAGAAGGAGCGGCTCGGCTCCGGTCAGTGCAACAGCTACCTCATGGCTAAAGGTTCCGGCAGGTCCAAGGACTGCGATCACCATTCGTTCACCACCTGATCGAGGAGGTGGTCGGTGAGTGGAATAGCATCTCCAGTAAATGAGGATAAGAAGGCAGCATTCTTCTCAAAAACCTGCCTGAATTCTATTGGATCATGCCGGATTATCATATTCTGCATCTCCTCAACAGCTGCAAAATAGGCAGATATCGCTTCTTTAACTGAAGGATTATCAAGCAGAATTCCTCCATACAGGCTGCTGTCCTGTGAGAGTGTCCTTGCCATGAATGCAAATGTTGCATGGGCATTTGGAGTGGCAAAAGGGAGGAGTTCCTCTGGTGTGCAATTCATGCTCCTGAGCGTCTGAGCCAGGGCAATGCTCTGGAGATGAATAACCCCCTGTGTGACTGCCATTGCCCTGTCATGCTCTTTGGGGGTTGTCAGGTGAACCTGCATGCCTGCCTCTTCAAATATCCCTTGTAGCCAGATTTGTGTCTCTGGATCCGCCCTCGCAGGGGTCATAATCAGCTTCTGATGTTGTATTGTTGCCATATTCGGGCCAAAGAGCGGATGCAGGCCGATCACCTGGGCAGCTGATTCAAGCATAGCTGCAACCGGCCTCTGCTTGATGGAGGTGAGATCAGCAATAAGCTGGTCATTCTCAAGGACCGGTGCTAAAGATCTGATCACCTCCTCTGTTACGGAAATGGGAACGGTGATCAGCACAACTCCGCATCTTCTGGCTAGCTCCTGATACTCAGAAGCGGGAGCTCTGCCGATCACCTCCACAGAGCAGCCAAACACCTCAAAGATCCTTCTGAAGAGAGACCCCATCCGGCCGGTTCCGCCGATTATTCCAACGGTGCGCCCCTCATCTCTCAAGGATGGTCTCATCGATGGCAACTCCAAAATGCCGTCCTCCGGTCATCAGATGCCCAAGCACCAAATCCCCCTCTTTGAGTTCAACAATGCTTCTTGCAACACCATCTTCTCCGACAAGCCTGACCGTCTCTGCATTCTGGATGACAGCACTTGCGACCCGCCCCTCATACTCTGCCTCCACAAGAATGAGTGGGCGGCGCTCGATCTTCACGCGCCCGACAGAGACCGTCCGGATCTGCCCGGCGCCTGTGACTGCGCATCCGGTCTGCCCGGATCCAATCTCAGAGAGGTAGCGGGTCTTCCCATCAGGCGAGAGGATGTACATGTGTACTGCTCCTGCATTCACCCTGAATGGACGGGGAGAGACATAGGGATTCTCAAGGGTCTCAGCAGCAACGAGGAGGAGGGCGGAAGAGGTATTCCCAACCAGCATCCCTTCTCCTTCATCAAAGAGGGAGCAGGTATCTATACAGACCCTATCCCCTACACCAACCGGCACAATCCTGGTAATTGTCAGGGGAATAAGGGGGATGGTACCACCATCACCTTCAAGAAGTGTAGCTACCGCGCGAATTTGCTGTGGATCCTGTGATGCGAGAAGGATCCCGCCAACACCCTTCTCGAGGATGCCCAGAGCCAGTGCTGCCTCCCCTGCATCAGTGACTTCTGCGATGATCCGATCTGATACAGCTACAAGATTTTCAAGAGGGATTACGGTCCAGTCGGTTGTGCTGACAACGACACGGGCCGTTTTTGCATATTCGGCCGCCCGCTCTTCAGTTGCCTTGTCTCTGATCTCAATTCTGTGAAAATCCTTTCCTTCAATTAGATCGCCATCAGAGGATATGATGGATATTCTTGCGAGATTCGAGGCCTCTTCCCTGCTATTGAGGAGAAGCGCCGTTGCCCCTCCCTCAATTGCAGCAAGTGCAGCTTCTTTGTTCCAGGGACGGATATCGACCCAGAACTCTTTCATGAGAGCCTCCCAAGAACCTTGCCCGGGTTTTCACGATCATGCACAACCCGGCAGATTGAACCAACAAAGGAGGTGGTATTCTCTCTCTGGAATGCATTCCTACCCATGCAGACCCCGGCACCACCTGCGCCGATTGCATCATCGATCATCATCAGCGAGTCGATATCCCCTCCTTTCTCACCACCGGCAACAAGCACGGGAACCGAGCAGGCTGCGACGATCTGTGCAAACGCGTCTTTATCTTTTGGGTAATTCGTCTTAATGAGATCAGCACCAAGCTCTTCTGCCACCCTGACACAATGGGCTACTGCACGGGGATCATTTGGATCAATCCCTTCTCCACGCGGGTAGATCATGATCAACAGTGGAATACCCCACCGGCTACATTCTCTGGAAACCATGCCGGCTGCCTCGATCATCCGGGATTCCTGGGGGGCACCAAGATTGATGTGGATTGATACCCCGTCAGCGCCAAGAGTGATGGCCTCTTCAACAGTACATATCAGGACCTTGTCATTTGGATCAGGATTCATGGAAGTACTTGCTGAAAGATGCACTATCAGGCCAATATCTCGGCCATGCCTCCTGTGTCCTCCTTTGACCATCCCTTTATGCAGTATAATGGCATTTGCTCCCCCGGCACTCACCTCATCGACCACCTTCTGCATATCAAGCAATCCTTCTATCTGTCCGAGGGTAAATCCATGATCCATCGGGATAATAACCGCCCGTCCGGTGTTTCGATCCATAATTCTTTCAAGACGTATCTCTTTTCCGATCATATTCAGCTCCCCCTTACTATCTCCAGAGCCTCTTGTGCAGTTCTCTTCTCCATCAACACCGCCCGTGCCGCATGCAGGAAGGCTCTTGGATTTTTATGCTGGAATACATTTCTTCCGATCGAGATCCCAGCTGCACCTCCAATCATAGACCCTTCGATCACCTTCAGCATCTCCAGATCATTCATCTTAGAGCCCCCGGCAACAACAACCGGTACGCTGCACCCCTCTGTTACCTCGCGGAATGAATCCGGATCTCCAGTGTACACCGTCTTCACAATATCAGCACCAAGCTCTGATGCCACACGTGCGGCAAGCTTTACGTATTCGCATCCGTTTTCTTCAGATATCTTCCTCCCCCTCGGGTACATCATTGCGAGTAGGGGCATTCCCCATTCCATACATTCTATCGATATTCTCCCCAGATCTGCAAGCATCGATGCCTCAGAGTCGGCACCAATATTTACATGCACCGAGACCGCATCTGCTCCCATCTTCAGTGCCTGGGTGACAGTATTCACGATCACCTTGTTGTTTGGATCAGGTCCAAGCGAGGTGCTGGCGGAGAGGTGCAGGATCAACCCGATGTCCTCTCCTGATCGACGGTGCCCGTGTAGTGCGAGGCCGACATGGCCAAGGACTGCGGTTGCCCCGCCTTCTGCAACTGCATCAACAGTTCCACAGAGGTCTATTAAGCCCGTAATAGGACCCTGCGATACCCCATGGTCGAGCGGGACGATGATCATCTTCCCTGACTTTCGATCCATGATCCGTTCCATGCGAATATCTTTTCCATGCATAGTATAACCACAACACACATACTGCCTTCTGACACCAGATTAAACGTTGGTGTCCTCAGGCGTAGCTAAAAAAACGATAAAAACCAAAGAAAGCCTCCGCTTTGGAGGAAGACTTCAGAAGAATGTCTGCGAAAACGGAAGATGCTACGCTACCGGAGATAAAAGCATTCACCGGCGAAAAAACATCCACCACGCATTATACTAGTGTTGTCGTGAACACTATAAAAAGATGTGGGTGGACAGGATACCATGGATTAATCGTTTCCGAATTCATACACCTTTATTGATTTATTTTGGAAGACTCATTAGACAATCGTTCATGGCTGCGCTTAATCCTTATTATTTCGACACTGGGATCATTTCTGACACCATTTATCGGCTCAATGGTCAATCTCGCCCTCCCGCAGATTGCAACAGAATTCTCAGCTGATGCAATCCAGATCGGCTGGATTCCTACGATATTTTTATTGTGTTCGGCTATGTTCCTGATCCCTGTTGGAAAGCTGAGCGATATTTATGGGAGGAAAAAGATCTTTCTTATCGGAATCACAATCACCGGAATTACATCATTTCTCATCCCGTTCTCCCCTTCATTTCCATTTTTAATAGCGCTCCGTGGAATGCAGGGTATTGGAAGCGCCTGCATCTTCGGAACATCGGTTGCGATCGTCTCCTCAGTCTTTCCAAAAGAGCAACGTGGCAGGGCACTTGGGATCAATGTAACCGGCGTCTATGCCGGCCTCTCGCTTGGTCCGGTCATTGGGGGAGTACTTACGCATTATCTCGGGTGGAGGAGCCTCTTCTTCATTCTCGTGCCATTATGTATCTTCATCATCTTCGCTGTCACACGCTGGATAACTGTGGACTGGGCAGATGACGATGCACCTCCATTCGATCTTGCGGGGGCCCTTCTCTATGCAGGAGTGGTATTTTGTGGGATATTTGGGATCACCTCGATCACCTCATTGGAAGGGATGGTATCGATCATCCTCTTCTTCCTCCTCCTCCCAATCTTCCTTTCACATGAGATGCGGATACAAAATCCAATCTTCGATATCCGTATCTTCAAAAATAACCGTGTATTTACTTTCTCAAATATCGCAGCCCTGATCAACTATAGTGCCACATTTGCAATCGGATACCTGCTCAGCCTTTATCTCCAGATCATCAAGGGACTTGATCCACAATCTGCCGGACTGGTTCTTGTAAGCCAGCCGCTGATGCAGGTGCTCTTTTCTCCATGGGCAGGAAGGCTCTCTGATCGGATAGAGCCGCGAATCATCGCATCAGCCGGGATGGGACTGAATGCAATCGGCCTCTTTATTCTCGCAGGAGTCTCAGCAGATACAATGGTTCCGATCATCATACTGGCTCTCCTCTTCCTTGGCTTTGGGTTTGCCCTCTTCTCATCCCCAAATACCAATGCGGTAATGGGATCTGTTCAAAAGACAGAATATGGGGTTGCTTCTGGCACGATTGCGACAATGCGGCAGTTTGGAATGGTCATGTCAATGGGAATTTCCCTCTTTCTCTTCACCGTCTTCATTGGTGCTGTTACGATTGGAACTGAACAGGCACCGGGTTTTATTCTTGCCCAGAGATCGGCATTCATCATCTATGCAGTGCTCTGCATAATCGGGGTTGTGATCTCGCTTGCGCGAGGGCGAACCGGGTGAAACCACCTTATCGGATGAATTTTCGTACAAAGCCAGAGATAGCAAAGGCAGTTCCCATCATCCAGACCGAGAGAAAATCCTTTGCCACAAAGAAGAGCGATTTATCAGGATACTGATCATTCCGTACATTTCTGACTGAGAAATACGCAAGGAGGAACCATATCGATGCAACAGTGGTCTGGCCAATCACCGATATCCAGAGTCCAAGGGAAGCAAAGATAAAGCTGAGAATATATGCAAGAAGACTTGTAAAACTCGCAGTAAAGAAGTTCACCACCGCCCCCCGGCTAAGGACATCCTGAAGCTGGGGGAGAAGCATGACTGCAAGAAGGAAGGTGATGATCGTAATAGCAATATCCTGCCAGCTCATATGCTCTCCTGTAGTGTCGGGTTCGTATCCCTCAAACGGTATCTATCAGATTGTTTGAACGTTCTGGCATATGAGAGGATCAGAATTGTCATAAGTGATCAAACAAGAGGTTTGCACAAGAGGCAGAGCGCCTATGGAGATAATCGCTGCACATCACCTTGAAAAATATTTTGGTACTCTTGCAGCAGTAGACGGCATCAGCTTTTCTGTTCAGAAAGGTGAAATTTTTTGTTTTCTCGGTCCAAACGGTGCCGGAAAGACAACTGCCATGAAGATGATCCACTGCGTATCAAAACGAACCCGTGGAGATCTTTTGGTATTTGGGATGGATCCTGATACGCACTCCCGGATGATCAAGCAGCGGCTTGGAGTGGTTCCGCAGGAGAATAATCCAGATCCCGACTTCTCTGTTTTCCAAAACCTCACCATCTATGCACGATATTTCGGTATCCCGCGCGAGCAGGCAGAAGAGCGGGCTATCGGGCTCCTTGAATTCATGCAGCTCTCAGATAAAATGGATGCGCCGATAGAGACACTCTCAGGCGGTATGAAGCGGCGGCTGATCATTGCACGTGCGCTGATAAATGACCCCGAACTCCTGATCCTGGATGAACCTACAATCGGCCTGGATCCCCAGGCACGCCACCTTATCTGGGAGAAACTCCGTCATCTTAAATCTCTTGGATGTACTCTTGTGATGACCACACACTACCTTGATGAGGCTGAGCGGCTCTGTGACCGCCTTGTTATCATGGATTCCGGGAAAATACTGGTAGAAGGAAGCCCGGCGGCGCTCATCAGGGAATATGCCGGGGAGGAGATCGTTGAGGCTTTCTCAAGTCAGGAGGTGATCTCGTGCCTCCAGTCTCAGGATATCGGATATGATATATTCGGGGACACTATTCAGGTCCAGGCAGAGGATTCCAGATCCATTGCACATATACTGATGCAGGCAGGCTGTTCTGATCGGATTACTGTCAGGCGTGCAACCCTGGAGGATGTATTCCTGAAACTTACCGGGAGGACATTAAGGGAGTGAGCTATGGCGTACGGAGGTTTAACTGAGATTTCAAGAGGTTCGCTGGCTGTATGGCGGCGAAACCTCGATGCATTTATTAAAACATATAAGGTGAATTTTATCCCGCCATTCGTTGAGCCGGTACTCTATCTCCTTGCCCTTGGATATGGTGTCGGTGCCCTGATCCAGGATGTGGATGGTATCCCATACCCTGTCTTCATTGCACCTGCTCTTGTCTCAATATCGGTGATGTACTCTTCATTCTTTGAATGCACCTATTCGAGTTATGTCCGGATGTACTATCAGAAGACATTTGATGCGATGATCGCAACGCCTCTCTCGATAGAAGATGTGATAACCGGGGAGATTCTCTGGGGGGCGACACGCGGGACGATTTATGCGGCTTTTATGATCCCGGTTCTCTTCCTCTTCGGAGTGATCGATATGCCGACATCCCTTTTGCTGATACCGTTTGCACTCCCTGCCGGACTCCTGTTTTCGGCTATTGGAATCTGTTTCACGGCAGTTACCCCGGGTATTGACGCCCTCAACTATCCGGCATTCCTCTTCATCACCCCGATGTTCCTCTTCTCAGGCACATTTTTTCCTATTGGCATCCTGCCGCAGACACTCCAGTACTTTGCTTTTGGCTTTCTGCCACTTGCAAATGTCGTCAATGTCAACAGGGCGATTACGATGTCAGAGTTCTCCCCGATGCTCATTTACAATATCTTCTGGGTGTTTCTTGTCGCCCTGCTCTTCTTTATCATCGGGCTCAATCTGATGAAGCGGAGACTTGTAAACTGATTTGTGAGATAAACCTCATTCATCAGTGTCAGATTCCAAAAACCTGAGGAAATAACAGGCTCCCCATTCCTTCCTTTCTCCTGGCTTTAAGTTCAGGAGATGTGCATCCGCATGCAGAAGGCAGACATATGATCCAGAGCAGCCATATACCTGACAACCAACTGCTTTCTCTCCACAGATTGTACAGCGATAATCTGTCAATGCTTACACCACCTGGATGAATGCAGAATCTTAGATTTATTCTTTGTGATCGAATTTTTCGTTTTTCGGGGAGAGGAGATACACTGACAAATATTATTGGAGAATACAAACTACATATGATTCCATGAAAAATAATACAAAGTGAACAAAAAATTGTCATTTTTGTACGCATAAATATTACAAGCATATTTATTAATACAATAATGATACATCATTACTCATCGATATAAGAGAGATTTCAATCGACCCTTTTTGCTTAATAGTCAATTTTTTAAAAGAATAAAAGCGAAACTTATATATATTAACAAAGAAGTATACACTGTATGCTCTCAGCGGGGGAGATTAAAAAGGAGATCGAAGCACGCTTAAAAGCGTACCTCTCAAGAGACAAATCGGGCATTCGCAAAGAACTACTCTCAATGTTCATACGCATACGTTCACTTACCATCTCTGAAATCCATGCACGATTGAATGAGAGGTTTAGCATCAGTATCAAAGCAGTTGCATCAATGGTCGGGACCATTGCATCCCGTATCGGTATTCTTCATGTTCGGCGTAATGCCGAAGGAACAAACAGCATCTATGAAGTTAAAGAACAGTATCTTGATGTAATGACCCGGGTTGTTGCGTCAACCTGATTGCCCTTTTTTTGAAAATGCTCTGGCTCTAACAGAACTATTTTAATCAACCCCTTCCCATTAATCTGATACATGAGGAGACCGTTTGGAGAGATAAATGATATACCGGAGATCATCGTGGACGATGATGTCCGTGCGTATATACAAGAACGGGGATGCGATTTCCGGGTATGCACATCATGTGGAGGTCCGATTCTCCTCCCAACATCCATAAAAAATCCAAAATCCACTGATATCCCGATCACTATCGGAGACTATATGCTCTACGTTTCACGATATCAGGTGAAATGGATCCAGACGATCACTATGCAGATGGTTCCCAGATATTTCAGCTATGGTCAACCAGATGGGTATTGAAGAGCTTGAGCATACAGCTGATGTCAGAATACGCATCAGGGCAGAAAGCCATGAAGAGCTCTTCACACTAGCTTCGTCTGCGCTCTTCAGTATCCTGTACACAGGAGATTGCAGGATAGAAAGGGAGAGAGAATTAAAAGTTTCCGGAGATAATATTGAAGATCTCTTATGGGATTTTCTCTCAGAACTCCTCTATATCTCTGAGGTAGAATCCTTTGTTGTCTGTGAAACATCAGTCTGTTTCATCGGCAATGATCTCTACGCCACAATACGAGGTGAGACATTTCATCCGGAGCGGCATGGAGGAGGACGGGAAGTCAAAGGGATATCATACTCGGACCTCTTTATCAGGGAGATGGATTCAATGATCTGTTCTGAGATCATCTTTGATATATGAGGTGAGCATTGATGCTGAGCGGAATAACACTTACCGGCATTCACGAATGGGAGGTTCCTCTGGGATATGTCCCGGATATGCGTGTCTCCGGGCGTCTCTTTCTTTCTGAGACTCTTGGAGAGGCACTTGAAGAGGGGGCGGCCCGGCAGCTGGCAAATGTCGCAACATTACCCGGGATCATCGGACATTCATTTGGAATGCCGGATATCCATTGGGGATATGGCTTTCCTATCGGCGGCGTTGCAGCGTTCTCTGAGGACGAAGGTATCATCTCACCCGGCGGTGTTGGTTTTGACATTAACTGCGGCGTACGGCTTATCGCAACACCACTGACGCTCGGAGATCTCACAGATAGAACGTCAATCATTACAGAACTCTTTAAGAAGATCCCCACCGGTGTCGGATCAAAAGGTTCGCTCAGGTTCAGTGGCTCTGCCCTTGATGAACTACTAGGCAGAGGATCGGCATATGTGATCGAAGAGGGACTCGGCCTCCCTGATGATGCCCTCCTCTGTGAGGAGAATGGCCATATGAAAGATGCAGATCCCGATCTGGTGAGTGAGAAAGCTCGAAAACGGGGTGAACCCCAGTGCGGAACCCTCGGATCGGGGAACCATTTCCTTGAACTTCAGGTTGTATCCAAAATCCATGATCCGCTGACAGCTCAGGCATTTGGTATTACCGAGGGATCCATCTGTTGTATGATTCACTGTGGATCACGCGGTCTTGGGCACCAGGTCTGTACCGATCACATCAGGAATATGGAAAAAGCATCGAAGCGGTATGGGATCAGGCTTCCCGATCGCCAGCTCGCCTGCGCCCCGCTCACCTCATCAGAAGGGCAGAATTATTTCGGAGCAATGGCTGCAGCAGCTAATTATGCCTGGGCAAACCGGCAGATCATCACCCATGATCTCCGGACACTCTTTGAATCTCTCTTCAGGATTGATTATAATGAGATGCCGCTCATTTATGATGTCGCGCATAATATTGCCAAATGGGAAGAGCACATTGTTTCCGGGAAGACCCAGCGCGTATGCGTCCACCGTAAAGGGGCAACACGAGCCTTTGGACCGGGGCGGGCTGAGTTGCCTGGGAAATACAGGGATACCGGCCAGCCGGTGATTATCCCGGGAAGCATGGGAACAGCTTCGTTCCTGCTTGCGGGAACTGAGACCGCCATGCAGAAGACGTTTGGGAGTACCTGCCATGGAGCAGGCAGGGTTGGCAGCAGAAAAGCCGCAAAGAAGGCACTCCGTGGAAGCGAGGTTTCAGCTGACCTCAAAAAACAAGGCATTATCGTTATGGCACCATCAGGTGATGCAATTGCCGAAGAAGCACCCTCGATGTATAAGCCAAGCGAAGAGGTGGTGCGCGTTGTTGATGAAGCAGGATTATCAAGGATCATTGCTACTCTGATGCCGCTTGGGGTGATCAAAGGATGAATAATGGGTCCCCGGCTGTCATCTGGGAGGATAAGCTTATGTTTCAGCGGCTGATCGATGACTGTGTCGGCTGTTGTGAGCTTGTGACACCTCAGCTGCTTGCAGCCCCTTTCTATCGGGGATCATTTGGCTCGCTCATCATCCCGACCGGATTTGCCAATAAGGAGTATTCGCGTGTTCTGCCGGCTCTCAGGGCTACAAAAAGTCGTATAAAGCGTTTTCTTGAATCTGGCGGAGAGATCCTTGTATTTGGCGGGGGAGGCGATATCCCCGACTGTTATGACTGGCTGCCGTTTCCAGTCGGGTATCATTTTGAATATGGTTCCCGGAGCATAACAATTCAAAGAGAGACCGAATCCGCCTCTCTTCTGGAGGGTTATGATCTCAATGCATTCGAATGTGACGGGTATTTCACCGGATATCAGGGATATCCGGTGGCAGTTACGCGAGAAGGACACCCTGTCATTATTGAAGAGAGGATAGGATCCGGCCGCGTGATCCTTACCACATGCCATGAATACCCGTCCCGGACATTTCTAACCCGCTTCTGTGCCTGTAGAAAGGAAAACTTCTTTTAGCTGGAGCAGGTATGGTTGTTAGTGTTGAATGATGCATCAATATACTATTGCCCGTAATTCATCTGCAGATGATCTGGAGCCGGTTTTAATGGCAATTCACACGATAGTCTCAGGACTCCCTGTCACAGGAAAATCAGCAGATAAACCTGGAATCCGTATTGAAGAGGGAAAAATTATTGATCGGGTCTATACGGGACCGGTGCTTGAGGAGGCGATTTCAACAAATCGGTTGATCAAGCGACGGCCGGAGACCGGCACATATAAGGGTGTTCCGGTTGTGGTAGCCCCTCTCCGTGATAGTGATGGGGAAGCAATCGGTGCTATCGGGGTCGTTGACATCACTGGCATTTTCGACCTTGCAACATTAATGGAACATCAGTCATTTATTCTCCGTCAGGTTTGCGGAACAGATCCATGCCCGATAGAGACCGAACAGATCAGTTCAAAAAGGTAATAGAAATGACCAACGCTGCGTTTAATGTTCTCAGGATTCTCGATCGTACCGGTGAGAAGCTCTCCGGGGAAAAGATAAGCAAGGAGCTTGGCATCAGCAGATCCGCAGTCTGGAAACATATCCAGGAACTTCGTGATCTTGGCTATGAGATTGAGGCATCACAAAAGGAAGGGTACCATGTCGCACAGAGGACAAAACGCCTCCTTCCATATGAAATAAAGCGCCACCTGAAAACAAAAAAAATCGGATCAGATCTTCATTATGCCATAAGTACCCCCTCTACAATCTGGCTTGGCAAGCAGATGATGCGTGAGATAGAGAATGACGTCGGAGAGGGTCTTGTCATCATCGCTGAGGAGCAGACTGGCGGCATCGGCAGGCTCGGACGTTCATGGGCATCCCCGGCAGGGGGAGTGTGGACAACGATAGTCCTGAAACCATCAATTCCAATAGCACGTGCATACATGATCATGATGGCAGCCTCTGTGGCGGTTGCACGCGCTATCCGAAAAGAGTATGATATCGGCGCTTTGATCAAATGGCCAAATGACATATTCATCGGAGATAAGAAAGTTGCGGGAATGCATCTGGAGCTTTCTGCTGAGGCGGATATCATCCACTATTGCCTTCTCAGTGTCGGAATAGATGTGAATGTATCTGTTTCAGATTTGATGCCGACTTTAAACCGTGAAGTTACATCCATCTCAGAAGAGCTTGGATATGATGTTGACAGGGCTAAGTTCCTTGCCCGAGTCTTAACTGAATTTGAACGTCGCTATGCTCTTGTTGAACGAAATGAATATGATGCCCTCATTCGTGAATGGAAGAGCCTCTCCTGTACGCTTGAACACAGAGTGGAGATACGGACATTAAAGAAAACCTTTGAAGGTGAAGCGATCGATCTTGACGAACACGGCGCCCTGATTATCAGGAAAGACAATGGCAAGATCGAGCGGGTAATAGCTGGAGATTGTTATCTTCTCTGAACACCAGAACATTTAAAATACCATCTTTTTTATCGTCAACCAGCATATCATAATCAGGTTGATGATGTACGGCAATATCGAATATGCAAGAGTTCTGACAAAAACCGCTGCATTCACCGCACTTATTGCAATAGGAGGCTGGATATCCATTACAATTCCATTTCTCCCACTAGTCCCCTTCACCCTCCAGACACTCTTTCTCCTGCTGGCTGCAATTGTGATGAAGAGATATGCAGTATTGCCTGCCGCCCTGTATCTTCTCCTTGGGATCTGCAACTTCCCTGTGTTTCATAACGGAACTGCCGGAATAGGAGTTCTCCTTGGACCCACAGGGGGCTATATCATTGGTTTTATTCCCGCAGCCATAATCGCAGGCTTCTTCTTTGAAAAATCCTGGAAATATTCTGGTATTACCGGAGTTGTAGCAGCTACAATCGCCATTTATACAATCGGTATTGCGTGGCTCTCTGTTTCAACAGGGATGCCTGTTTTTGCCGCAATCATGATCGGTGCAATTCCCTTTATCCCGGGTGATATTCTAAAATCAACTGCGGCACTTATGATAGGTAAAAGGATTCCATGATCACAATTGAGAACCTTTCCCATGGCATACTCTCAATTCCTTATTTTGAAATTCCTGAAGGAATTACATCAGTTTTCGGACGAAATGGGGCCGGAAAGACGACATTACTCTCCCTTTGCGCAGGCGTGCTTCTCCCGGATAAGGGCCTGGTGAGGATAGATGAGAAATCCCCACGAACACTTGATATCGGGTGGGTTTCAGAATTTCCCGACAGGAACATCCTCTTTGACGAAGTATTCAATGAGATCGCAGCACCACTGAGGTTCCGCCACAATCCAATCGATCAAATTGAGGAACGCACCGGGGAGATTGCAGAAGTCCTTCAGATCACCCATCTTCTTCATAGAAAAACCCGTTCTTTATCCGGGGGAGAGAAGATCCTTGTCTGCCTCGCCTGCGCCCTTGTAACTGATCCCATCCTGCTTGTTATCGATGAAGCAGATTCACATCTTGATAGAGAGACAGCCAGGAGAGTTCAGGAGGCAATTCGAACAGTATCCCCCCGGCATGTCCTTCAGAGCAGCCAGTACAGGGATAATGCATCCCACTCAGATCAGGTGGTCATCCTTGAAAATGGGCAGATATCCTGGGAAGGGATCTAAAATGAAGCTTATCGCAGATGGACTCAGGCATCGCCAGGGATCATTCAATCTCACTGTGAAACATGAATTTGAACCCGGCATCTACCTGATCACCGGACCAATTGGATCGGGGAAGAGCACACTCTCTCTCCTCCTGTCAGGATATCTTGCACCGGACATGGGTAAAGTTGTTCGAGCAGGCATTACAACTGATGCCATCTCACTGCAGTTTCCGGAATATCATGTCACGGGTGCAACTGTTTGGGACGAGATCCGATCCTGGGGCGTTGATCCGGATATAATTGACAGATCCATACTACCCGAAACAATGTGGGAGCGTGACCCGCTTCACCTCTCACGAGGCGAGTTAAAAAGGCTTAATCTCGCATTAATTTTTGCGAAAGATACCGATCTCCTCATTCTTGATGAGCCGTTCTCATCCCTTGACACAGAAATGAAAAAATGGCTCTGCATGAAGATTGATAGCCGATCATCCGGCATTACCATCATCTTTACTCATGAACGTGAGATCCTCCCGGAGCATGGATATCATCTCTATATGCAAAACGGCTCTCTCTATGTGGCAGATACTGTTCCATCAATCCCGGAAAGGGTATGTGAGAGACAGGCAGAAGAAGAGGATGGATTGCCTGTTTTTCGAGACGGGCGCATCAGGCTCTTCTCCGTGGCCATGCTTTCACTGGGGGCATTTCTCTCTGTTGGAGGAGCTATTCTTGCACTTCTCTGGTGGGTGGCGGCTGCATGGGGACGCTTCAGATTTCCAGACAGGCACCTTATATTCGCATTCGGGATGCTGATCCTGCTGCCTGCAATCGTAACTGAATTATTTACCGGTGGCGGGTTATCCTATGGTATCAGGATGGGTGTTATCCTACTCATCTCATTCTGGGTGTATGCTGACTACCGGAGTGGGGAGATGCTTGATATCTTCGTCTGGGCAGGATCTGATCGTAAGGGCTTTGATATCGGCCTTGCGGCTGAGATGGCAATGCAGGGCATTAATCTTGCAAGAATGGATATCAGGCACATACAAAGGGCTTATGCAATAAAAGGCCAAAATATTGGATTGAAAACTTTTATTCCTGCGGCAATTTCTTTGCTGCTCATGCACATACGCCGATCAGAGGAGACGGCCATGCTTCTTGCACTCAGGGGCTTTACTGGAGGCGGCACATATACACCATTATTCCAACAAGGAAAAAGAGATGTCCTGCTTGCTTTAATTGCTGTTATTCCGCTATTTTATAGTTTTATGTCTTTTTGGTGAGTTATTTATACTATCAGGTGTAATTTTTGAGAGGCTCGATTTTTACAATTCCTCAGCCCACGAGGTGTTTAGATGACGCAATCAAAAGATTCGAGAATATACATCACTGATACCACGCTGAGGGATGCACATCAATCGCTCATCGCAACCCGCCTTCAGACAGAAGATATGATTCCGATAGCAAAGGAGATCAATAAGATCGGTTTTTTTTCTGTTGAGGCATGGGGCGGTGCTACATTTGATAGCTGTATCCGCTTTTTAAATGACGATCCATGGATGCGTCTTCGTTCACTCAAGGAAGTGCTGCCGGATACTCCGATTCAGATGCTCCTGAGAGGCCAGAATCTTGTCGGATACAGGCATTACCCTGATGACGTTGTGGAACGATTTGTCACGGCAGCCCACTCAAATGGAGTTGATATCTTCAGGATATTTGATGCATTGAACGATATCCGGAATATGAAGAGCTCCATTAAGGCCGCCTCCGATCTCGGCGCACATGTGCAGGGGGCCATCTCCTATACGACGAGCCCGGTGCATTCCATACCCACATTCATTGATATGGCTGAAGAGCTGTATTCGCTTGGATGCGATTCGATCTGTATCAAGGATATGGCAGGGCTGATCATGCCAGAGACCACCCGTGAACTTATCCAGGGGATAAAGAAAAGAGTGGATGTTCTGGTTGATCTCCATAGCCACTCCACAAGTGGTATTGCTCCGATGAGTTACCAGGCGGCAATTGAGGCGGGGGTTGACATTCTGGATACGGCGATGTCGCCATTTGCATTCGGAACATCACAGCCTGCTACCGAGAGTGTCATTGCCTCGGTGATCGGCACACCTCGTGAGACAGGAATCGATCTGCTTGCACTCCGGAATGTCAGAAATCTCTGCATGGATGTCAGGAAGAAATATAATGCACTCGTCGATCCTATCTCAGAGCGGATCGACAGCGATGTACTTGTCTATCAGCTGCCAGGGGGGATGATCTCAAACCTCGTCTCCCAGCTTAAGGAACAGGATGCAATCGATAAACTTCAGGCGGTCTTCGATGAGATTCCACATGTGAGGGAGGATCTCGGTTATCCGCCGCTTGTCACTCCGACAAGCCAGATCGTTGGTACACAGGCAGTACTCAATGTCCTGATGGGTGGCCGTTACCTGAATGTCACAAAAGAAGTAAAGGACTATGTACGGGGACTGTATGGTCGTCCCCCCGCAATAATTCCTGATGCAATCCGGCAACAGATCATCGATGGGGAGGAGATGATCACGGTACGTCCGGCGGATCTGCTGGGGCCAATATATGAGAGCATGAAGGAGGAAGCAGCCGGCATGGGTCTCATCAGGAAAGAAGAGGATGTGCTGACATATATCCTCTATCCGGCCATTGCCCCGGCATTTCTCAAGGGAGAGAAGACCGCTGAAGTCATCCCTGTCCCAAAAAAGGAGGGGACAAACCCTGTTGATTTCCCTCACGCAATGGAAGTTGAAGTTGATGGAGAGATCTTCTCTGTCCGTATCGTCTCTGTTGAAGGAAGTGCATTGTCGGCACCGGTTGGAAGCTCAACAAAATCACATATCCCCCGTGGCGATCTCCCGGGCGGCATCAAGAGCAATATGCAGGGGATGGTCCTCGATATCAAAGTGAGCCTCGGTCAGGAGGTGAAGAAAGGGGATACTCTGGTCGTTCTTGAAGCGATGAAGATGGAGAATCCAATCCAGAGCCCTGTAGATGGAAAAGTCGCAGAAATATTCGTCGATGCCGGTGCAGTGGTCCAGAACGGGGATATTTTGCTGGTGATCCAATGACCTACTTTGATAAGGTGCTCATTGCAAACCGGGGCGAGATAGCAATCCGCGTCATGCGTGCCTGCAGGGAACTGGGTATTGAAACAGTTGCGATTTATTCGACTCCGGATAAAAATGCACTCCATGTGAAATATGCCGATGAGGCATTTCACATAGGAGAGGCCCATCCCTCGAAAAGTTATCTGAACCAGAATCGAATTATCGAGATTGCAACACTCTGTGAGGCAGAAGCGATTCATCCGGGATATGGTTTTTTGGCAGAGAATTATCACTTTGCCGAACAAGTGGAGCAGTCGAATCTCACATTCATTGGACCCTCTTCAAAGACAATTCATATGATGGGATCCAAACTCGACTCAAAAGAGGCGATGAGTGCTGCCGGGGTTCCTGTTCTCCCCTGGACAAAAGGGGGCGTCACTTCAAGTGAGGCAGGCATCGCATTTGCCGAAGAGATTGGATATCCGGTGATTGTGAAAGCGAGCGCCGGTGGTGGGGGCATCGGGATGCAGATCGTCTGGGACAGTTCAGGGATTGCCGAGGCGATCGAGAAAGGGATGCGTATTGCGCAGTCCGCTTTTGGTGATCCTACTATTTTTATCGAGAAATATCTTGATAAACCCCGCCATATTGAGGTCCAGGTGCTCTCTGATTATGACGGGCATGGGATACACCTCTATGAACGCGAGTGTTCGATCCAGAGGCGACACCAGAAGCTCGTTGAGGAGGCTCCATGCCCGATCATGACGCAGGATCTTCGGGAGAAGATGACCGACTCGGCATTGACGGTTGCGAAAGTCTGCAACTATACCAATGCCGGGACTGTGGAATTCCTCTATTTTGAGGGCGAATATTATTTTATGGAGATGAATACCCGCCTTCAGGTAGAGCATACCATCTCCGAGATGGTAACAGGTGTCGATATTGTCCGCCAGCAGCTTGCAATAGCATCCGGTGAACCGCTTGCATATGAACAGGATGAGATTTCTCTTCGTGGTCATGCAATCGAATGCAGGATCAATGCAGAAGATCCCCTGAATGATTTTACTGCAGACCCGGGCAAGATCGTCCGGTACCGCTCTCCCGGCGGGCCAGGTATCAGGGTGGATTCGGGTATCCATGTCGGGTATGCGATCCCGCCGCAATATGATTCGATGATCTCAAAACTCTGTGCCTATGGTCTTACCAGGATTGAGGCAATTGAACGGATGCGGAGAGCCATTTATGAATATGTGATCCTGGGTGTCAAAACAACATTGCCACTTCACCATTCCCTGATGCACAACCGGCAGTTTATACAGGGCAATACACACACCCATTTCTTAACTGATCAGCAGATTATGCGGAATCTCCAGAGCTATTATCGCGATGAAGAGTCACGCATGCAGACACTGGCCGCTTCCCTGCGTCAGGGGAAGGAGACGGCTGCGGTTACAGCCGCAATCAATGTCTATCTCCAGCATATGAATAAGGGAAAATAAGACTAAAAAAGTATTCTTATCGACTCTTTTTCGATTTCTTTCATTTTTTGAAAAAATTCCGGATTTCAGATCTACAAAAGCCATATGGTAAGCTATTTACGAGCAGGCAACCTTCTTATTATGCACAACCCGTGCGAACATCAGATGCTGCGGTGGCCTAGCTGGTTAGGGCGCCAGACTCATAGGGTTTTGAGCAATCGAAGGCGCCATCATCTGGGATATCTGGAGGTCGGGGGTTCGGATCCCCCTCGCAGCACTTCTCTGATTGTGATCTTTTCTGATTTTTTCCAGGACATCTTCCAGGTATAGTCTGACAAAATCTGATCATCTGTCGCCAGAAGCATTCATTACTCTGATAGCCAGATAGATTTCTGATTCACATGACAACTGTCCTGATCGTCTATTATTCACTATTTGGCCATGTCCACAGAATGGCAGAAGCTATTGCGGAAGGAGTCCGCCTTGGAGGAGGAGAGCCTATTCTCCGCCGCGTGCCAGAAACCCTGCCTGAAGAGGTGATTGAAAAAATGGGAGCCTCGGATTTTCTGGAAGAGTTCTCAAAAATTCCTCTCTGCACTCGTGAAGATCTGACTGATGCAGATGCAATCATCTTCGGCACACCTACCCGGTTTGGGAATATGTGCGGCCAGATGCGACAGTTCCTTGATGCAACTGGAGGCCTCTGGCAGAGAAACGTGCTTCTTGGCAAAGTGGGAAGCGCCTTTACCAGCTCGGGAACCCAGCACGGGGGGCAGGAGTCAACACTCCTCTCAACCCACATCACTCTCCTCCATCATGGCATGGTGATTGCCGGACTTCCCTATGGCTTTTCCGGCCAGACACGGAACGATGAGCTCACTGGCTGTTCGCCATATGGTGCATCAACAATAGCAGGAGGGGCCAATGAGCGCTGGCCTTCAGAAAATGAGCGTGCCGGTGCCTGCTGGCAGGGGAAATATGTTGCAATTCTTGCGAGGAGGCTTTCAGAGGATTATGGGGCGATGAGAGAAGAGCTTGGGGTTTAACTCTTGTCTAATAATCCCTTTTCCATCAGAATTTGTTAACTCTTCTCCATATCTCTGACAGGTGGAAAACACAAGGAGACTCCTGATTTTCCGGATGCCACATCTTACCACTATTTTTTCTTCTTCCCGACCGTTGCCAGGTAGATAACAAACTCCTCCACCCCGTCTGCCCCGATAATCCGTGCCATTTCCTCATCATCAAATGCCCCTATTGCACATGTTCCGCAGCCGATCTCCTCTCCTGCAAGGTAGAGATTCTGGCAGATATGGCCGGCATCGAGGTGGACAAGCCGGTATGCCCGTTCGCTATACCGCCAGCTCATGCGATAGATGATACATGACCAGATGAACGTAACAGCAGATGATCTGACAAACGGCTGTCCAAGACAGGCAGCCATTACATTGTCTGTGATACCAGAAACGGTATCGATCTCAAGCAGTTCGTGGGAGAAGGCAAGATACCGGTACAGGCCGGGTGTAAGTCCCTCCACACGGTTGATCAGGAGGTAGGTCTCACATGCGTGACGGCCACCGGCTGATGGAACGGTCCGGAGAGTAAAGTAGGGTGCCCTGCTATCCATAATCCCCTGGGTTGACCAGAGAAGGTATGCAAGCTCCTTCTGTGTCAGTGCTTTTTGGGAATAGGTGCGTATTGAACGGCGGCTTTCGATAAGATCAAGAAGATTGTGTTCGGGAAGGAAGACCTGATCTGCCGGTTGTAACCGGATACGTATTCCATCATGAGGATATGGTTTTTCGAGGGGAGGGGGTGTTTCACCCATCTGCTGATCTGAGGGTGTCAGATGCAAATACCGGGTCTTCTCCATGAATTGTCTGCCAATAAACTGCATACCGTTTCAATGGTTAGCGAGGATGATGAAGTATTCGATGAGGAATACATAATAGAAGAAGAATTAATACAGAATAACTCCTCATGCTGAATATGCCGGCCGATCCAAATCTCATTTCAGCTCTCTATATTGAAGATGATAATGCCTTGCGGCAGATATACAGGAAATTAATAGAAGAAGATGGCGATATTATTGTCGCAACTGCACGTAATGAGGAAGTAAAAGAGCTCCTTGAGACATTTCACTTTGATGTTATTATATCAGAGTATCAGCTGACAGGTAACGAAGGAACAGGAATACTTCGTCATTTGAAACAGAAAGAAGACAAAACGCCATGTATCATTCTTTCAAGCCACAATGATACCGATATGATCATTCAGGCTTATAATCAGGGGGCAGTTGATTATATCCGGAAGTCGGAGAATCCGGCCAGCATAGCTGTCATTATAAAGAACAGGATCAGAGATGCTGCATTGAAGAGAAGGAGGGAGAGGGATGTTGAAACAAACAGACGCCTCCTTCAGGCCACGCTTGATGCCATACCAGATATTATCGGCATTCAGACACCCGATCACAAAATTGTCTATTATAATCAGGCTGGATACTCATTTCTTAATATGAGACCTGAGGAGGTGAAAGGCAGACATTGTTATGAGTTAATCGGACGCGCCCGACAGTGTGATATCTGTGCGACAGAGAAGGCTCTTTGGTCAAAGAAACTTGAGCGAGTGGAAAAATACATTTCTGAGCTGGATGCATATCTGGATTGCAGATCCTACCCGGTTCTTGATGATGATTCTGAGGTGATCTTCATCATTGAGCAACTCACTGATATAACCGAAAGAAAACGTGCTGAAGAGGAGATCAGGGCACTCTCCACCGAATACGAGACGGTCTTTAATGGAACACAGGATTGCATATTCCTGATAAGGGTGACTGATGATGGAGAGTTCCGGTTCATCCGCAACAATCTCGCACATGAGACTGCAACCGGACTAACCACAGAGACATTACACGAAAAGACACCGGAAGAGCTTCTGGGTAAACAGGCTGGATCGGTTATATCAGCGAACTACCAGCGGTGTCTCGAAACAAACGGCCCGATCATCTATGAAGAGACACTCAACCTTCCAGCAGGTGAAAAGACATGGGAGACACTCCTGACACCTGTTATCCGGGATGGAAGAGTTACGCATATCGTTGGATCGAGCAGGGATATTACGAATCAGAAGCGAATCGAGATGGAGCTTCGATTGAGTGAGGAACGCTATCGTGACTTCTTCGATAATGCAAATGTGATGATCCAGAGTGTGGATGAAGAGGGTCATTTTATCTTTATTAACAAGACATGGAAAGAGAAGATGGGTTATTCAGATAAGGAGATTGAGAACCTTTCACTCTTTGATATCATTCATCCTGATTCTTTGGATCATTGCCAGAGCACATTTCAGGAGGTGCTCTCAGGAAAAGCTGTAAACGGAGTTCAGGCGGCATTTCTCACAAAAGATCGGCGTCCGATCCAAATCGAAGGAAATGTGAATTCATTTGTCTATAATGGAAAAAGAAGAACCAGAGGCATTTTTCACGATATCACCGAGCGAAAAATTGCTGAGGAAGCCGTTCGAATAGCGAACAAAAAGCTCCAACTCCTCTCCAGTATCACCAGGCATGACATACTCAATGAGGTTATGGTACTACTTGGCAATCTGGATTTTGCAGAAGAGACCAGTAATGATACTGAGGTGGAGAAATACCTGGCCAGGGCAGGCGAAGCAGGCAGAACAATACAGCGCCATATCGAGTTTACCCGCCTCTATGAGAACCTTGGTGTCAGTGAGCCGGAATGGCAGGAACTTACCGCACTCATTCCGAAATCAAAGGGTCCGGTAACAATCACGAATAACTGCACCAGTCTCTCCCTCTTTGGAGATTCGATGCTTGAAAGGGTTTTTTCAAACCTTCTTGATAATACCATTCGCCATGGAGAGCATGCTACCGCCGTGACAATTGACTGCCGCCGGAGCGATGATGGGCTTCATCTGATATGGCGAGATAACGGGGCCGGGATCGAGGAGAATCTAAAAGAGACCATATTTAAACGTGGATTTGGTAAAAATACCGGTTTTGGACTCTTCCTCTCCCGTGAGATCCTCGCTATCACCGGAATAACCATGAGGGAGACGGGTACTCCCGGTGAAGGGGCGCAGTTTGAGATACTTATTCCAAAAGAGGCATATAACTTCAATTAAAACGATTGTTTGGGAGAGAAAAGAGATCTTTCCCATTCTCCATGCGACGTATCTATTTTACGGGTGAGAACTCAACAGACCAGCTGCCGTCACAGACGATGTTGAAGAGATAATTGTCGCCTTCTTTGATTGTAACCGGAACCGTTGTTGCATAATCCCCGACATAGAGTTCAAAGTCGTCATTTCGTAGCCCATGGAATGCTAACGGTGCCACTAAGTCACCATCCATAAGCATAGTGCCATTATAATCCATCAGTTCCACACTGATGACGGTCATATTCTCACCCTTGATTTGACAGCTATAATTTCCAGCAGGAATCATGAAGAAGGGGGTTGCTGTGTTGCCGATACCAGAAAATGTCTGAGGCGGGATCCCATTGATCATCTTCGGGACACCGAAGTGAAGTGTCCATGGAGCCAGCTGGCTGACTTCAACTGTTGTATTGGCATCCTCAGAAAGCATAAATGCATATGTCCAGCGGTAATTCCCGTCAATGATAGCATCAGGTCGAACTTCAGCAGTATAATTACCTTCAACCATAATGTCATCTTTCTCGCTTGAAATAGAGACTTTTGATGCAACAGGCTCTGATCCATCCGTCTTCTCAATTTCGAATGTCAAGAGGTGTACACCGGATGAAAGGGGCATTACAGTTTTCTGATCTCCGGCTCCAGAGAAATAAACAGCACCATCATTTGGGGGTTCTGCCCTCGGTGTTGGGGTTGGGGTGGCTGTTCCAGGCTGAGCCTGTTGATTCGTCTCCTCGCCAACACAACCTGCAAAAACTGTACATCCAGTCAAAAGGAGGAAAAATGCCAGATAAAAAGTAAATACACGTCTATCCATAGAAATATAATACTCAATTGAGCTATATACAGATTTCTCTTGGACACCGCGAGAGGTTTCATAGTATATGAGCATCCTTTATCCGGTATGGCAAACCGGCTTGTAGATGAGAAGAGTCCCTATCTCCGTCAGCATGCAGAGAATCCTGTTGAATGGCACCCGTTCTCTGATGAGGCATTTGAGAAGGCACGGGAAGCGGATATTCCGGTCTTTCTTTCAGTAGGATATTCAACCTGCCACTGGTGCCATGTTATGAACAGGGAGTCGTTCTCTAGTCAGCAGGTGGCAGAGGCACTCTCAGGCAGGTTTATTGCGGTAAAGGTGGATCGTGAGGAGCGTCCCGATATTGATCGGATAGCAATGATCTCCTGCCAGCTGATGACTGGCGGCGGTGGCTGGCCACTCACCCTTGTCCTCACTCCGGATAAGCGCCCATTCTTTGCCGGGACATATATTCCGAAAGAGCCCCGTTATGGAAGTGCCGGGCTTCTCCAGATCCTTGATCGAATCTGGGAGCTCTGGCATGAGAGACGGGATGAGGCAGAACGCCTTGGCAGGCGTGTCGAAGAGGCGGTGCAGTCGTACCTGGCAGGGGATATCCTGGTGCCGGAGATGACAGACCTAATCGATGATCCCCTGGATACTGCATATGCTGCCCTTCTGACTTCATTTGATCAGGAATATGGCGGTTTTGGAGAGCGAATGAAGTTCCCCTCACCCCATCTCATCTCGTTTCTGCTTCGATATGGTGGAGTCGCCAGGATTCATGATGCGACAGAGATGGCCCAAAAAACACTCCATACAATGAGAAAGGGGAGTATAAACGATCAGATTGGGGGAGGTTTTCACCGGTACACAACTGACCGCCAATGGATGATACCCCACTATGAGAAGATGGCAACCGATCAGGCCCTTCTTCTGCATGCGTTTTCGGAGGGGTACCGGATCACCGGCGATCCCCTCCTGAAAGCAGAGGCGCTCCGTATTGCCGCATACATCAGATCCGATCTCACCTCACCTGAAGGTCTATTCTATACAGCAGAGGATGCCGAGAGCGGAGGTGAGGAAGGGGCTTTCTATCTCTGGTCAAAAAAGGAGATTCGATCACTCTTCAATCATGATGATGGAAAACAAGCCTGTGATCTCCTGCTTGGAGATGCAAGTGAGACCGAGAGAAGACCACTGGCGCTTCATTTGGATGCTGTCGATCCAATATGGCTGAAGAGGGTGAGAGAAACGTTTGCCGATGCCCGTAAACGCCGCTCCCGCCCATTCCGTGACGAGAAGATCCTCCTCGATACAAATGCAATGATCATCGGCGCCCTTGCGGGTGCCGGATTCCGGATGAATGAACCTGACCTGATTCAAATGGCCACGGAGGCATATTCCACTATTCAGATTGTGATCAATGAATCAGATGAAGCTCTTTTCCACGCCAGAATGAATGGGTCTATCATATCTCCTGCATTTCTGCCAGATTACGCTGAGATGATTGCTGCTTCAATAGAGCTCCATCAGGCAACACAGAATACAGAGTATCTCCTCAAGGCTATCAGCTATACAGAGGCGGTTGTTTCCCTCTTTTACAACCCGGATGGCAGCTGGTTCTGGTTTGAGGAGGAGGGACATGCCCTCTTCCGGACACGTGATACAGAGGATTCTGCGGGGCCTTCCGGGAATGCCGTCATGCTGCACAACCTTCTCCTCCTTTATCGGATCACCGGTAATCAGGAGTTCGGAGATATAGCTCATGCCATCATGGGACGTATACGTCCGGCTCTCCTGCACCATCCGCAGGCATATATTCACAGTATCAGTTCATTGTTTCATCTCTCTTCTGCTGCTCTTGATATCATCACAACAGGTAGCCCGAAGGTCTTCTCCGAAGCGATACGATCCTCACAGAACCCTCTCATCACTCATCTGCATCTCTCCCCGGATGTGCGATCATCGGCTGAAATACTGCCAAAAGTAATGGATTTTTCACAAGATTCCATAGAGCCGACCGCATACCCCTGTAGGGTGGGATCATGCCTCCCCCTGATCACCAACCCAGAAGAGCTGAAAATGCTGCTTGACTCTGCATTTTACCGGCATTCGCAACAGAAGCAGCTGGACTGATTCGAAGGTTTCAATAATGACAGCATCTAAGTGTTCCCTATGATAACAGACGAAAAGAAGGGGCGGTTTGTACAGGGTAGATTTGTCATCGATGAAGAGCCGGACACCGAACCTGCCCATTCAGAAAAGGCCGAAGAGACGAAGACAAAAAAACCGACAATTGAAGACCTGATACAGTTAACCTCAAAGAATGTCGAGATGACGATTGAAAGTGTCGTTATACTGGGTAAAAAGCTCTTTCTCACACAAGAAGGGCGTGATCATATTGAGGCTAAGACCCGGAAGATAGGAGACGATCTCCAGAAGACTGTAGGTGAGATTGCTGAGGCTGCAAAAAAGGCAATCGAGAAGAAATAATAGGATAATCATAAATGATGTGGTTTATTCAGGGATGATCTTTTATAGTCCTGGATTCAATAATTATTTGCAGAACCTACAACTGCATGAGATATACAATGGAAGGAAGAAATTTTGGCGGCCGGGGTAACTTCGGCGGCCCAAGAAGATTTGATGGTCCTCGTGAGATGTCAAAGGCAATCTGTTCAGATTGCGGTTGCGAATGTGAAGTCCCTTTCAAGCCAACAGAGGGCAGGCCAGTCTATTGCCGTGACTGCCTCCCAAAGCACCGGAAACCCCGGTTCTAACCTTTTTTTCTGGCACTATTGCTGCCTCAATAAATTATTAACATTCTGACTGAATGTTATTGAAGCATAATCCTCAGCATATTCTTACGATAAATGCACCGGATTTGAGTGTTTTCGTATGAGGGTTTTTTATACTAAAATAACCAATATTATTTGCAGAACTAAAAAAGCTGCATGAGCTATACAATGGAAGGAAGAAATTTTGGCGGCCGGGGTAATTTCGGCGGCCCAAGAAGATTTGATGGTCCTCGTGAGATGTCAAAAGCAGTCTGCGCAGACTGTGGTTGCGAATGTGAAGTCCCCTTTAAGCCAACAGAGGGCAGACCGGTCTATTGCCGTGACTGCCTTCCAAAGCACCGGAAACCCCGGTTCTAATACTTTTTTTTAATTAATCCGTGATAGATGCGCGGAACCTGTTTCAGACAGATAGTGCAATTGATCCTTTTCCATTCCAAAGATTTCCGGTGAAAACCATAAACACCTTGCCTACAGAGATCATATATATTCTCTTCAGAAGAGGGTGGAATACGTGCTTGATATAAAATTCATACGGTCAGAGCCGGATATTGTCAGGGCAGATTTGATCAAAAGAAATGATCAGGAGAAACTTGCCTGGGTTGATGAACTGTTAGAAACCGACAGGAAAGTCCGGGAACTGAAGGTTGAGATCGATCAGCTTCGCCAGAGAAGAAACACCATCTCTCGTGATATTAATGCCGAGCGGAAAGCCGGCCATGATACATCGGCGCTGTTGGAAGAGGCAAAGTCACTCCCAGATAAGATAAAAGAACTCGACTCGGTAAAAAATGATGCAGAAGAGAAGGTCAGGTACTACCTGATGCGACTCCCGAATATTCTCGATGAGACTGTTCCCGTCGGCATTGATGAGAGCGGAAATGTTGAGATACGGCAGGTCGGAGCAAAACGGGATTTTGCATTTCCTATTAAAAATCATGGCCAGCTCGCTGTTGAGAAAGGCTGGGCTGATTTTGAACGGGCAGCACGGGCATCAGGTGCCGGTTTCTCGTACCTGAAGGGAAGCCTTGCACTCCTTGATATGGCACTCCAGAGATATGCAATCGATCTCCTGGTAAACAAGGGCTTTACACCGGTTATCCCCCCGTATATGATGAACCGCACATCCTATGAAGGCGTAACCGATCTCTCCGATTTTGAGGATGTGATGTATAAGATCGAAGATTCTGATTCATACCTGATCGCAACGAGCGAACACCCCATTTGTGCGATGTACCAGAACGAGATCTTTGAAGAAAAGACCCTCCCCCTCAAGCTGGCAGGCCTGTCCCCCTGTTTCAGGAAGGAGATCGGGTCGCATGGCATCGATACAAAAGGGCTCTTCCGGGTCCACCAGTTCCATAAAGTCGAACAGTTTGTCTTCTGTAAGCCGGATGACTCGCCCCGCCTCCATGAGGAGCTCCTTGCCAATGCTGAAGAGCTCTATACAAACCTCGGGCTCCCCTACCATGTCGTTCTCATATGTACAGGCGACATTGGAACAGTTGCTGCCAAGAAGTATGATATCGAGGTATGGATGCCGCGGGAAGAGGCATACCGGGAAGTTGTGTCCTGTTCAAACTGCACATCATACCAGGCTGTCCGACTTGGTATGAGGATGCGTGATCCTGACGATTTCGAGACGAAATACCATATTCATACCCTCAACTCAACTGAGGTTGCAACCTCGAGGACTATCCGTGCCATCCTGGAAAATTACCAGTATGAAGACGGATCTGTTGAAATTCCGGAAGTTCTCAGACCATACATGAATGATCGTGAGTTCCTCTGATTCACCTTCTTATCTGTTCATTTTTTCTGCTGCATACCGTGCAAGCGAGATGATCGCAAGGATTGGCGGTGCTCCCGGCGCAGTTGGCAGAACCGAAGCATCGGTGACATAGAGGCCCGGGATAGCAGTCTCCAGATTTGTATCAACAGAGACTCCGATTCTCGCGGTTCCACAGGGGTGCGAGCCCCGGAGAGGTGCGGTTACAAATGTTGACGGATCAGATCCAGCCTCCGCAAGTATGGATGCAGCATATGCAGATCCAGCTATGAGTCGCACCGCATCCTGCACAGAGACGCTTTTATGGATTGTATCGTTCACTGATCCCGCATCCTCATCTTTGATCTTTACCATCATTCCAAGGATATCTTCAGGCTTTGCTAAAATCCCCCTATTATTCATGAGAGCATGCAGGGGACGCGAGTAGTGGGTGAGGATCATCCCGCCATCAAAGGGTATATAGGATCCCATTGGAACATCCCGGTTCATCCCAATCCCCGGGAGCAGACCGCCAATGGAAATGAAGGTATCTGCAAAGAGGGGAGATGTCGGAAGCAAGAGCGCTCGTAAAAATGTGGGAGTTTCTAGCGCCCCTGCGGCAAGTACGATAAGATCGTCTTTAAAGATCTCAGTTCCACACCGCACACCAGCTACTTCGCCATGCCGGATGATCACCTCATCCGCCTTTTTATCAGTTATCACCTCTGCTCCGTGCTCTTCTGCAATCCGGATGAACCTTATTGCAGACCATCGGGCATTATGGGGGCAGCCAAAACTACAGAGCCCGTCTTTTCTGCAGAGATCCGGATTAATGAACTTCGGCATCCGCTTCACATCAAATCCGATTCTTTGAGCAGCATCCATCAGCCTTCGTGTGCCTTCGCCAAGCAGTTCATCAGGTAGCACCCGTACGGCAAGATCTTCCTCAATGGCAGCATAATGGCGATTCAGATCGATACCATTTTCACGGAACTCATACTCAAGGCAGCGGAGGGCATTGCCGCCAGAGACCATGGTTGTTCCGCCAAGGCAGAAGGTGCGCATCAGCCGGACACCGGCATCCACATTTGCGTAGTATGCTCCGGCATCCTTTTCAAAAACAGCAGGCCCCCGTTCGATCACAAGAACATCATGTCCTGACCCAGCAAGATACCTGGCTGTTGCTGCACCTCCGGCACCGGATCCGATAACAATAGCCATGTTGATTGAGTGTGGATTATTTAGAATAAGTATCTTCGCCATACCGGTCATACCCAAATATTAACTCTTTCTCAGATCCATTCTCTGTGGATAGTATGGATCTGGGTGTTGGACGGGTAGGCGATAGAGATCTCGGAATCAGTGCCCAGGAGATTGTCACGGGAAGGACATGTGTTATCGCACAGTCAGGAGCCGGAAAGAGCTGGGGAATAGCAGTTCTTTGTGAACATCTCTGCAGGTCATATATCGGGTTCTGTTTAATAGATACCGAAGGAGAATACTTCTCTCTCAAGGATCGCTTCCCGATCATCTGGATCGGATCAGACGAAAGTTGCGATTACGATATCGAATCTGTCGATCTCCATTCGATAATGCGTGAAGCAATCATATCATCACGATTTATTGTCTTTGATGTATCTGAAGTGGATATGCGGGTAAAAGCAACAGCCCTCGTAAATATCCTCTATGAACTTGAGTCTGAACTGAGAAGGCCGTTTCTGCTCATTGTGGAGGAAGCTGATAAGTTCATCCCTCAATCCCGTGATTCCATCAAGATGATCGAAGAGATCTCACGCCGTGGGAGAAAACGCGGCCTTGGCCTTCTGGTGGCAACCCAGCGCCCCTCGCTGGTTCAGAAGAATGTGCTCAGCCAGTGCAATAACCAGATCATCGGCAAGCTGACCATTGACAATGATCTCAAGGCGGTCTCTCATTTCTTTGATTCACGAAAAGAAGTCGAAGAGCTGATCACCCTTGACCCTGGCGAATTCTTTGTAATGGGAGGACTTGTCAGAGAGAAGACCCTGATGAAGTTTGGAGAAAGAGAGACGCAGCACCGGGGTGTGACACCACAGATCCTTCCGGGCCGCCCTCCTGAGATGAGAGAAACGGATACGGTCCTGGTACCGGAGGCAAAACCGGAGAGATCCCAACTTCCTCCTGAACCTCTTCTCGTTGATGAGGAAGATTCTGAACTAATCCCAGCCTTTCCGACTGATGAGGATGATGAGACAAAAAACGCAGTTCCTACACTTCTGGAACGAGATGAAGCGCTCAGGGCGGTGCAGAGCCTCTGTAGAAAAAGTTTCTGGAGACGCAGGTATCTTGATCGGATTACAGCAATGGAAAGGATCTCCTGGCCTCTTCTATCCGTTGAGGTGAAGTACCTAGGAGGTATTCTGAAGAAAACAACGAGGAGAGCGTCATTTATCCTGGAAGGATTTCATGGAGAGAGGGTTGATCTCACAAACGGCTTCATGGTTCGGCCGGGTTTTGCCGAGCTGATCGGGCTGGATGAAGCATCTGTTGCCATCCTGAAAAACCTGACGCCAGCCGGTCTGACTGCTCTTGAGATTGAGGCAGATGCTGGTCTTATGCCAGGAGATGTAAAGAAAGCGCTCAAAAGCCTCCAGAAACAGAAACGTATTACCACGATGAAGAGCGAGGAAGGGGCAGTAATCTATCTGCCCCTCCTCGACCATCCGATCCCAAAACTCTCCAATCTTCACCAATCGTTTACAACCAGACTTACAACACCCTCAGGTGAATGCAGAGGTCCAGCTATTACGGAGGATGACCTCAGGAAGATTGTCAAGGGACTTGAGCCAACAGCCGAGATCACAAAGATGAAGGTGATATATTACCCGGTTTATGAGGCAATTGTGGCATCGGACTCTGGAGAGCGGAGAATATATATTGATGGGCAGACGGGGCGCGAGATCCGCGGAATGACCTATAATTAATTAAAATACAGCATTTTTATCGTTTTCTCTCGTTTTCCAGAGGAATTTTTATCATTACTGACGTCTTTGAAAGAGTATGGAAGAGCTGGATTCATTTCGATGCCTTGTTTGCGGCTTTATTTATGATCCGGAACGGGGCGATCCGCGACGCGGAATAGAGCCTGGAACATCATTTGAGGATCTTCCTGATGATTATACCTGCCCGGTCTGCGGGGTCTCGGTTCTAACCCAGAATTCTGCTTTTGTCAGGATTGAAACATGTGAGCCTGTCTGTGGATTTGACAGGGCTTATAGGAACGGTGCATAATCGGCGATCGGCTCCTGCAACGAATTCGGTTGAAATTATATTCAGGTCATTAATGCCGTAGATTAGTTGTTTTAAGTCCAATTAATACAATTTTCATCAAGTATTGTCATAGATGTAAATCAGGAGGACACTCTTTGTGTCATCCTCGGATGCGTGAGGCAGGATTTGAACCTGCGAACCCCTACGAGACAGGACCCTAAATCCTGCGCCTTTGACCCGCTCGGCTACTCACGCACTGGTTTCCTTGTGCCTTACTTCGTGCAGATTCCTAAGCACAGTGCCTTTGGCCTGGCCTAACAACCCTTGCTCACTGGTAAATCCAAAAAGAATCTGCATTACGTAATGCACCACGTATATGTGCCTTCAAAAGATAAAAATAGAAGCCTCGATTATTCTGCAATACCTTTTGAGGGAGGGAAAATGATGACATGGCGATGGATGGAAGAGATAGGAATTTCCTCTGTTCAACGCTCCCTTCAACATCCATATGACATCTTTTTCCAATCAACGTACCACTATCACACAATAGCCGGTACATTCTCTAAGCCACTGCATTCTCCTCTGTTTTTGCAGCTTTCAGCTCCCGGATCATGACCACATAACCGGATACGACAAGCGCGATGATGAGCGGACCCAGGATAAATCCGATGAGTCCCATCACTGCAAGTCCGCCAAAAAAACCGATCCACATCAGGAGAGGATTTAGCTTGGCACGCATTCCCATGATAAGAGGGCGGAAGATAAGATCCGGAACTGCACAGACGATCGGATAGCCTATTAAAGCGATAAGGGCCGCACCTCTCAGATCCCCGATGGATAGTGCATATATTGCAAGGAAGATCATCAGGAGGGAGGGCCCAAGGATCGGAATAAGCTGGAACAGTCCGGCAATAGTCGCATAAAAGAGGACGTAATCATAGCCGAGGAAATAGAAAAATGGAATTGCGAGGAGAAATGTGATGACTGCGGTAATTACATGAACGACATAGATCGCATACAGAGTTCCAACCGCAGTCGTTGAGATCTCCTTTACTCCAGAGGAGAGGCGGCCAGGGAGCGACTCGACGATCTCTGTGTAGATCTCATCCCCTTTGTAGATGAATGCCATGAGGGCCATTAAAAAAACCACACACTTGACAAGGATCATCGGTGCCTGGTAAACCAGGGCTGATGTCCATTCCGAGAACGTGTCGAGCTGGAGCATGATCCACTCATTCATCTCGCTCTGCCCGACTGTGGGAGTACCTGTTGCAGCCAATGAGGAGACCCATTCAAGGATTGTATTGATTATATAAGAGATATATTCAGAGTGCGTATAAAAAATTGTTATTGTGAAGCCAATTGCAGAAGTAACCACAAGAAGAACAAGCGTTGCGATCAGGAATGACGAGACAGCCGGATTGATCACCCTTATAAAACTCCGGTGAATGGGAAGAAGAACAACTGCAAGAGTGCCTGCAAGAATGATCACGCCAATCAGCTGCCAGAAAGCAAGGGCGGCGGCGACCATGATCGCGCCTATCATCATTATGACATATCTGTCAGGATAGTTCCCACCCATATAACAGAGTGATTCTCCTCAATAGGTAATAAGATAACCAGATGTACCGAAAACCAATTGCCAATATCAGAAGGTTTTACTATTCATGTGCAGATATAACGTTTCAATTCTGATGCACCATGCTTGAAGAGTTCGGAAGAATAGTGGTTGCCGCCGTCATCGCATGGATACTCTTTCTATCGATCGATATATTCTGGCGCCTTCCCCAGACAGGGGGTGTAAGCGGCGCAGATGCAATTGGAAAAGCAATTGCAGGCCGCGGTGGGGATCAGCATGGCGGATGGATGATGGGCAATATCGTCTGCTCACCTGATGCGTCGGCAGGAACATTGCTTGCCGCCTGTGGGGTTTTTGTAGCAGGCATCCCTGGGGGATTCGCAGCTGCCATTCTCGTCTACATAGGAAACCGGATCTGCCATGATAAAGGATATGCAGGGACGAGCGGAGCATTGATTGCAACATTTGTGGTTGCCGGATTCATGCAGGTTGGGTTTCTGGCATCGGATTTCATCGCAGGTATGGTTCTCGCCATCCTCACGATACAGGGGCTCTCCCATACCCATGCCAGCAGGCTGATTGGGTACATCTGGAGGTGGAGGGCCTGATTGCAGCTGCTATCTGCCTGATTATTGCCCTCTATGGTGCAATCAGGACTGTTTTAGAACGAAATACCCTGCTCAGGCTACCATTTGTGAATGTCATGAATTTTGGGATAGCCGGATTAATCGTCTTTATCCTCCCTCACCCGCTCACCCTTGTTGCCGCCGCTGCATACTTTGTCGGATCCACCCTTGAAGCAAATGCGATTGCAAGCGCATACGCACGGAGGAAGCCAAAATGATCGAGCAGATCATTACCTTCGCCCTTGCGGGACTGATCTTTCTTGGAGCTGTTTCAACAGCCCTCTGGAAGAATCCCTTTGATAAACTTATCGGCCTCTCACTCCTCTCTGCGGGAGTCATTCCACTCATCGTTATGCGTGGCTATCTTGATGTTGCAATCGTCATCTGCCTTGTCATCCCAATAACAACCATTCTGGTTCTTCTCCTGCTCGGGAGGGACGTTCGATGAATGCAGAGTTTATTATCGGTTTTGGGCTCATCATACTCGGGACTGTCGCAACCGCATGGCCAAGTCCGAAAGATTACATCACCCGATTAATAAATCTCGAACTCCCGGCATTTGGAATCCTCCTGGTGATGCTTTCCTTTGACGAAACAATAGCACTCCTGACATTTATTGCAGTCACAGCCATCTCAACATTCCTGTTTGTACGGGTCATAGAAAAGAAAGAGGGGATACCATGATAATCCGCAAACTATCCGGGATTCTCTCAAACTTCACAAACCTTTCGCGGGTCTATGGCGTACTGGTGATTATCGTGATACTAGCCGGTATGGTTAGTATCCCATCTCTGGATTATCATGGCGATCGCCTGTATCCAAAGTTTATCGATCGCGATAGTCCGCTTGATCCTTACGATCGTGGCGGCATCCCCTTCGGAACAACGACAGTGGCAGCAGAGTATCCAGAGAATTCACCATATCTTGGATATATCACGGCATATCTCACCCCACTTTCGTTTGCTCTCGCCGGGGCGACTCAGCATATGGGAACAACTATCGTAGCCCATCCCGGAGGGATCATCGACGAGATCCTCTATGCAACACGAGGCCTTGATACGGTCGTTGAGACCACAATTCTCTTTGTCGGTTTTGCCGTTGCCGCTTACCTCTTCCGAAGGAGGGAGAACGAATGATCGATACATTCCATACCGGGATGATTGCAGCTTCTCTCTGCATCATCATCGCCTTCTTCTCCTTCCTGAAAGAGACAGATGACCTGCACAGGCTTCTCCTCACTGATCTCGCCTCTGTGATGGCGCTCTTTTTAATTGCGCTTGTCGGAACCGACCTTGCCGAGGCACTGATCCTCCCGGGACTTGTTGTCACCATCTCAAAACTGATGGCGCTTGCAGAGATTTATCTGGTGAAAGAGGGGCTACAAAAAAACAGCCCCTCACGAATCCTTGACATCGAGGTGCTCCAGAGTGCACCGGCGATACTTGCTTCAATCCTTGTAATATATGGGATCATCCTCTCCGGATTTTCAGGCGGTGCTGTTGCGGGGCTTGGTGTCATCTTCTATCTCGTTTGTAAAGGGCACCAGGAACGCTTCGAGCTGATCGAGACCGTGAGCGGATATGCATGGGTTGCGTGGATAGCTGCATTCTTTATCATCCTGATCTTCCCATCCCAGTGGTTCCTTGCCGTGATGATTGCGGGTGGCGCAATCCTCATCAAAGTAACCGCAAAACTCTCACTCATCGGCACAATGCGGGGTGAATCCGATGTTTGACCAAAATATCGAAGGGGCAGAGCTCTTTGCTCTACCCTTTGGAGATATCGTCCCGTTCTTCAGCGTATACACTGCAACACTTGCTGCATTTGTCGTGGTCTTTATCCTTATATCAGCATTTGACCGCCCTGAGCGACAGTTGAATATCGTCTTCGGCGGGGACGCATACTATGCAAAAGAGATTAAGGAAAGCGACACCAGATTCTCGAGGTTTATGGCAATTGCCTGTGGCTGTGCCACACTGGGGGCAGTTGTCACAGGCGATGTCTTCAACTTCACCCTCTTTGCAGTTCTGGTCGGGATTACAAACATCGCAATCGTTGCATCAGCCGGAAACCGCCACGTTCTGAATGCCGCATTCCAGTACGGAATCGTTGCGATGATCGCTACTGTCCCTCTTTTTGGCTCAGCAGCAATCATCCTTGCAACTACTGGAACGCTCTCCATCTGGACGCTTGCAGGTATGGGAGCTGTCCCGCTTCTTGCAAAAGCATTGCTCATACTCGGAGTAATGGGAGAAGGTATCGCCCCGCTGTATATCGGTAAAGCTGAGATCATCAGGGCACAGGGTGCACCATTTGTCCTGATGATCCACTTCAGTTCGCTCCTGCTCTTCCTGCGGGTGACTGAGATAGTCCTGGTGATCTGATCATGAAAAAACGCTATGTCCAGTTAATTGCCATCATCTCCGGCATCCTTCTCATCATACTCTCAGGAGCCGGACACCAGGCCATTGTTTCTTTGCCTGTTGCTGCTGTACTGAGCATCATTCTTGCCCCGGTTTTTCTCATCTCAGTCGGGCTTCTCTTTTCTGCTGAAATAACTGACGGGGACATTCCGTTTATGGGGTACTGAGTCTATGATCGAATACATCATCGCTGCAATGTTTATTGGCCTGCTGCTCCACGGTATCCACAGGAAAGTGATTGCACGGATACAGGGAAGGCCAGGGCCGCCCATCTGGCAGGAGCTACTCCACACCCTTAAGTTCCTGGCAAAGGAGTCATGGATTCCAAAAACAGCGAGCCAGGGAGTATATGTTGCCGTCGTGGGGATTTCAATTGCCATCTGGACCGCAGCACTGATGCTCCTGATCACGCAGGAGAGCCTGCTTCTCCTGTTTGCACTTTACGTGCTCCATAAGATCGTTGAGCATGGGATCGGGCTTGCCTCGGGATCACCATATTCCAAATTTGGTGCGATCCGGTCAGTCGTATCAGCGGCATCTGAACTCCCGCTTCTCTCAAGTGTCGCACTCATCTACCTGATCACCGGATCGCTTATGCTCCGTGATATCGAGACATATCAGGCAATCAATGGACCACTCCTCTTTGTGGCATTCCCGGCGGCCATCGCCCTCTATATGGTGATCCTCTCAAAGATCCATTATGGCCCGTTCTCGATTGTAGAGGCAAAAGAGATCGTCAGCGGTTACTGGACCGAGCACTTCGGTGTATGGCGCGGCTTAATGAATGCTGCATTTGGGTTGAAGACATTTGTCCTGCTGTATACCTTTGTAATGGTCTTTATCGGACCAATCGGACTTCCCCTTACACTTCTTGGAATCCTGATCCTTATGATATCACTCTCGTTTGTCTGTGCAATCACCCCAATGCTCTCACCCTATGATACAGTCACCGTCCAGACGATCACAACCGGTCTCATTGCCATCTATATCATCTATCTGGGGGTTTTTGCATGACCTTGATCCGCTATTGCCTGCTTGCCGGCATTCTGCTATATACCGGCATTTTTCTGATACAGGGTGCAACCACAGGAGCAGTACTCGCAGCTTCTATCATAGGTCTTCTCATTCTTCTTGGAATTGGCTCAACACTCTTTATTTCAGATGAAAAACAACTCAGGAAAGTTGAGATGATCTTAATCTGGTGCTGCGTACTGGCTTTCGCAGTATATGGAATCCTGGTTGGCGGAGGATTTGTATGAACAAATACCTCTATGAAAAGGATCTCAGACAGATGAAACTCATCATCCTTGAAAGCAGACGCCATGATGCAGTCGTCCTGGAACTTGCCGCAACCCTTGGTATAAAACGCCAGCAACTCAGAAAGATACTCATAGAGCGTTCCGATATGATGTTTCTTGAAAACCTTCCGGCACGCTGTGATGTGGCAAGAGAGGCAGGTGACGATACCGAGAGGCTGCTTGGTATCCCACTTCTTACGCAGGCTTTTTGTTTGATTTCAAAGGAGGATGGGGTTTTGATAAAAGAACAGTACCTTCGCAGGATACAGGATGGAATTAAACATGAGGCTGCTGTTTCAGAGGCACGTATGGAGATGATGGAGTTGATCAGGTCATGAGCCTGCTCCAACATCTTAAAAACAGCGTCCGATCACGCTCAATCCATGTTGCCTATGTCAATGTCGGATCCTGCAACGGATGCGATATTGAGATTCTGGCCTGCCTATCTCCCCGCTATGATATCGAACAGTATGGCATCTATGTACACAACAATCCAAGGGAAGCGGATGTTCTTCTGATAACCGGAGCATTCAGCCCGCAGTGGGAGGACAAGCTCAAGCCGCTCTGGGATAAGATCCCTCATCCAAAGGTTGCCGTTGCTATTGGAAACTGCCCGATATCAGGCTGCGTCTTCAACAGACCGGAGACCCTCGTGGATCCTCCGGTATCAAAACATATCCCGATTGCGGCTGAGATTCCCGGATGTCCGCCCCGGCCAACTGAGATCATCAGCACCATCCTCTCGCTGGCACCGTTAATCTTCAAAGATTACGAGGAGACAATCAGATGAAAAAGACAGTAGACATATCACTCCCTGTCGGCCCGATGCATCCCTGCTTTAAGGAACCCTGCCGAATTAAATGCGAAACACGGGGCGAATATGTCCTTGCGGCCGAAGTTGAACTGGGCTATGTAAAGAAGGGGATCGAACGGATCATGCGTGGGAGACCCTGGCAGGAAGTTATGTTCCTGGCCGAGCGTGTCTGCGGGATCTGTTCGGTGATCCATAATTTTGTCTTCATAGAATCAGTCGAACATATCAGCGGAATTGTACCAACTGAACGTGCTGCATATCTCCGGGTAATCGTCAACGAACTTGACCGGATGCAGAGCCACCTCCTTGCAAACTACTCATATTGCTACACAATCGAGCATGAAACCCTTGCAATGTACCTGCTGAACCTCCGTGAGACTGTGATGGATCAGCTCGAACTGATCACAGGGGCGCGGGTCACCTGCGCATTTATTGTGCCGGGTGGTGTTCGCTGCGATATATCTTCTGACATTGCAGATGAACTACGATCCGCACTCGATCATATAGATGCCGAGCTGACACGGTTTATCAGGATATTTGAAACGGGACCGCTAATCGGGCTTCGATCAAAAGGGATCGGCATTCTCACCAAAGATGCTGCGATTGAATCACATGCTGTTGGCCCGACTGCACGGGCAAGCGGAATTGACAATGATCAGCGATCGACCCATCCGACATACACGGCACTTGGATTCTCTCCAGTTATCCGGCAGGAAGGAGATAACTTTGCCCGTATCATGGTGAGATTTGAAGAGGTATTCCAGAGTATACGCCTCATCCGATCAGCCCTTGAAGCAATGAGAGAAGGGCCGATACGTGGCGGGGGTACAATCAAAGCAGGATCAATCAGGTACCGGGGCGAGGCCCCTCGAGGTGAACTCCTCTACGAACTTACCACAGATGATTATGGAAGAATCCTTGAAATCGCCATCCAGACACCATCCATTCCGAATATCCAGGTCTGTGCCCATGCAATGCTGATAGATGCACAATCCGCTGCTGATATAACATCAATCTTTATCAGTTCAGATCCCTGCATCGCCTGTACAGAGAGGTAAGATCCGTGTTATCGATCATCAATTATATCAGAGAATTTCTCCGGCCCCACTGGATCACGACATTCTTCACAGCGAAAACCGCTCCCCTTGTGACTCCTCCGCATTTCCGGGATTTTCCTGAGCTAACTGATAAAGAATGTACCCACTGCCTTGCCTGCATGATGATCTGCCCGGCTCCTGAAGCAATTACTGTTGTTAAGCGGGAAGAAATATGGCGTCCAGAGATCACAAAAGGACACTGTATCAGATGCGGACTCTGTATTGAGGCGTGTCCTGAGGATGTCCTGACAAGCGGAAGAATACTTGCATATAAAAAAGAGGAGGAGCTCACACTTCAAGGCACCTTTCATATTGAGATCGACCAGTCTAAATGCATGGGGTGTGGGAACTGTACGGTTGCATGCCCGGTAAACAGGGAGATTGATCCGGCACTCCGTTCCAGCGGAACATCCACGTCAGATGAGGTGATCATGCGGGTGGATACCGGCCAGAACAAGGTTCTCCACGAGGAGAAATGCACTGGCTGCAAGACCTGTGAAGAGAGTTGTTCAAACGGAGCCATCCGGGTTGCCCGTATTGTTGAAGCCCTCCAGGGAGGGGAAAAATGAGATGTACACTCTCATCCGGAAGGACAGTCCCCCAGGGTTCATTTGTCGAACATAAGCTCTCGAAAGGATACCAGAAAGCAACGTCTATTCTGTATATGCATCCACTTGATCTCATGGATCTCGGGATAGAATCAGGAGATCGGGTTCGAGTGACAAGCGACTATGGTTCAGTTATTCTAACCGCAGAAGCAACTGAGGATATACAGACAAATAATGCCTATATCGCACTTGGTCCATATGCCAATGCGATAACAGGAGGCTATACCCATGCAACCGGGATGCCCGACTATAAGGATATTGCTGTTGAGATTGAGCCAACAGATGAACCCGTGCCTACCGTGTGGGAACTGATGGAAATAATAGGAGGTGTACGGTATGGAAATTAGAGATGTACCCTGCCCATTCTGTGGGTGTCTCTGTGACGACATCAGTGTCCGGTTGGATGATAACAGAATTCTTGGCGTTGAAAACTGCTGTACTCTTGGGAATGCAAAGTTCCTCTCAAAAGGCAGGCTACAACACCCAATCATGAGAAAAAACGGAAAATGGGTTGAGGTCAGCTATGAAGAGGCGATCGATGAGACTGCCCGTATCCTCTCGGATGCAGTGCGTCCCCTCCTGTATGGATGGAGTGGTACTGTCGGGGAGGCTCAGGTTGTCGGCGTCCATCTTGGAGAAGAAATCGGGGCACTCATCGACAGCACCACATCAGTCTGCCATAATCCCTCTATCCTGGCTATCCAGGAGGTGGGCCATCCCGGATGCACGCTCGGGCAGGTGAAGAACCGTGCTGATCTTGTTATCTACTGGGGGTGCAACCCGATTGAAGCACATCCCCGGCATATGAGCAGGTATACCACCTACGCAGATGGATATTTCATTGACAATACAGTTACTGATAGAAAAGTAATTGTTGTGGATATACGACGATCAGAAGGAGCAAAAGTCGCAGATGAATTTATCCAGATAAAACCAGGGGGCGACTATCTTGTCCTTTCTGCCCTTCGGGCCATGGTCAGGGGAAGAGATGATGTTGTTCCGGATTCAGTGGCGGGAGTTAAAAAAGAGCAGCTCCAGCGTGTTGCCAGTCTGATGCAAAAGGCAAAATTTGGAGCGGTATTTTTTGGTCTTGGCATAACGATGAGCCGTGGCAAATACAAGAATGTCAGAAACGCAATCGAACTTGTCTCTGAACTCAACAGGAAGACGAAATTTACGATCAGTGCAATGCGTGGCCATTTCAATGTCTATGGTTTTAATGAAGTCCTCACCTGGATGGCCGGGTACCCATTTGCAGTTGATTTCTCACGGGGTATTGCTTTCTATAATCCCGGTGAGACAACCGTCATTGATCTCCTTGAGAGAAAGGAGCCGGATGCCTGTCTTGTAATAGCAAGTGATCCGGGGGCACATTTCCCAAAATCCACTATCGAACATATGGCCGCAATACCAACTGTGCAGATCGACCCCTGTGTCAATGCAACAACAGCACTCTGCCAGGTGCAGATACCAGTTGCAATCACCGGCATTGAAGCTGCCGGAACAGCATATAGGATGGATGGCGTTCCAATCAGGATGAAGAAAATAATTGAAACCAATTTTCCAACCGATCAGGAGATCCTTGAGCGGATTGTTACACGTATACGGGAGATGAAGAGAGATGGCTGAGATACTGCTGAAGAACGCCTATGTTATTGACCCGATATCCGGCATAAACGGCGAACTGATGGATATTGCAATTTCCGGAAGCAGGATCGTCGAAGAAGCTTCCCAAAAAGCCGAGGTGATCGATTGCCAGGGATACCTCACCCTCCCCGGAGGTATCGACTCCCATACACATACATCAGGCACAAAGGTGAACTTTGGCAGATATATGAGCCCTGAAGATATGCGTGCAGGAAGAACCGCGCGTAGAGGACCGATGCATATCACCTCCGGCTACAGTGTTCCGACAACATACGGGAACAGCTACCGATATAGTGCGCTTGGGTACACCACACTCATTGAGGGTGCGATGGCGCCGCTTGAAGCCCGACACACTCATGAGGAGTTCAAGTTCACACCTCTTCAGGATTCGTTTGCAAATACACTCTTTGACGGGAACTGGGGGATGCTCAGGGCGCTTGAAGAGGGTGATATTACACGTGCAGCGGCGATCATTGCATGGACGCTCACTGCCGTGAAAGGATTTGCCATCAAACTGACAAATCCAGGCGGAACAGAAGCATGGGGTTTTGGGAAGAATATATCCTGTATTAATGAAAAGATTCCGACCTTTGATCTCACACCGGCAGATATTATCAAGGGTGCGATCAGGGCCAATGAGATGCTCCACCTTCCCCACTCTGTTCACCTTCATTGTAATAATCTCGGGACTCCTGGAAACTATACCTGCACCATTGGCACATTCGACCTTGTACCTGACATAAATGACAAACGGCAGTCGCTCTATGCAACTCATGTTCAGTTCCACTCCTATGGGGGAAGCGGGTGGGGAGATTTCTGTTCCAAGAGCGAGCCTGTTGCACGGAAGGTGGACTTTTCTCCCCAGATCGTCATTGATATGGGACAGGTGATGTTTGGCAGGACAACAACGATGACCGCAGACGGGCCGATGGAATTCAACCTCTACCGCCTCCATCATGATAAATGGAGCAACCATGATGTCGAGCTTGAAACCGGATCTGGGATCATACCCGTGAACTACCGGAAAAAAAATCTTGTGAACAGCATCATGTGGGCGATCGGACTCGAACTCGCACTGCTTGTGAAGAATCCATGGCAATGCCTCCTGACAACCGATAACCCAAATGGCGCCCCGTTTGTAAAATATCCCGAGATCATCGCTCTGCTGATGAGCAAGCAATATCGTGACGCAGAATTTGCAACAATCCATCCGGATACAGAAAAACGTGTCCCTCTGCCCGCACTTGATCGGGAGCTCAACTGGCACGAGATTGCCGTGATGACGAGGGCAGGACAGGCACGGGCGCTTGGAATCATCGATCTCGGAAAAGGGTATCTGATGCCGGGGGCAGAGGCCGATATTGCTATCTATCCGATAAAGACCGATGAGATTGATCCCTCTGCTGAGTATGAGAAGGTTATAGCGGGCTTCTCCCGAACCGAATATACCATCAAGCGGGGTCGGGTCGTCTCCCGCCGGGGAGATGCGATCATCGACGGGGAGAACACTACCTACTGGGTGAAGCCGAAGGTTCCGGCTGTCTATGACATGCAGCATGATCCAGCATTTATCGAGCTCTTTGAGCGGTACTATACCGTCAGGATGAGCAATTATCCTGTTCAGGAGGAATACCTCCATCGGAATTACTGTATTGAAACGGAGACCGATCTATGAACGTGACCATTACCTTCAGAAACCGCACAAACCCTTTCATTCCAATAGAAGCCGAGATGATTACCCCGGATGCATTCCTTCAGGACAAAGAGATTCTGGTGGGAGAGGGGAACCGGACGGTTCCTTTGGAAGCGCTTGCTGATCTGGTTATTGAGGGTGACGGATTCTCAATAGAGGAAGTTGATATTCTCATCAGAGGTGATTCATCAAGGGTAAAACGTGTCGGCGAGTATATGAACGGCGGAACAATCACCATCGAAGGCGATATCGGGATGCATTGTGGCAATTTTATGTCAGGTGGCAGAATCGAGATTCTCGGTTCAGCAGAGGGGTGGCTCGGGCGCGAGATGCAGGGAGGGGAAATACTCTGCCATGGTGATGCCGGAGATTATTGTGCAAGCGGATATCGTGGAGGGCGCCGCGGAATGCGGGGGGGATCCGTTGAGGTGATCGGATCAGTTGGTGATTTCGCCTGTGAACATATCTCAGGCGGCGAAGTGCTCATCCATGGCAATACAGGGGATTATGCCTGTGCTGAGATGAAAGGGGGGACAGTAACCATCCTCGGAGATTCTAGCCGCGTCTGTGCAAATATGTCAGCTGGCACCTGCTATGTATATGGATCTGCAGAGGAGATGATCCCCACTTTTGAGAAAAAGGGTATTGTGGATCATGATGGGTTGTTGTTCCATCATTTCATGGGGGACGTCGCAAACCGGGGCCGCGGCCACCTTTACGTAGCACGCTATACATATCTGCAATAATCGGCTTAAACAGGAATATGCGCCTTTACCCACCGTGCATAGGTAGCACGGAGGCGTGCTATCTCTTCATCGGTCAGATCGCCCCTTCGTGTCTTTCTCAGGTACTCCTCAAGCTGTGAGACGATCTGATCGGCTTCCGCATATGTCTGGACTTCGATGTAGACCGGCGCCTTCTGTGAGCTGATGATCTCACCGCAGACCGGGCAGAGCTTTCTCTGCTGCAGGTGATCCATATAGGTAAATGACCGGCACCCCGGACACCGGATAACGAAATACATACGTAACCGATGGTATACGGGTTTAAGCATAAAGGTATCGGAAGGTAATCAGTATGCCCAAAACCTGCACACGCTGATCTGTAAAGGGCACAATTACCACAGCAAAGAGATTAATCTATATCCAGCAGATAAAAGAAGAGATCAGATGTCAATTGAAGTTATCGGGATTGAAGACCTCCCAATAATCCAGCCTGGAGATGATCTCGCCGGGCTCATCACCGGGAAGATTACATTTATAGACGGAGATATACTCTGTGTCGCAAGCTCTGTATATTCAAAATCTGTCGGGAATATCAGGCATATTGCAGAGATTTCACCAACTCAGGAGGCGGAACGGATCGCCTCGCTCACTCACGAAGATCCCCGGTTTGTACAGGCTGTGCTTGACTCCTCAATAGAGATCATCCTTGACTGCCCGTTTATCCTTTCAAGACTTCCTTTTGGACACATCGGTGTAAGGGCAGGTGTCGATCACAGCAATGTGGAAGATGGGATTGTGATCCTTCTCCCATCAGATCCGATGGCTGCGGCTGAACAGATCAGATCTGCTATTAAAGAGAAGACTGGCGCGAATATTCGTGTCATTCTAACCGATACCTGTGGAAGGGCATTCCGCCGTGGCCAGACCGGGCATGCTATCGGGTGGAGCGGGATGACGGGCATCCGTGATTTCCGTGGCGATCACGATCTCTTTGGGCACGAACTCCTGATCACAGAGGAGGCGGTCGTCGATGAGATAGCAGGTTTTGCAAATTTTGTAATGGGTGAGAGCAATAGGGGAGTGCCTGCGGTTGTATTTCGGAACATGGATCTCTGGAACGGCCATGACATTATGTATTTCAATGAATCTGAGGATATCATCAAAGAATCACTAAAAAAGAGATGATGAATTAGAATATGAGGTTCATAATAAAGATAAAGACTCCAATGCCAGCTGAAACAGCAATAACAGTCTTTGGATCAATAGTGACCTGACGCCTGTCCTCACTGTCATAGTAGGTGACAAGGCCTGCAGAAGATATCATTCTTCCACCTTTCTTCTTTGCCATGCAGACAGGTTTCTCCGTGCATATATTTAAACAAACGGTCAATACGTAGGGTATGGAAAGGGAAACCTCGATTGAGGGGTTTGCACTAATTGGCGAGGAACTATCGCTCAGACCAGCCTTGATCATAATCAAAGATGGCGTCATCAGGTCTATCGAAGAGGTTCGGAAACCAAAAAAGCGCTGGATTCTTCCTGCACTCTTCAATGCTCATACTCATATTGGAGACACCGTGGCAATGGATACACCGGTTGATGGAGACCTTGAGTCAATTGTCACCCCTCCTGATGGATTGAAACACCAAATCCTGCGCGCGACAGAGAGAAGCACACTTATCTCTGCGATGCACGCTACAATAGGCGTTATGGAAAAAACCGGATGTGCAGGTTTTGCAGATTTCAGGGAGGGAGGAGTTGACGGGGTCAGTGCTCTTCGTGAGGCGGCTGTGGGATCAACAATACGACCTGTCATCTTTGGGAGAGATGGAGGAGAATTGTATTCCGAGGGCTTTGGGATCAGCAGTGTCCGGGACATCTCCAATCTCGATTATGCAGTGGAGGCTGCCCGACGTGCCGGCAAGATGATAGCAATTCATGCAGGGGAACGGGATGCAAATGATATTGAAGGAGCACTGGCATATCAGCCCGATCTCCTCATCCACTGTACCCATGCACATGACCGGGATCTCCGCCGGTGTGCGGATGAAGACATCCCAATCGCCATCTGTCCCCGTTCAAACTGGATACTTGGGGTTACCAGATCTCCCAATAATCCTCCTGTTACAAAAATGATCGAACTCGGTTGCCGGGTATTCCTCGGTACAGATAACGCGATGTTTGTCCAGCCGGATCTCTGGCGTGAGATGGCATTTCTCTCTGATATCACCGACCTTTCCGCGCGCACCATTCTTGAAATGGGAATTGCAGGATCTTCTCTTTCGAAAACTCCATACTGGATAGAAGAGGGGAAAAAAGCGCCAATTATGACTATTAATCCAGAAGATTCAAATCTTATCTACTCCCGCGATCCCATCAGAACTCTTGTTTCACGATGTGGAATCTCTCATCTTGATAGAATTCTTTTTTAATTCATAACTACCTAATGACTAAGAACTGATTTTGGTGGTACGTATGTTTCACAAACTTCTGGTCGCAATTGATGGCTCTGAGATAGGCATGAATGCCCTTGATAAAGCAATTGAGCTTGCCCGGGGATTTAAGGCTGATCTCCATGCCATCTATGTCATCGAGACAGGCCTCATTTCATCTGTTCCAATGGATAACACCTGGGAGGTAATCTACAGCCTTCTTGAGAAAGAAGGAACCCAACTGCTCGATACTGCTGAGATAAAGGCCTCTTCCGCCGGAGTTACACTGAAGAAACATCTTCAGTCCGGCCATGCAGGAAACGAGATCCTCAATGTTGCCGAAAAAGAAGGGGTTGAGCTGATCATCGTTGGATCCCGCGGAAAATCCGAGATTGACCGCCTCTTAATCGGAAGCGTATCAGCTCATGTCGTTAAATACAGCCAGGTATCAACCATGGTGGTGAGGGTATAAGTATCATGATCGTCCGTGACTACATGACAAAAAACGTGGTCACAGCTGACACACCGGCAAACAGGGATGAGATACTGAAGATTCTCAAAAGAACCGGAATCAGCGGTGTTCCGGTGATGAAAGATGGAGAGCTCATAGGTATTATTACCAGAAAAGATCTCCTCGGAAATCCCCATGAGACGCAGATCGCTCTCCTTATGACCCATGATCCAATCACCATCAAACCTGATGCTTCACTGAAAGAAGCCGCTGAAATAATGATTAATAACAATATCCGGCGTCTCCCGGTTGTTGAAGATGGAAAGCTTACAGGCCTGATCAGCGTTGCCGATCTCGTTGGCGCTGTTGCCCAGTTAAAGATAAAGGATGAAATAAAGGACCGGTATGTGTCACGAACATTTGCACTCTGGAGCGAAACTCCGCTTACAATAGTCGGTCGTATCATGGAGATTGCACATGTAGATGCAATTGCAATCCTTGACTCTGAGAGCAGGCTTGAAGGGATCATCACCGAACGGGATCTCATCCGGTGCTCCTGTATCGAAGATGATATTGAAGTAAGTGACTTCTCTAATGGCACAGACGATGATGAGTGGACATGGGAGAGTATCAGGGATATGCATCATATCTCATATGCGATCTCCCGGATTCAACTACCGACGAAACCCGTCAAGCTTGCAATGGTAAAGAAAGTCATCGCTGTTCCGACAAATGCCGGAGTTTCCGAATGCGCATTAAAGATGAAACGTGGCCGTGTCGACCAGTTGCCGATTGTAAACGGGGACAGCCGCCTTGTTTCGATGCTCTATGATCGCGAACTAATCAAGGCCCTCATAGACTACGCGCCACAATAATAATGTTTATCATTAGTAATCACTAAAATATGATACAATACTAACCATTTTTTTATTCTGATTTTTGGGGGCATATGATGCAACAGCCACAGGAGATTATGAAGGGAACGACAACAATAGGGATTGTATTCTCAGATGGTGTCGTCCTCGCAACAGAGAAACGAGCTACCATGGGCTATATGATAGCCAGCAAAAAAGCAAAGAAGATCTACCAGATTACAGATACCATCGGTATGACGACCGCCGGTGGCGTTGGCGATGCCCAGCAGCTTGCCAGACTGATGAGTGTTGAGAGCAATCTCTATCAGATCCGGAGAAGAACAAAGATCTCTGTCGGTGCCTCGGCAACACTCCTCTCAAATTACTTAAACCAGAACCGTTACTTCCCCTATTATGTTCAGCTTCTGGTTGGCGGAGTCGATGATACCGGACCCTCTGTTTATTCTGTTGATGCAATGGGCGGAGCGACCCGTGAAGACGACTTTGTCGCAACCGGGTCGGGATCTCCAATGGCATTTGGTGTGCTTGAAGACCGTTTCAAAGCAGGACTCTCAGAGGCTGATGCAATTGAGCTTGCTGTGCGGTCCTTAAAATCTGCAATGAGGCGGGATGCAGGTTCAGGTGAAGGGTTCCAGCTGGCTGTTATTACGAGGAAAAAGTTCGAGGTGCTTGATGATAAGACCCTCGATAAGATAGCCAAAACCCTTCACGCATAATTTTTTAAAAACTTTTTTAGGAAGATTCCATGTTAATTGAGGATAGACTCAAAGAGCTGAGAGAGCTGATTAACCGAAAAGTACCTTCAGGTATAACGGTATCCAATGTTGAATTTGAAGGTCCTGAACTGGTAATCTATACAGATGATCCAAAGGTGTTTGCCGATCAGGCAGATCTGATCCGTGTGCTTGCACGGGATCTCAGGAAGCGGATTGTGGTGCGCCCGAATGTCCTGGAGGATCCTGAGAAGGCCTATGATGAAATTACCAGAATTGTTCCTGAAAATGGCGGCATCAGCGATATCTTCTTTGATCCTGATACCGGAGAGGTATTGATCGAGGCGGAAAAGCCCGGTGTTGTCATCGGGAAGAATGGATCAACACTCAGGGATATCACAAAAAGCATCGGGTGGTCGCCAAAGGTTGTCAGGACTCCGCCGATCGAGAGCTCAACTGTCAAGCAGATCAGGCAGTACCTCCGGGCAAGCCGTGATGAAAGGAAAGAATTTCTGCGTATGAGCGGAAGGCGTATCCACCGGGATATCATCGCAAAGGATCAATGGGTAAGGGTTACCACACTCGGATGCTGTCGTGAGGTCGGAAGAGCGGCCTTCCTTTTATCGACCCCGGAGAGCCGGATACTGATCGACTGTGGCGAGAAGCCCGGGGCAACAAATGGCGCCACACCATTCCTCGGCGTGCCAGAGATCCAGCCTTTGACCAATCTTGATGCTGTCGTCCTCACTCATGCACATCTTGATCATTGCGCACTGGTTCCACTTCTCTTCAGGTATGGTTTCAATGGCCCAATCTATTCGACACCTCCTACACGGGATCTCTCATCGATGCTCCAGCTCGATTACCTTGAGGTGATCAGGAAAGAAGATCGGCCAGCCCCGTACTCCTCGAATGAAGTGAAACAGTACGTCAAGAATTCTATTACCTTAAATTATGGATCTGTCACTGATATCGCACCGGATATCAAGCTCACGTTCCACAACGCAGGCCATATTCTTGGATCGGCGATTGCACATTTCCATGTTGGGGATGGGCTATACAACATTGCTTTTACAGGCGATTTTAACTATAGCAAAAGCCGCCTCTTCAACCCGGCAACTGCCAACTTTCCGCGTCTTGAGGCGATCTTTATGGAGAGCACCTATGGTGCCGCTCATGATATGACGCCGTCACGCAAGGATGCAGAAATAAAGCTCTATGAAGTGATAAAGCGGACCATCGAGAGAGGCGGAAAGGTCATCATTCCTGCATTTGCTGTTGGCCGTTCGCAGGAAGTTATGCTTGCGCTTGAGGAAGGGATTCGGAAGGGAGATCTTCCGGCAATCAAGATCTTCCTTGATGGCATGATAAAAGAGGCAACAGCCATCCATACTACCTATCCCGAATACTTAAATTCGGATCTCAGAAACCAGATCTTCCGTGAGGGATTGAATCCTTTCCTCTCTGAATGTTTTGAGCAGGTCGATTCTTCCGATAAGCGTGAGGCTGTGATCAACGGAGATCCATCCGTTATCATCACCACATCCGGTATGATGAATGGCGGCCCGGTCATGGAGTATCTCCATAATCTTGCAGCAGATGAACGCAACACGCTCGTATTCGTCGGGTACCAGGCAGATGGAACCCTTGGACGGCGGATCCAGAAGGGTTGGCGTGAGATTCCAATCGGCACCAAAGGTTCAATAACTATTAACCTTGAGGTGACAACAGTCGAAGGGTTCTCGGGACACTCTGACAGGAGGCAGCTGATGAGCTTTATCGGCAAGATACATCCGAAACCAGAGCGGATATTCTGTATTCATGGAGAAGAGAGCAAAACACTCGATTTAGCAAGTTCGATTTATAAAAAATTCCATATCCAGACCCATTCCCCCATGAATCTTGAGACCTATCGAATGGTATAATGAGAAACAGACTTCCCCCTATTCTTGGTGTATTTGGGGTAATGGCACTCTCAAATGCTATTGTGCCAGTACTTCCAGCGTTTGGGGAGGGGTCTGCCCTTCAGGGGATCATCTTTTCAGCGTATTTTTTTGGAGCGCTTTTAACTGTCTTTCCAGCCGGGCTTGCAAGCGATCGGATCGGATCTAAGCTTTTAATCAGAACCGGCCTTGGCATAACAATACTATCAGGATTGGTGCTCGTAACAACCATCTCTCCCACGATTATCATCCTGGCACGGATTTTTGAAGGTGTCGGTGCAGGACTCCTGATTGCATCAGCAATGTCGCTTCTGAATGCAGATCCTGATCATACCCGCCTCTCCGGTTTCTTTATGGGATCTTTGAATGCCGGTCTTCTTGCCGGACTTGCCGGAACCGGCTGGATCGTCTCTATAGTTAGTGATCCTCGATCCGGACTTGCTGTCTTCACCATCCTCGCAGGGGTGGCATTTCTCCTCTCACTGCTCATGACCCGGTCAACAGAGAGGCGGGCAACTCTGCCAACTGAGCTTCCCCGCTATCTGATCCAGTATAAATGGCTCTGGTACTCTGCAATAGTCATCGTCGGGACAACCGGAGCAGCAACTGCCCTCTACCCGGAGTTTGGCGGACATGATCCCCTCGCAACAGGACTCTATATTGCCAGTATGAACCTTGCAACAATGATTGCGGTGCTGGTTGTCTCGCATATCCGGCTCGACCCGGTTATAACGATCAGAATTGCTGCAGCAGGTATCGCCGGATCTGTTATTATCTGTTTAATAACCCCCATTGGATTTCCATTGCTCGGCGCATTTGCTGGGGTTGTTATCATCTCCCAGATGGCATTCCTCGCAGAGACCGGCGCACCACAGGGGGCAATGATGGGGCTTTATAATACTGCAACATACAGCGGGCTTTTCCTGCTTCCATTCCTGACAGGTATTATCGCCGAGTTCTCATCATTCTCCCTTGCCTTCGTTATCCCGGCAATCTTTGCAGTAACCGTTGTACTTACGATCGGCCGATGTGAGTGCAGGCTTGCAGCACGGGGATAGATTGTTCTGTCGCGGTCTTCTAATAGATCCTTCTGTTTGGGTTCTGTTCCCATTCGTGGAGGATTGCCAGGTTCTCTTCAAGAAGGAGGCCACCAATGATCTCAATTCTGCTTCCCCCGATCTCCTGCATAATGGTGTTTGGAATGGTCATCTCTGAAAACCCAAGCGCCTGTACATCTTTGATAGAGGTTCCGTAGACAATCCGGGAAATCTTTGCCCAGTGACATGCGGTAAAACACATCGGGCATGGCTCGGTTGTTGCATACATGGTGCATCCTTTAAGGTCAATGCTCTTCAAACGGGTTTCTGCCTCCCTGATCGCGATGATTTCTGCATGTGCAGTGCTGTCATTGCGGCCGAAAACCTGATTGTGGGCAGATGCGACGATCTCGCCATTGCATTCGATACATGCGCCAAAGGGCGACTGACCCTTGTTTATCCCGATTCGGGCCATGCGGATCGCCTCACGCATACAGTCCGGGTTCATCAGGTACTATTGTGCAGCTGGTGAGATAAGAGGTTCACGATTGTGCATCCGGCGAAGAGCCGTGAGAGTGGTATTAGGGCATGATGGTGGTTGTATCTTCTGACAGCCAGCTGGGCCAGCCTGAGCGCTGAAAGCGCCATCATGAATATCATTCAGTGGAAGAGGGGTCAATCACCATTCAACCACTAATCCCAACTGATCACCCTCAAAGACAAACGCTTACAAGCCGCTTCCATCACCAGGACACATCTGCTGTCCTGTGACATTTCATCGCTCCGGCAATCCCCCCTTTTCCCCTTTCACCTGAAGAAGTGTTGGGATATCATAGGGGTGCGGGCAATCACGGCAGCAACAGGCCCTGATTTGGATGAGGGTAGGCACAGGAAGTTACGGTACAGGAGTTGGTATTATTACAATTGAAGGCCATAAATATCCTCCTTTTATAATTGGAGCTTCATTAAACGTCATAATTGATTCGATACCGTGGAACTGGTTCGAAGAGGATCTATTTTTTCAAAAAATAAAAGTGGAGGGAAATTTTTCTCCTTTGAAAATGTTTCAGAAAATGTTAAGCAGGAGACGGAACCGGAACATCCCGCAGGATGTTCCCATTATATCTCCTGACAGAAACCGGCAGGTCGATCGAGCCGTACTGTTTTGAGGGGTCCCGAATATCAACGAGAACAACGGTGTTCTCCGAGATGGTGGCAAGCATATCACCGATGGTGAGGGATCGTTTGACTGCTGTCGGCCAGCGGCCGGGGTCCGGCGGTTCATCTCCCCTGTACTGCGGTACCGTTCCCCTGAGGATGAAGCCCGAGTCAGGTGAGATCTCATATACATAGGATCCCTGCCAGACATAGCCTGCACCATATCCCTGTGCCACGGTGATAGGGAGCACCATCACGCCAGTCCTGGAATTGAAGTAAAATGCCTTATGATCGCGGAGGACCTCCGAATCGCTCCCTGAGCCGCCGATGGTAACCGAATCTTTCAGTGCCGGATGTGCAACATCGGTAACATCGAAGAGGGCAGCCTTAACACCAGTTGTAGTGAAGCCTCCCCATGCCATCTCTTCCGTGTCTTTTCCTATCCCGATGATATGATGATCGTCAAAGGGATGGAGATAATCGGAATATCCGGGTATCTTTAGTTCGCCGAGGATCTTCGGGTTCTGTGGATCGGCGAGATCGATTACGAAGAATGGATCGATCTGGCGGAATGTAACCAGATAGCATCTGTCCCCGATAAAACGAGCAGCAAAAATACGCTCGGTCGGTGCAATCCCGTTGATCTCTCCGGTGATTGTACCCAATTGATCAAAGATGGTGATGCTGGAGGAGGTCTGAAAACCACCTGAACCGTACTCCTCTACGGTGGTGGCAACCCGGAGGTGGCCCTGATAGTCATCAAGTGAGAACTGGTTCAGGAGAGTGCCTGGTGCGTTCATACTCTGTTTCCATTCCGGGGTTCCCCTATTCAGTGCAAACCGGTGGATGATCGTCGAGGGGCCTGTTCCCCCTGGTTGTCTCATCCAGCCATACCGGTACTGATCTCCATAGTGCGTATAGGCTACGTAGAGATGTGCCGGGGTTGCATAGAAGGTCGATGAATAGCCGACGAGATAGCTCTCTGTTGAAATGGATGAACTTCGCGCCGGTGCAAAGGCGGTGATCGTCTGGAAGATGAATGGGCCTTCGAGATCATCGAACCGCCATATATCAGGTGTCGAGGTACTGCTTCCATCTGTCACCACCGGCATCGGGATATCTGATCCCCGCCTCTGCGGGTACTCCTGGGTGATCAGGTACACAATCCCGTCGGTCATCCGGGAGGAGGCGTAGATGCCTGATGCCGAAATCGACCTGATCAGTGTTGGCTCTGAGCGGTCAGTAACATCATAGATATCTGCCCGCGCCACCTGGCGCCTGACAGGAACCGGGGCTGCACTACCTTCAACCTGCTGGAACTCTTCGATCGTTTCGTCAGAGAAGATCACAACCATTGAACCTGAAAGGTACATCTCACGCGGGTTTCCGGTGAGGCTTCTATTGGAAACAATTCGGGCATCCTGAGGCGGATAGGCATCGACAATGACGAATCTGCCGCCGGTTATAAGATAGATGTATTTCTGGTCATTTTTTACAAAATCCGCCTCATCCACCCCCTGAACCTGGATATTCGTCGTTGAATATTCAACAGCGCCTCCGGCAGCTGTGGGCATCGGGATCGGCATTTCTGCCTGGGCACCAGGGGGCATCACTGCCATATCTTCGGATTTTGCCGTATTCATCCACTGGTCTGTATAGGTTGCCTGATCAAATCCGATGAGATACTCCTGTACTTCCCGTTCAGATCCAAATTTTACCGGCCCGCCTTCCTGGGATGGCACAGGGGGGTTTGTCAGGGCATATCCGATGATTGCCACCATGACAAGTATGCCAAGGAGGAGGGCTGGCATGAGATAGCGGTTCTGCATATGATTCATCACTCCATTACAGTGAAGAGCGGGGATTTGGAAAAAGCTTGTGTAAACTGCGGATTATTTTGAAGTTAAAAAGAAGGCGTGTAGTCAGAATATGCAAACGAAGGTGTCAGGTATCTATACGCCACATCCCTTTCGGGATATAAAGCTCAAATCGCGCTCCTTTTCCATATGTACCTCTTTCATGAATGGTTATCCCTGAAATAAGCAGGATCTCCCTGCTGAGGAAGAGACCAAAGCCGGTGTTCTTCCCGAAACCTCGCTTAAATATCATCTCTTTCTGGTCATCAGGTATGCCTATTCCGTCATCCTCCCAGATAATTCTGCATTCATCACCTTGTATTTCAAAAAAGAGATGTACCTGTGTTGTTTTCTGACCGTGCCGGAGCGTATTGTCCAGCAGGTTGGAAAAAACTTTCTGGAGAATCTGATCGGCCAGAATGGAGAGTCCATTACAGTCATTTTTAATTGTGATGGCACCAGGCAGAAGTACCGGGAGAGATTCTGAGACTTTATGCCAGCGGGTGTTTGGTCCACAGGCATCGTACTGGCTCGTAACTGCAATCTGCTCATCAATAGTGTCTGCGGCAACTGCTATCTCATTCAGGTAGGTGCTGAGAGCAGAATCATTATTTTGATCAATTGCCAGGGAAAGGTAACCCTGCAAAACGGTAAGCGTATTCTGGATATCATGCCTCGTGATGCCGGAAAGTAATTGTAGTTTTTTATTGGCGTTATGAAGCGCAATCTCCGCTGCTTTACGCTCAGTAATATCAGTAAGGACAAGCAGGACTGCATCTTTATTGTGGTATCTGATGAGTGCGCCTTTAATAAGGACAGAATACCGCTCGCCGGTTTTTGAGGCAATCTCAATCTCATATGAGGGCATATCCATATTTTGCAGTCGAAGAGTTATCTTGTTTTGAATACTGTCACGGTATTCTTCTGCTACATAGGTGATGACGTCAGTTCCAATCATTTCATCTGCTTTATATCCCAATGCATCTGCTGCTAACGAATTGATATACAGGATTCTGCCATCAGCACCATAAAGAAGAATATAGTCGGGGAGATGTTCTATCAGTGTTCTGTTAAAGAGCTCATTCTCCTTCAGCGCTTCTTCTGCTGCTCTTTGGTCTGTAATGTCACGTGCGAGTATTAATATTGAATCAGGTCTGCCCTCGTCATCTCTGAGGAAACGCATCGTATTACTGACCCAGATCGTTGAGCCGTCCTTTCGGTATTCTTCAAGATTGAGAATAACAACCCTGTCCGGATCAGCAGAACCCTCGTTTTCCTGCCACATCTCCTGTTCAAGCCGCTCAATAGCGATGCTCAGGGAGTCAGGAGTTAATATATCTGCTAACGACTGTCCCATCACCTCTTCAACAGAAAAACCTCGTAAAGCTGTAATTGAAGGGCTCACATAGATGATCTTCATCGAGAGATCGAGGACTGTAATCGTCTCGGTGATATTCTCGGTGATCATCCGGTACTGCTCCTCACTCTTCCTGATCGCCTCTTCCATCTCGACACGGTCAGAGATATCATAGAATGAGGCAACAGACTGGTGTGTTCCAGGAATCATTCCAACTGTTATATGGGTGGAGTGGGTGCCTCCATTCTTATCAATGAAAGTGAACTCGTAGGTTCTGGGTGGATGGCCACTCGTATCTCTTCTCTGCTGGTGGTACGTGAGCATCCGCTTCCGATCATCCAGGCTGACAAATTCGGTCCAGCTCCGCCCGATTACATCCTTCCTTGTTGAACAGGCTAAATCTATAAATGCAGTATTGGCGAGGGATATCGTCGTATCCTCCTCGATGATGATCGTAGCAGCACTCGTATATTCAAAGATAGCCCGATATCGTGCCTCAGATAGGAGGATCTCATTCTGGGCGGAAGATAGCTCCTCATATTGGTGCCGTAGTTCTTCTTCGATTGCAGTGAGTTGTTCGTTTGCTGCACTGAGTTCGTCATTGGCTCTCTGAAGCTCAATATCCCGTTCCATCAGGCCCGTAATATCACGGCCGACTGACTGGTATTCTAGGATTGATCCCTTCTCATCAAAGATTGCCCGCGTACTCCACCGCTGCCAGACAATCCGCCCATCCGACATAACCACACGCTGCTCGATAATATCTGAATTGTGATCCGGTGTGAAGCTCGCGTAAAGAGAGGATACCTTTTCCAGATCATCGGGATGAATCTCTGGCCTGAACCTGCTCCCGATGATCTCATCTTCAGATAAGCCGAAATGGCGGCAATATGCGCTATTAACAAAGATAATCCGGCCATCATGATCGAACCGGCAGATCAGCTCATCCATATCTTCGATAACATTCCGGTACCTATCCTCGCTCTCACGGAGGGCACGTTCGCTCCTCTTTCTTGCAACGGCATATTGAATTTTCTTTGCAAGTTCAGCAAACTGTGACTTTGGATCACCGCCTTTCTGGAGGTAAAAGTCTGCACCGCTGTTCAATGCCTCAATAACCACATCTTCCCTGCCTTTTCCTGTGAAGATAATAAACGGTGTGTCATTTCCAATATCACGGAGATGCTTCAGGAACAAAAGACCATCCATACCGGGCATCTGGTAATCCGAGATGATCGCATCAAATGATTGTTCTGATAAAAGAGCCAGTGCATCTGTTGCACCCTCGGAGACGGTAATAAGAAACTCCTGTCTTCGCTCAAGATAGATCTTACATAATTGAAGAAGTGCCGGCTCGTCATCAACATAGAGGACGCTGATTGGATGAATGACTGAACCGGGTGGTTTCATGGAAGAGAATTGAGTTTATCGGGTATAAGGTTTATGCACGAAAATACACCTAATTATCAGACACACACTTATTCTGGCCTTTATAAAAATAATCAGATTGGGGCGTATATCCAGGTCACCAGGAGATCCTCTTCTGTGGTCTTTGGATCATTGATGTAAACTTCCCGCACGGGTCCTGTGATGGTGAGATGATTATCTCCAAGCCACCTGAAGAGTTCCTGATAGGTATCCGTCATCTCATGGTATGGCCCCATATGGATGATCCGAACCATCTTTCCACCGGGGAGCTCATAGACATGGATATTATCGCTTCCTTTCACATCCCCTTCAACTGGAAAGGCAACTTCAATATCGGCAGTTCCGGCTTCTGCTGCTGCCCGCACGGCATCCATCGAATCTTCGTGGCAGATAAATGCGGGAGGACCGATGACAGTGATTTTGTGTTCTTCAATGAAAGATGCAAGTTCCATTATCATCGTTCCAATCTCTTCATAATATCCGGTTCGCCTGATCCCGACGACTTTGTGCGGGGGGGCATCGACAGTTAATATGGATCTCATACATGGTAATCTGTATCGGGAGAATAAAAAAGAATCTCCGGAAAAGGGAGGGAAACCATCTTAACGATTCAATTCAATCACCCGGAAGACCAAAACCCTACATTCGGTTCGTGGAGGCCAGCCTTTGTCCAGAGGATCTCTTTCTTCACAATCTCACCAGACACCAAATTGACGAACTCGTTCATTCCTGTTCCAATTGGATTTACCCTCTTCTTCCCGACCATCGTATGCAAAATGGGTGATCTGGTATAGATTTGAGCATCAATTGATAGTTCGATCTGTTCCGGGTCGCGATCATAGAGGATGGCTGTATTAACCGGGTCGAAGATCAGGCGGAGATTTGGATCTGTGAAATACGATTCTGTTACCTCAGGGATAGCTGTTGCGGGGTGATGAGGCCGCTGATGCAGCCAAAGATCTTCTCCTTGGATCCAAACACCGGGTGCGTGATCACCACGCGGCCTGGGATCTTCTCGGCAGAAAGGAATGACCTGAAGAGAATATGCCTACCATTCCTCACAACATGGAGAGTATCCCGAAAATCACTGATGTCAACCCCACGTGCCTCTGGATCGTCAGGATAAATCGTGATGAACCGTGGATCCTCATCAAAGACTTCTGCACTCGGAATGTTCGGACTCGTACCTTAGAGCCGCTGCATCTCGGCCGATGTGGCATCCCCGATAAGTCTGTAACAGCGATTGGCATAGCAGAATGCGCAACCTTGAATCTATCGACCTGAGCATCCGATCTATTTCCACCTGTGAGGCGGTGAGAGCAGAATAGGCGTTGATACTCTGCTCAGTATCCCCTGGGACCAGAGTGGAAGTAGCAGGATCGGCAGTTTCCACACCAGTGCAGCCTGCCGCACAGGCAGCAAGAATAGCTGTAATAATAAAACGGCAATTCCCGGATAGATCGCATGTTGATTCATTTGAATCATCTCTTTCCCGATATTCTAAACAGAGATTAAATCTATCTGGAATCATCGTCGGGTCTACAGACCCATACAATCAGGAGGGATATCGTTTTGGGGGGCTCTGTCATATAAAAATGAAAACGCTTAAACAAAAAAATGCCAAATGAAAGAATATGCAGAATACCCGAATTTGGATCGCTAACAGGACACTCCTTCTCCTGACATTAATTATTCTTACGACACTCTTCATTGTGGCAATGCCTGTCTCAGCAGTTGATAATGAGACCGCAACTCAAACACCAGCTCCTACCGCAACTCAAACACCAGCTCCTACCGCAACTCAAACACCGACTCCTACCGCAACTCAAACACCGACTCCTACCGCAACTCAAACACCAGCTCCTACCGCAACTCAAACACTGACTCCTACTCCTGCACCGATTGGACCTCTGATCCCACCAATCGGCGGTACTGTAGGGACTATCAGGGTCACCTCAGATCCAGCCACAGCCGATGTCACGCTGGATGGAGTACACAAGGGGATAACACCACTCGATATTGAAGTCTATGTGACAGGAACTCCACCCCAGTCTATTGTCATTTCAGAAGGAGGATACATTTCAAAGACAATCGCAGCACCTCATCCGGCTGCGGGAGAGACTAAAACCGTACACGTAGTACTTGAAAAGATTCAGCCAACGCCAACACCAGCTGTCGACGGCTACTTCTCAATTGACTCCCTCCCCCATGGTGCAACCATCCGGATAGATGGAGTCTATACCGGAACAACCCCTCTTCCTGACTACCCCATAACCACCGGGACGACGCACCGTGTCCAGGTAGAGTACCCCGGATATGAATCATGGTCAGGCATCTATTCTGCAAGCTCCGGCCAGACCACTACCATCTCCGCATCACTCATTCCTATCACACCCACAACCGGAGTGATGAGTATCTGTTCGCAACCCCCTGGTGCGGACGTCTATGTCGATGGATCGTACCATGGCCATACCCCCATGAACGTCGGATCTCTCAGCCCCGGCACCCATACGCTTGAACTCAGGCTTGCCGGGTACCAGCCATATACAGAATCAATTGGGATAGCTGCCAGCCAGACCACGACCCTCAATCCATATCTGACACTTGCCACCCCATCCACAGGATCTATTGCAGTTCGGTCGAATCCTTCCGGCGCTTCGATCTATCTCGATGGCCATTACAAGGGAGTCACCGTCTTAAATGATTATTTCGATATTGTCGGAGTTCCAAACGGAAAGCACACAATATCGCTGAGAAAAACCGGTTATTACGATTACACAACTGGTGCGACCGTAACAGGTGGAGGGATTAAATATGTGACCGGAACAATGGACCAGATGGCGCCCTCTCCCTCGCCCGAGCCAGATCTGGTGACCACCGGTACTGTGGAGCTTACCTCGAACCCCTCAGGCGCCGAGGTCTATATTAACAACCTCTTCCGGGGCATTACACCAGTTAATGTTCCTGATATCGCATCAGGGAGCAATGTGATCACCCTGAAGATGCAGGGGTACAGCGACTGGATAGAGACGGTGCAGGTGAGCGCCCGGCAGACCACACCCGTCTCAGCTACACTTACAGAGACTACACCACCCGCAACAGAAAAATCAGGTGGGCTGCCGCTTGCTGCTGTTGCAGCGATCGGGCTATTGAGCGTACTGATCATCGTCCTGAAGAGGAGATGAAAAACCCTCTAGAGGGATGATAGACGGATACCTGTAAAAGAGAAGAGCAAAATAAATGAACAGAAAATCTACTCAATATTCTCCTTTTTTTTAAAACAAATCTCAATCAGCAATATCTTTCCCTGAACACCATTACAGTCCCTGCGCAGAATAAGTGGGTACACCATTAATCGCTGCTTCGATTAAACGGGATATCTTTGATATGAGAGTAAAGAACAAAAGAAATGCGAGGGACCGGATTCGAACCGGCGAACCCCTACGAGACTAGCCCCTCAAGCTAGCGCCTTTGACCTGGCTCGGCAACCCTCGCTCGGTTGACTTAAACAAATACGATGCTATCCTTAAAAATGCTATCGATCTCGATTTTGCGTTGGATAGAAGCAATCAACTCTGAGGATACATGAAAACTGCCATTTTCCGCTTCTATGTTTAGCAATTGTGTACAACGATACACACTATCCTGCATCATTATACATCGCATCCTTTTTCCGTCACGACACTAATCATCTCGTGACTATGTGGTACGATATCATCGATGCCTTCTCAGATTCCCCCTCACAGCTCCGCGTTGTCAGATTCCTCCTTGAAAACGGGTTCGGGGTGAATGAATCGGGGAGGATCACCGCAAACGGTATAGAGATGCCTGCCACCCAGGTAGCGCGTGCGATAGGTGTTGATCGGCGTGTCATTGACACCACCGCCCGCAGCATCCTCGATCATGAGACACTGCGTCAGGTCTTCTGCAATATCCGCGTGACACCGGATCTCTCTCAGGTCGCGGAGGTGCTCGGTCTTGCGATCATCACGCTCATCCCAAAGAACGCATCTGACAAGCATATTGTTGCATCAGCTGTCAGGGTGCTCGCTGAATATGATATCTCCATACGGCAGCTCTTTGTGACCGATCCGGTCTTCTCAGAAGAACCGAAGCTCGTGATGATTATCGACGGAGCCCTCCCCCATGGGGTGGTAGAAGATCTAAGAGATCTCCCGCAGGTCAAGCGGCTCATCCTGTGATTAACGATCCTGTGATAATAAGAACAGAAAAGATGGCAGCAGGAGATCGTTTCGTCGCTATTATCCCCGATAAACAAGGCCTTACAGGCTTTCTTCATCTCCTTTGTGTATCAGCTGCCCTGTGACATTCCTCATTCAGGCAATCCCCCTGCCGCTCCTTCACCTGAAAAGGGGTGAAAGGATAGCATTGGAGGTCTATTACAACACCATGAGCGCTGGTAGCGCTCTCATCCTCTCTCTCGGGGCTGTTTAGCCCCTTTAGGGGATAAACTAGGTAGCGGCCACCCAACAAGCAAAGGGAGTCTGGTTGTGTCAGGGAGGGGTGAGGGGGATCAGTTCATCCAGGTTGCATCCCACAAGCAGAATCGGTGGTGGGGTGAGCAGGCTGCCCTCGAAAACAGCGAAGAAAGAAATATACTTTTTTCCGGATTTTATCTTCGAAATAACTCCATTTCAAGTGCCAGCCGGTAGGTCCGGCGCCGCTTATTCTTTGGTAGATCGAGAATTTTGATCATCCTCTCTTCAATATGTATCTCCCCGTTCCCTTTCACCAGGTTATCCGCATGGGCAACAATCTTCTCAGGTAAAGTAACCGGCATGCAATCTCTCGGAAGAAGGCCGAGCTGAAGATATTCTTCCGCAGTCTGGCCGGCTCCCAGATGCCTCTCGACGATACGGGCGATCTCTTCGGGAAGCCCGCGTTCGCGACATATATCCCCTCCAATAATAGCATGATCAAGGGAATGGCTCTCTGATCGACCGATATCATGGAGAAGGGCGCCACAGATGATAAGGCTCCGATCAACCACCTCATCATCTGTATATTCGGTAGCGACCCAGGCAACCGCCCGCGCATGGGCGATCACCTTTTCGGAGCATCCTGCGCCGATCAGATGCTCCATACATACTGACTCGGAAATCTCACCTTCCATAGGCCGGGATTAGCCAAGAGTCTCACTAATTTCCTGCAGCCGGCGCCGGAGTGCAAGAGCGAGCATCTCATTATCGAAATGGGATAGTGGCACATCACAGGTTACACAGGAAAATTCGTGTTTATATGCCTCGTTAAATGTATACATCGCCCCACAGGTCTTGCAGAGGTAAAAGTCGTTCTCTTCCTCATATCGTTCACGGGCGATTAGCTTCTCTTTCACTCTCTCCAGATCTTCTGCCAGAACAGGATCGAGCTGATCGAGCTGGAGATGCCAGAGATAAGTGAGCCATCCGGTTTCGTTATCCTTCACCCTACGGTATACTGCAAGCCTCCGTTCATAGAGGGTATAGAGGGTATGTCTGACAGAATTCAGGTTTATCCCGGTATTCTCAGCGAGTTCCTCGTCACTATGCTCTCCGGTATCAGGGAAACGCACAAGGAGCTGTATCCCTTCCTCACCAACAAGACGGAGGAAAAAGGAGTAGATCGGCGGTCTCTGTAAGAGTTCTTCCACTTGTTGCATCATTCAAGATATTGGCGTATGACACTAATATGATTATCCAGCATCCGGAGAGCCGCCTCCCTTGATTCCCCGGATCCAAAGACGCTCACCATCGCATCTCCTTCGCTAAACTCCGTTCCTGGTCGGGGAATATCAGCAATGATCGCACCGAACCGGTCCAGATGGGATCGGATCATGCAATCCTTTTCTGCAAAGAGGATGCGCCGTGCAGCATATCGCCGTGGACGAGGCCGCGCCATGGGAAGCCTGCCAAAACACGCATCCATATGCATGGTGAAGAGGTTAGTGCCGATTGAAGATTCCACGGTATCAAGGGTTGCCTGGAACCGTGGGTTCACCTCGATCGCAACAGCCTCATCTGAGAGGACGAAATCAACGCCAACAGATCCGATACACCCGCTTGCAGCAACAATATGCTCTGCAACTGCCATCATCCGATCGGCTAGCGGATGATCACAGGGAGTGATCGATCCTGCAAAACCAAATGCCGAATCGCCAAAACCACGGAGAATCTGCTCGTTTGAGGCAATAGCCACCGCACGTCTACCATCAGAGACGCAGGAAACACTTGCTGGAAGCCCCGAAATGAACTGCTGGCAGAGATAGGGGAGCTCCATCCCGTCGATCCAGGCTTTCTTCTCTTCCTCTGTCCTGACAATAGCATTTCTCCACCCTCCCGCACCAGAGACGGGCTTGATCATCACCGGAAACTCGCCGGTTGCCGCAAGCGTGGGATGAGGAACAGCTATCTCCGAGAAGAATTTCTGGATTGATGATTTATCAAGAAATTTTTGTATCGTTTCAGGATCGGTACCGGCGCGCCGGATACCGGGGCAGGCAATCGTCTCTGCCCCCGAGGTAAGGATGAGATGATCGATTGGATTGCGTGAGCAGATCTGATCGATTGCAGCCGGGAGATCTGCAAGCTCCTCAAAACCCGCATAATCAATAACATTCCATCCAAGATCGATATCCAGAAAATGATCAACTGCGCATACGCGGTACCCTGCCCTTCGTGCGGATCGTGCCACATGCCGGGTGGCATAGCCCGCGACAAGGACCGTCTCCGTCACCGCTCCACCATCTCTTTACCGCACTTACATGGCAGAACCGCAATCTCCGCATCAGGAAACTCCAGATCGAGTTCTTTTCCTTCATAGAGCTGATCAAGAAAGACTGCGAGTCCGGCGATCTCTGAATGCGGCTGATTGGTAACGGCGACATTATAATCGGCGATTCCATAGATCTCCCCCGGCACCTTCTCGGCACCGACAATGACAAGAACCTTCTCCTGCTGTCTGATCTCGCCAATCACATCCTGGATACGGAGTCCGTACATCGTCAGATGTACAACAGTACCACCCGACTCCCTGAACTCACGGATACAGCGTTTCCAGGGAACATTATTCTCAACAAAGAAGGATCCCCCAAAACGGCGGGCAACGCCTTCGATGCTCCCGATAACACCCGGATCATCTGCCGCCAGGTACATCCCGTCGGCACCGAGCGCACGCCCGGTCAGGCCGACATGAGTGGTCACCCGCTGATCGCGATCATGGCGGTGGCCAATCCGAAGTATAGTTGATCTGACCATTATGGCATCATCCCTCCCGTTTCATCTTTATAACACCATTTTCGATTATAAATGGAAGATCCTGTGAATATCGTACCCTGCAGGAGATGAGCATCTCTTCAATCCCGAGGGGATGAAGCTGATCGTTCTCCTCTTTGATGAGGAGGTAACGTATAAGACGGTCAACAGATGCACGCACCATCTCCTGGGAGAGTCCGGTAACCCTCTGAATATCTAAAACCGTGCTCACATGATCATAGACGATACGGTGGTAGATATCCCAGTCAACCTCTTCATCTTTCACAGAGTATTATGGAGTGAAAAGAAACAATATATCTTGTGAACGATGACGCCACCCTCTTTGAGATAGCAGATGAACTCCTTGAATATGCAGATGAGGATGAAGAACGGCTGGTGCATGCCATCCTGAAACTTGCACCCGGTACCAGATCAGAGTTGCTCACCTCTGATTTCCTCAACGCATACCAGGTGTATCTCTATCTCTTCAGGGAGATTCCTGATGAGCTGATAATCGATCGTCTCCTTCTGGAACCAGCATCCGCACTTCAGAGAGGGGTGCTCCTTGAGGAGATCGATCTCGTTGATCTCTACCTACTCGTCAAAGGGGAGATGCCGGTAATCCAGGTTCGGATCCAAGAGGAGATCCTCGCCACCTTTCAGGGCAGGGATTCACACCATCTGGCAATCCGGTTTGCTGAAGAGTATGAGTAGATCAGATCCCCCGTGTGATTAATGTGGTATCCACTCTGGCGTGGACGATCTCCGGCACATTCCCATACGAGAAGATCTCATCGCCAAAGACAGCCACCACGCCATGCACCTTTGAACCAGAGAGACCGCCAAACGCCGATCTATCAATAGCGGACAACTGGTTGCAAAGGGCGGTTGCCCATGCATCAGCAGAAGAGATATTATCGGAAAAGACGCTGACAGCATCGGCTGTGCCAAGAGAGATAGAAGGGCCAACTGTTGCAGAGGAAGTACAGACGCCGGAAATTTCCTTCTGTGGCTGACAGAGAAATGCACACTGTCCACTTTCTCCCGCGCTGCCCGCATACATGCCGATCCTGAGGATCCGATCCGTAAGATAAGCGATATCCCCCCCATTATCAATAACGCCAAAGACAGCACCCGCCTCCTGCATCGCCTCCACACCAGCCCATGCGATCGTCCCGGCAACTGCTGCCATCGGGCCCACACCGGCTTCATATGCGGCATCCACCATACGACAGATTACCGGATTATCAGATCCGGGATCATAGGGGTCAAATGAGGATCCAAAATATGGATCAGCCCGGATAATCGCCTCGACTGCCTGGCGTGCATCGAGGAGACCGTTTTTTGCAACCTCAATATCCGCTTCGCAATCTGCGAGAATCGTCGTTATCGTCTGTTTATACTGGAAATGCCGCCGTATCATTGCCTGATAGAGAGTGCCTGGTGCGGGCACGCGCATACACACTGCCCACACAGAATACACCGCTCTTCCCTGACAACCAGATGGAAATCAGCATCAAAGCAGAAGACTTCCTGTGGGCAGATGGAGAGGCAGGCACCGCACTCAACACATTCATGCTCATCATGAAGAACCGCATTCTCAAGCTTTTTTACCTCTACACCAAGCTCGGTGAGACGGGATGATATCCGGGCCTGCTCTTTCTCCGGGACATCAATCAGCACCCATCCTTCATTTGCATCGATATGGGCACGCTCGACATTGATCAACACCCCGGTCTCAAGGACAACCTGGGAGATGAGAGGGCGCTTGACCACATCCCTCTGGATAGTCAGGAAGAGTTTCATGGCTGCCACCTCCGCGAGAAGAGCTTCCCGAGATCGACTGCATTTAAGATCCCAATCACATGGAACTCACCATCTACTACCGGAAGAGCACTGATATTATGCTGTTCAAGCCGCTGTGCAGCTACATCAACCGCCTCATCAGCTCTGACGACGACCACCTTTTTGCTCATAATATCCGAGACACTGAGTGAATCACCTTTAAGCAGGACAGATTTGGAAATATCATAGGTTGTGATGATCCCAACCAGCCTCCCCTGCAGATCGATCACCGGCAGATGATTTGTCTCACCTTTGAGAAGTTTCCGGGCAGCCGTCTTCACCGACTCATCTTCTGTGATAGTAACTACTGCCGGGTTCATGATCTCCCGCACTCTCGGCGTCTGCCGTGTCTCCCTCATCGGGTGGCTTCGCTTATCAGTATCTATTCTTCGAGTCGGGAGTGCAACCGTAAAGGATCCTTCCTCTACAAGGCTCTTCAGATCATTTGCCACCTGCCGGGCATGGCTGAAGCTTGACATGGAGGATGTCCTGACCATCTCGCCATCGATATCGACATGGCCGCTTTTCAGTTCAGCATAGGTCACGGTCCGTACAACCGGCCTGTCCCTGCGCGGGGTACCATAGTCGACGATCGAGGTGACGAGATCTTCATCACGAACCGCAGAGTTTCTCACCGCCTCGATATTCAGCATCGGGAGGGCGATACCAAGCCCGACATACAAGCTGACACCATAGCCTGTCAGGCTTGCGGCACGCAGATAATCCGGGCTCATTGAGGTGAGATTTCCAGCAACCATCAGGGTTCCAAACCCATTGGATGGAGAACTCTGTGTCCCTTCTCCGACAATAATACCCTCTCCGCCACCAATGAAGAGCGGAACACCAGATCCGATCAGATTGAAGTGCGGATCGTTTGCAAGCGGGGAGAGAAGTCCGGCTCCCGAATATGATATATTGCCACTGTTTGAGAGGAGAAGACCCATGTAGGTGTTCAGTGTCCGATCGGATCTGTTAGTGGCGGCATTATAGCATTGGTACGCATTCCTCGGATTGACCATCACCGCCTGATTCAGATCTTCAAGCAACAGTTCGGTGGTGATCGTCCGTCTGGGATAACAATCAGTTCCTTTTGAGATAGCACGCAGCTCTATCTGTTTTCCTGATACGAGATCCTCAATAACATGTGCTCCGCCGTACTTCGATCCTTCTGTCGTAGACTCCTGGGTTGCTCCGATATATGCATCGACTGCAGCAATTCCAGCATATGCCTCTACATCATTAAGCCAGATCCGCTCCATCCGGATGGGGGGATCGGCATGCCCGAAGTTCAGAAAGGCTCCTGAAGAACACATCGCGCCGAAGGTGCCTGTTGTCACAACATCAACTTCGCGCAAGGCTCCTTCTTCGCCCAGTTCTGAGACGATATCTGGCATCTCCTCTGCAGTGACAACAACAGCACTTCCATCGCGAATTTTAAGATTAATCTCATCGATGGATTTTGCCATAATCAATATCTTTTCAGTGCATTAAAAAAGGTTACTGATTATAACCAACAGTAATTAAATCTCTACGCAACACCTATCCCCATTCCGGTCAGATTGTACTATCATGAAGCTATCGTCATTCCTGAACCTGATGGAGGAGATAGCCCCGGCATCGCTTGCTGAAGAGTTTGACCTGGGTAAAATAGGGCTCATTGTTGAGGGGGCCGATGAGATCGATGTGGTGGCTGCCGCACTCGATCCGACACCGAAGGTGGTTCAGTCAGCAGCAGCACTTGGTGCGGATATGCTTGTGGTGCATCACACCCCCCTCTTTACTCCGGTCACCCGGATCTCCGGACAGACTGCGCGCATATTGAGAGTACTCCTCACAAACGAGATGAACCTCTTTGTGATGCACACCAATTTTGATCGTGCTGAACAGGGTATCAACGATGCGCTTGCCGATCTGATAGAATTATCAAACAGGTCATATATGAGCCTCGGCATCGTCGGGGACTCCCAACTTCCTCTCAATGAAGTGATCAGGCGTCTTGGATGTGGGGTCCGGGTTCATGGAACAATCACGAGCAACAACCGGTTAGCTGTCGTCGGCGGATCAGGCTTTTCTTTAGATCTCATGGAAGAGGCGGTTGCCTGCGGCGCGGAGGCCTTCATTTCATCGGAGCTAAAACATAGCATCGAACGCCATATACCTCTTCCATGCATCGAAGCAACCCACTATGCCCTTGAATCACCCGGTATGAAAGCTCTCTCCGAGAGGATGGGATGGACGTATATTGATGATCCCCCCGAGAGTCATCTCCTGGTATGATCAATCCCTGGGTATTGCTGGAGCATAGTAGAGAGCTATCGGCAGAAGCAAAGCGATCACTCATCCATGCATACCATGAGCGTGGAGAAAAGGCGATTCTGGCTGCAGAACATGGGAATGTTAAGAAGTATCGGGATTTCTGGGTTGTGGTCGGGCGATCTGATGAGTATATTGTTGAAGACGGATTCTGCACCTGTGACGACTTCCGCTTCCGGGGGGGCGTCTGCTGGCATAGCCTGGCCGTTCGGATCGCAGATATATGCCAACTCTATGAAGAGTTCGATCTCTGGTACACAGAACCTCCAAACGGGGACATAACAGGCTGAATCCAAAGAGAAACAATTTATGGTGAAGAACAGAACCTATACCAAGCACGTGGTTATTCATGCTTGAGGAAGAATACGAGCTGGAATATTTTCGATCCAATGGATTTGTGAGGAAAACCTGCAGATCCTGTGGGGCAGCCTTCTGGACCCTGAACCCGGACCGGGAGTTATGTGGTGATGCACCCTGTGAACCATATCAGTTCATCGGAGAACCTGTCTTTAAACCGCATTCTATCGATCAGATGCGAGAGGCATTCCTCTCTTTTTTTGAGACGAATAACCATACACGGATCGACCGTTATCCCGTCGCTGCCAGATGGCGTGACGATATTTACCTGACGATCGCGTCAATTGCAGATTTTCAGCCATTTGTCACTGGAGGGGTTGTTCCTCCTCCGGCAAACCCGCTTACACTCTCCCAGCCGTGCATCCGTTTAAATGATCTCGATGCAGTAGGGCGATCAGGCAGGCATCTCACCTGTTTTGAGATGATGGCGCATCACGCCTTCAACTCAGCGAAAGAAGAAATCTACTGGAAAGAAGATACTCTTGAGCTCTGTTCAAACTTCATCCAATCGATCGGCGGAAATCTCCAGAACCTCACCTTCAAGGAGCATCCGTGGTTTGGCGGAGGGAATGCAGGGCCGAGCGTCGAGGTGCTCATCGGAGGACTTGAGGTTGCCACGCTCGTCTTCATGAACCTCGGGAGGACGAAGACGAACCATCACCCGACAATGATCGATGGAAAAGACTACTATCCGATGGATCTCCGTATCGTCGATACCGGATACGGTCTTGAGCGGTTCGTCTGGGCATCAAAAGGATCGCCAACCATCTATGATGCCGTATTCCCGGAGATGGTTTCCCGCCTGATGGGATCTGCCGGCCTTGAGCATCTTCTGGATAATGATGAATTCACCAATATCCTTGGATTAAATGCCAAGTTCGCGGGGCTTATTGATATCAGGGGAGAGAAACTGGTCAATCTCCGTAAGAAGGTTGCAGACTCGATTGGAATTGGCATAGATAAACTCGAGGAGATGATCACGCCGATTGAGGGTATCTATGCACTCTGCGATCATACGCGTTGCCTCGCCTATATGCTTGGAGACTGTATCGTACCATCAAATGTACGTGAAGGGTACCTTGCACGCCTTGTACTCAGGAGGAGCCTGAGGATGATGGGCGAACTAAACCTTGATGAGGCACTCTCTGATCTCGTTCTTGCCCAGATGGATACGATTGGATCTGACCAGTTTGAACAGACACAGGATATCGTCCGGCAGATTATCGATCGGGAGACTGAAAAATACAATGCCACCATATCGCGTGGAAGCAGAGTTGTCCAACGGGTTGCAAAGACCTATATCAAAAAGAACGAACCTGTGCCACTCCCTGAGATGGTTACCCTCTATGAATCCCATGGCATCCCGACCGCCCTTATGCGGGAGATCCTGACAAATGAAGGTGCGGACTTTGATCTCCCCGATGATCTTGATTCGATTATTGCAGATATGCACTCAGAGGCAGAATCTGTAGAAGAAGAATCAGGAATAACCAGATATCAGGAGCGCATTGGGGGGCTCCCGATAACAAAGAAACTCTATTACGAACGACCCTATGAATTCGAATTTGACGGCATTGTCATTGATTATTTTGATGGCTATGTCGTCCTTGACCAGACCCTCTTTTATCCAGAAGGAGGCGGCCAGCCTTCAGATACCGGGACACTGGTAACATCAGAAAATGTTGTCCGGGTGGATGAGGCGATCATAAAAGATAACCGCATCCTCCATAAAATCAAAGGCGGTGTCCTGAAACGCGGCGAGCGAGTGAAAGGAATCGTCGATGAAGAACGCCGCTGGTCGCTGATGCGGCACCATACCGGCACCCATATTCTTCTCCGTGCCTGTAAAGAGATCCTCGGGCCCCACATTCACCAGGCGGGAGCACAGAAAGGTATTGAGAGTTCAAGGCTTGATATCCGGCACTTCTCCCACATATCACCAGAAGAGGCAAAACGGATCGAAATCGCTGCAAACCACCTGATCATGGAGAATATCCCGGTATTTGTGAAAGTGGAAGACAGAAACCGTGCCGAGGAGAAGTTCGGCTTCTCACTCTACCAGGGCGGAGTACCTAAAGGAAAAGACATTCGTGTTGTGCAGATGGGCACAGAAGTGCAGGCATGCGGAGGGACACATTGCAGGAGCAGTGGCGAGGTCGGGATCATCAAGATCCTCAGGATAGAGCATATCCAGGATGGTGTTGAACGGATTGAGTTCTCAGCCGGTCTTGCTGCAATCTATGCGATGCAGCACCTGCAGGATATTGTAACTGAGGCAGCAGCCACCCTTTCGGTGCAGGTTGAACATCTCCCCCAGTCTGTGGATCGGTTCTTTACAGAATGGAAGGAGCGAGGGAAGATCATCGAGGATATGGAACTCCGGCTCGCAGATCTGTCACTGAAGAACCTGACAGGCGAAGAGATGCATGGCGTTGAAGTAGTCATCCGCCAGATCGATCTTCCCCAGAAAGAGCTGATCAATATTGCATCGGGGATCTCCAATCGGAAGGGCGTATCACTCTTCATATCACATGCCGATTCTCTTCGTGTGGTTGCAGGTTCAGGCAATGATGCAGTTGATGCAGGAGTGATCGTGAAGGAGATCTGTGGCATCCTGGGAGGGAAGGGAGGCGGAAAAACCGGGCTTGCACAGGGTGCAGGAAGAGATGTGGACGCAATTCCTGCTGCACTTGAGAAGGCACGGGAGCTAATCAGTTCGATGCTCAATGGCTGAAGAGATCATCTTCCTGGAGCCTGGCGAAGCGCAGGCACAGAAGATTGCAAAGGCGATGTCAAGCCCGACCGCAGGCGACCTCCTCAGAAACCTCTCTGAAGCCCCAAAGAGCACAACCGCACTTGCAGAAGAACTCCACATTCCGCTGACAACCGCAAAGTATCATCTCGGCAACCTTCTTGATGCGGGGATAATCGAGGTGGTCGATACCCGCTGGAGTGCTAAAGGGCGTGAAATCAAGCTCTACAGCATGAAAAACCAGGTTCTGATCGTTGCACCAAGAAGGCAGAGTGCAATCGGCATGGTGAAGAAATATGCCGCAACCCTCGGGGTTTTTATTGCAGGAACCGCGATCATCTCCCTCTACCTCCCGATACTCCAAACAAACAAGGTTTCGGGTGATATGATGGCATTTACTGCTGCACCACCTGAGACGATGCAGATTCCGGATGCAATCCCGATGGCAACCCGTGCAGCAGGCGGAGCTGGCACCCCCCTCCCCCCGATGGTGCACGAGTTCGTAACCGCCTTCTTCCTTGGAGGATGCCTGGTACTTGCAGCCCTGATAATGTACGAGGCATTGATCTGGTTCCGTGATGAACGGCGCTAACAGATCCCGATAAAATTTTTCAGCAGCAGAAGCCCGACATCCCCGCTCTTCTCAGGATGAAACTGCACACCATATATGAGGCCACGCTTTACTGCTGATGCATAGGGTACGATATATCCTGTTTCGCATAGCCGGTATGCTGCCGGGCAGCTGACATAGTACGAATGGACAAAGTAGAAATAACTCTCATCCGGGATTCCGAAGAGGAGAGGGTCATCCGGCATCGCATGGTGAATGGTGTTCCACCCCATATGCGGGACCTTCATCTCTGGTTCAGGCTGGAATTTCCGGACATTTCCCGGGATCAGCGAGAGCCCCTGATGGTTCCCATGCTCTTCGCTCTCATCCATTAGCATCTGCATGCCAAGGCAGATACCAAGGAGCGGCACCTCTCCAGCTACAGAAAGAAGGCATTGCCTGATCGGGGAGAGCCTCCCCATCCCCTCTGAAAACGCGCCAACGCCCGGCAGGATAATACCATCGGCAGACTGGATCTCTTCAGGATCATGGGTGATCACCGGGCATGCTCCCGCCTTCTCAATACCACGGAAGACCGATCTCAGGTTTCCAAGACCATAATCAATAATGGCTATCTTCATCATCAGATCCTCCCGTAATAATCCTCCACGCACCGCTCCCAAACCAGTTCTCTGGTTTGCCGTTGGCTGCGCCGGATTCGATGACGGCTGACCGCCAGCGATCCCAGAGTGTGGGATATTCAATTTCTATCATCTTAAGGTGAGCAATATCGCTTGACGGACACATATAACACCCGATTCGATCAAGGCCTTTTTCATAGAGTGGATTATACGGCGCCTTCTCCTGGAAAAGGTAGAGCCAAACATGGAGAGCATTCCAGTGCTGGATCGGGGCTGCTGAGAGCTGGTTAGGTACATTTGGATTTCTCCAGACACGCCGGCTCTTCATCCGCCTGGCCGACTCATACTTTCTCTGGCCGATAAGGGAAAGGCATTCCCCCCATTCCTTCTCGATCAGATCACGGACCGGCTTCAGTTTGCATGCCCTGCAGCACCACCTGAAATTAACTGCCGGGGGACCGTTTCTTGAAAAACCATCCCAAAAACCTCCTTCACCATCAGCCTTGAAGACGGGAAGATCATAGTGGCCGGCTATCCTGGAGACATTCTCATAGGTTTCAGGGAACTCTAACCCGGTATCTGCAAAGATCAATGGAACCGGTCCAACTGCCTTCAATGCCAGTAGGAGGGTGACGAGACTATCCTTACCACCTGAATATGATACCGTCAGCGGGAGATCTTCGGTCTCAGACAGTTCTCTGATGAAGATGATCGCATCCTCCTCCATTATGGCGAGGATCTCATGGTTTGCTCTTACCGCTGTCTCCCAATCAGCAGGAGCCGGATGGCAGGTCTGCGGGGCATTCTTACGCAGCCGGACAATCTGGCCGCGGGAAACGCCACGCGCCTCATCTGCCCCCATCTTCGCTCTCCCGACACCGATACAGGTGCCATCCGGCATGATGACGAATACTTCATCACCCTTCTCAGTGTGGGATTCAATCTCAACAACTCCGGGTGCGAGGACGCTTGAACCATCTTTTATGAATGGAGCAGCGCCAGGATCAACGATTACATACCGCTTTTTAGGCGTCATCAGTAGAGCTGCATCCGGGCGGGGAAGCGCCTCCCATCGCTCTTCTTGTGGAAGGTACCTGATCGCACCGACTATTGCCCCGCCGACGATGATCTCCTCCATTCTGTCATCATCGGGGACTTTGTTGAGGAGAGTGAGATGGCCATCCGGAATAAGTGGTGCGCCGAATGCTTCGACATAAATTCGATTGATCAGGTGAATATCTGAAGGGAAAGCCGGCCTGACATCCCCGGGCGGCGTGATCCCGACAAAACGCGTCTTATCCCCGCAGCTGCACCGTTTTCCAAGAACAGGCACGTGGCAGGCGTCACACCAGTAGAGGGGTATGGCACCGAGATAGGGTGATTTCATCCCTATAACATTATTGAGCATCAGTTAAATAGCGAGGCATCACCCCATAACCACCAATCTATCGGGTCAGGTGAAGGTAATGGCTTACATAATCCATGAGGGTGGATCTGCTAGTGTGACAGGTAGGATGATGAGATAAAATCAGAAAAACCAGCGCTTGATATCTTTTTTATGCTCTTCAGTACACGTTCCCTTCCTGCATGTATGGAAAACCATATTTTACGAAACGATCATTATTGATCATGATAAACAATGGGCTGGCATTTTATCCATTGCGTCTTCAGTATCCTATATGGGATCCGACGGCGCTCTGCCGTTGCACGAGGGGGGTTGCTTACCAGTGATCCGCTTCCTGGCAACCGCAATAGCCGCTTTTGTGGCATATCTCTTTTTGACAGCCGGATCGGGGACGATCATTCTCTGGTCTGAAAGCGAACTCATCATTGGTTGTATACTTTCAGTGATTGTTGGGATCGCCTCATACCGCACCTTCTGCAGGAGTGGAAGCGTGCGGATGGCAAATCCCCTCAGACTCATCCTTCTGCCGATATATGCGATCATCCCGCTCTTCATCGAAATGGCACGGGCAAATATCGATGTTGCAATCCGGGTGATAACCGGAAATGTGAAGCCGGGGATTGTTCGGGTGGATACCGGGATGAAGACGGAACTCGGCATGCTGATTCTTGCAAACTCAATCACCCTCACCCCGGGAACACTCTCGGTTGACGTTGATGATACAACCAGAGAATTGTATGTACATCTGATAAACGTCCCTGATGAACTCCGTGAGAAGAAGGTGGTTGATGCGCGGGAGCTCTTCTCTATCTTTAATATTCCAGGATGGATCAGGAGGATCGCCGAATGAACGACATCTTCTTCATTGCCATTGCAATTGTCGCATTATTGACACTTTTTGCCGCATTGAGGCTTGCTATCGGGCCGACTGCACCTGATCGGGTTGTTGCACTCGATACGATCAATACCCTTGTTGTCGGGGCAATGATCCTCCTTGCCGCCTATCTCGGCCAGACAATCTTTGTTGATGTGGCGATCGTCTATGCCCTCCTCTCATTCCTGGGCACCATCGCCATTTCGAAGTATATCGGAGGAGAACTATGATCGGGACAGCAGCAATGATATGCCTTGGAATCGGCCTGCTCTTTAATATCCTTGGTGTTATCGGAATCCTCAGATTCCCCGATGTCTATACCCGTCTCCATGCAGAGACGAAGATGACGACATTTGGAACAATATTCCTCTCACTCGGGGTAATCCTCTATGCCGGAGGAATGCTGATCCAAACCGATGACACTCAATACCTGACCCTTGCGATCCATACGACAATTGCTGTAATTGCCCTTGCTTTCACAAATGCAACCGGCTCCCATGCGATCGCACGGGCTGCCCATAAAAGCGGACAGCGGCCTGATCCTTCAGTTGTTGATCGCCTCGCGGAGGTGAAAGGGAAATGATTGAGATCATTCTTCATGCATTGATACTCACCGGGATGATGATTGCGGCGATTCTGGTCTTTAACTTCAAGGATCTCGTATCTGCGGCAGTTGCCTTCGGGCTCTTCAGTTTCCTCCTGGCAATTGAATTCTACCTGCTGCAGGCACCGGATGTAGCCATTGCAGAAGCTGCAATTGGAGCCGGGCTCACGACCGCAGCCTTCATGATAGCAATCCGTGGCACCACAAAAAAGGAGGGTGATGAAGCATGAGACGAAACCTCTCAATCATTATTACCATCCTGATGGTCGGGATGCTCGGGGTTATTGTAACCGGCTTAACATTCGGTGACCCCGGAGAACATCCTATGGACCGGTACTTCATCGAGAACAGCCAGATAGAGAGTGGAGCAAACAATGTTGTCGCCGCTGTCCTCTTCGACTATAGGGGCTTTGATACCCTCGGGGAAGCGGCGGTGCTCTTTACAGCAGCTCTCGGTGTCAGCCTTGTTCTGAGAAAACGGAGGGATGATTAATGCAGATGAGTTCAATTGTTAAAACAACAGCAGATGTTCTCTTTCCATTCATCCTGATATATGGATTCTATATCATAATCCATGGCCATCTGACACCAGGCGGAGGGTTCCAGGGCGGTGCCATCCTCGCATCCGGCGTCCTGCTCCTCCTGCTGGCTTATAAGTACGCAGAGAGCACGAACGTTGTCAGGCAGGTGGTGATGAAGAGCCTGGAGTCTACAGGACTGCTCCTATTCATTATTGCGGCTTTATCTGCAATGATGCTCGGTGCAGGATTCTTTTTCAACTGGCTATCGCCGGGAGGCATACTCTTTGGGGATATTGTTGCGTATGGATCCGGTACAGCCAACCTGAATACCGGCGGGCTGATCCCAATCATGAATATTGCTGTTGGTATTGAGGTCGTTGGAGCGATCAGTGTAATCCTGCTCGCCCTCCTCTCAGGAATAAAGGAGAAGATCTGATGATAGAACAGATACCATACCTGGCTGTAATCCTGATCGCAGGGATCGGGATTGCCACAATTCTCCTGAAGAAGAACTTAATCAAGATGATCATGGGACTTGCAATAATCGAAGGGGCCGCAAACCTCTTCCTGGTCACCCTCGGTTACCGGGAAGGAGGGATTGCCCCGATCTTCACCAGTGCTCCGGGCAAAGAGATGGTACTCCCCACGGTACAGGCGATGACCCTGACAAACATCGTCATCGGCTTTGCAACAACAGCGCTTCTCCTCGCCTTTGCGATCATGATCTATAGAAAATATGGATCTGTGGAAACAAACAACATCAGGAGGCTGAGGGAATGAGCCAGTATGCAGCATTATTACTGGCAATACCCCTGATTGCGGCATTTGCGATGCCACTTTTTGGTTTGATAGGAAAGAAGATCCGCAACTCATGGGCAATTCTCACGATGCTCGCCACAGTTGCCGCTGCCCTCATCCTTGTCTGGGAAGTGCTGACACAGGGGACGATCATCTACGCCTTCGGCGCAGTCGATCCATCGCTCACCATACCATTTGATTCCGGTGGGGTGCCGATTCGGATCCTCTTTGTGATCGATGCGATGTCGGCATTCATGATCCTGACAGCAGCAATCATGATGTTTGCTGCGACCCTGTACTCGATCTCAAGTGAGTCGGAGCAGACCGGACAGGACGGATACTATGCCCTCCTCTTCCTGCTGATGGCCGGTATATTTGGAATGGTCTCAACAGGAGATCTCTTCAACTTCTTCGTCTTCCTCGAGATCAACTCCCTCGCCGGTGCAGCACTTGCCGCATATAGGATCAAAGGCGGTGTCGCGGTTGAAGGGGGCCTGAAGTATGCGTTCATCTCGACTGTGTCAGGCCTCTTTTTCCTCATTGCAGTCGGGATGCTCTATGGCCAGTACAACTCGCTCAATATCGCCTATATAGCCTCCGTGATAGATTTTACCGGGCTCTCACTCGTAGCAGTTGTACTGATGATCGTCTCGCTCGCAATGAAGTCAGGATCTGTCCCGATGCACTTCTGGACACCGGATACCTATTCAAGTGCACCGTCATCAATTACAGCACTCCTGATTGTCTCCAGTATGGCAAGCCTCTATGCGATCTTCCGAATCGCATTCAGCCTGTTTGGGCTGACGATGAACGTGGTGACCGTCGGATGGGTGATCATCATCCTGGGTATTCTCTCGATGTTCATCGGCGTCTCAATGGCGCTCCCGCAGAAGGATGTGAAACGCCTCATGGCATACCACTCCGTCTCACAGATCGGATACATGCTTGTTGGTCTTGGCGTCGGTCTCGCGGTGCTTGGAGATCAGCAGATGCTTGCACAGTTTGGGGTTGTCGCGATGGAGGGAGGAATCTTTCATATCATAAACTATGCCCTCTACAAGGGCCTCCTCTTCCTGATCGCAGGCGCTGTCATCTACCGGTGTGGAACCGCAAATCTAAACGAACTCGGCGGCCTCGGTCATTCGATGAAATGGACGATGGGCTTCTTCATCATTGCAGCACTTGCCATTGCAGGTATCCCGCCCTTTAACGGGTTTGCCTCTAAACTGATGATCTATGAATCGGTCTTCGTATTCAACCCCTTCATCGCGGTGATCGCTATGGTGGTCTCGATCATGACGCTGGCATCTTTTGTCAAGGTCTTCCACTCGATGTTTATGGGGCCAAAACTTCCTCAATATGAAACAGTAAAGGAAGTGCCGATGCCGATGCTCATTGGAATGGGTCTGCTTGCAGTACTAATCATCCTCTTCGGGCTCTTCCCGGATCTCGTTGTGAATACGCTCGTTGAACCGGCTGCACTGGCATTGATTGACAGATCAGGTTATATTACCTCAGTCATGGGAGGGATCTGAAATGGATTTTACTGCAACCCTTGTTACCGGAACAGGATTCTGGAATCCGATCATCTGGATTCTGGCGTTTCTGATCACATTCATCGTAGCATACCTGATCTGGAGGAGCGGGGTTTCAACATACCAGAAAGGGACAGAACAGGTAAAACCATACCTCTCAGGCAATGCAGAGCCTGATAAAAACGCGGTGCATATCCGTGGTGGAAACCTCTACTGGGGATTCACCGAAGGATTGAAAGGGTATTATTCCCGCCTGATACCCCTCCATACGGGCGATCTGAATGACTATATGCTCTGGTACTTCGGTGTTGTTATTGCCGTCTTCGCACTGGTGGTGATCTTCCTATGACACTCTCTCCATCTTTCAAACGATCGCTCTGGGTATTCCATTTCAATACCGGATCCTGCAATGGATGTGATATCGAGATCGTGGCAACGATCACCCCGCGCTATGATCCTGAACGTTTCGGCGTGAGACTGGTTGGATCTCCAAAGCATGCGGATGTCCTCCTCGTTACAGGACCGGTGACAAAGAAGATGGCACCGAGGCTTAGGCGTGTATACGAACAGATGCCTTCACCAAAGGTCGTGATGTGCATCGGATCATGCGGGCAGTCCGGGGGTGTCTTCTATGATTCATACAACCTGGATGGCCCGGTCGATGATGTCATCCCTGTGGATGTCTATGTCCCCGGCTGTCCTCCCCGGCCTGAAGCGATCATCTACGGTGTCGTAACCGCACTCACAAAACTTGAACGGATAGAACGAGGTGAAGAATGAACGAGACGATACTGACACCACAGGAACTGATCGACCGGTTCACCACAGCATTTGGCAAATCGATCTCAGATCAAAGAATACAGATCAGGGCAGAAGGTGTAAAGAAGATCCAGAATTCCAATATCTGGATGACCATCACCCGTGATATACTGAAGCCGGCAATCTCCATGTTAAAGGAGATCTCCTATCCACACCTCTCGGTCATTTCAGGCTGGGATGTTGGAGAGGAGCTTCGCATGCAGTACATTTTCTCGATATACTTCGGGGAGCGGCATGGTGAGTACATGGTGATCTTCACAGTTCCCCTGACAAAAGACGACCTCGTGCTCCCGACCATCAGTGACCTCATACCCGGAGCCCTCTTCACCGAGCGGGAGAAGCAGGAGATGTTCGGTGTAACAATTCAGGATATCCCGGATGGAAGGCGCCTCTTCCTGCCAGAGGACTTCCCCGAGGGGGTGTATCCGCTCAGAAAGGATGAGACCGGCGTTCCGGATTCTATGATCAAGCATCTCTGGCAGGTGAAACGGCCAACTGATCGCCCGGCACCACCGGTGACCGAAAGAGAAGAAGAGCCAAAAGCCGGTGCCGAAGACACAAAGGTGAAGAAAGAAGAGAAGAAAGGTGAGAATCCACCGCCTGAAGGGAAAAAGCCTGAAGCGGAGGTGAAGTCGGATGAGTGAAGGAACTCCAACAAAGAAAGCGCCATATGTCGTTCCGATTGGCCCGATACATCCGGCACTGAAAGAACCGGTGCAGTTCCTCTTTGATATGGAAGGGGAGGTCGTCAAGAAAGCGGATTTTGCTCCCGGACAGGCACACCGTGGGATCGAATGGATGGGAATGCGGAGAAACCCGATCCAGATCATCCACATGACCGATCGGATCTGCGGAATCTGCGGTGTCACCCACTCATTTGCATTTGCACGGGCAATCGAACAGATTGTTGATATCGAAGTCCCGGCACATGCCGAATACATCAGGGTGATCATCGCCGAGTTTGAGCGGATTCAGTCCCATCTTCTCTGGGCGGGAGTAGCGGCCCATGAACTTGGGTTTGACACCCTCTTCTATCTCGCATGGCGGGTCCGCGAAGAGGCAATGGATGTGATCGAATACATCACAGGCAACCGGGTGAACTACGGTCTGATTCAGGTGGGCGGTGTAAGAAGGGATATTACTCCGGAACAGCACCCGACTATTCAGAAATGCCTTGACGGGTATCGCGATCTCCTCGGGAAGATGCTGAATCTCTTCCTCAAGGATACCACAATTGCGATCAGGTGCAAAGATTGTGGCCTGCTATCGTTTGAAGAGGCGCGGAACCTCTGCACAGTCGGTCCAACCGCACGTGCATCCGGCGTTCCAAAGGATGTGCGGGTGGATTATCCATACTCGGCATATGGTGATCTTGATATCTCCCCGATTCTGCCAACTGCCTATGGGGGTGATATCAACGGGGATGTATATGACCGGATCGTAGTGCGTCTGCTCGAGGTTGCGCAGTCTGTTGAGATCATCGAGACCTGTCTAAAGGAGATGCCGGAAGGGCCGATACTCTGGGAGCCGAAGCTGCCGAAGTTGTTATCTGCCTGCAAGAAGGCCCAGGGTGAGGCGGTCGGGCGACACGAAGCGCCACGAGGCGAATGCCTCCACTATGTAGCGATGGACGGCCATGAAGCTCCTGCCATGTGGAAGGTGAAGGCATCCAGCTACAGCAACCTCCACTCGTGGATACCGATGCTCGAAGGCGAACAGCTTGCCGATGTTCCGATCATCGTCGCCTCGATCGATCCCTGCCTCTCCTGCACTGACAGGGTCGCCGTTATCCGTGGTGCAAAGCGGGATCTGATGACAAAGGAAGATCTCCATCAGCTCTCGGTTGAGAAGACACGGAGGATACAGGGATGCTGAGTATGGATATACTGCTGGTTACCATTCTGGCTGCAATCGGCCTCTCGATCATCGGAATTGCTCTTGGGCTCATCCTCCTTGGAATCGACCGGCGGATCTCGGCCCGGATGCAGGCCCGGATCGGCCCTCCGCTCCGGCAGCCATTTATTGATCTGAAAAAATTACTTTCAAAAGAGAATGTCATCCCCGAGAATGCGATCCCGTCGCTCTTCAATGCTGCTCCGATCGTGGCGCTCGCCTCATCGATAGTGGTGCTTCTATACCTCCCAATCGGCTCGATGATGCCGATCCTCGGCGGCTATGGCGATCTGATCCTGGTGATGTACCTCCTCGCGGTTCCCGCACTTGCGATGGTTGCAGGAGGGTTTGCCTCCGGATCACCGTATGCAACCGTCGGTGCACAGCGTGAGATGGTGAGCATGATCGCATACGAGTTACCGCTAGCTTCTATTGTTATTGCGGTTGCCTGGCTCCTCTATTCATCAGGAGTTGCCGATCCCTTCGCACTCACCAGTATTGTGGCAAACCCGATCTGGTCACTGGTCGGTCCCCTCGGGGTGGTGGGGCTCATCATTCTGCTCCTCACCTTTGCCTGGGTCTCACCAGCCGAGCTCTCGAAGATCCCCTTTGACACACCTGAAGCTGAGACCGAACTTGCCGGTGGGGTGCTTGTCGAGTATTCAGGCAAAAACCTCGGTCTTTTCACCGTTGCACAGGGTGTGAAGACGCTTGTGATGGGCGGGCTTGCGGTTGCAATCTTCTTCCCATGGAATCTCTCGCCACTGTTTGGGCTTACAGGCTATGTTGCCCTTACAGTAGATGCTGCATTCTTCTTTGCAAAGGTGATTCTCCTGATGATCCTCTCGGTTACGGTGATCAGGACCGGGCTTGCCAGGTTCAGGATCACCCACGTCGTCACCCTCTTCTGGGTCTGGCTTGGCGTGGCCGGGCTCTTTGGGCTCTCGCTTGTGATCCTTGATTCGGTGCTTAGGGGGTGGTTCTAAATGGCTCTTCCGATGATTCGGGAGATCTTCGCGCAGGTCTTCAAGAGACCGGCGACAAACCCTTTCCCGGCACGGTTCCTCCCGCCATCAGTGACCGAATTCTTAAAAAAAGTGGGTGCTGGTGAAGCCACAATCAACCCCCCGGTTGCGACACCCCCAAACTTCCGCGGCAAGATCGTCTATGACCGGGACGGCTGTATCGGATGCAATCTCTGTATCCGGGTCTGCCCCGCACATGCAATCGAGTTCATTCCTGAGACGAAACGGATCAGGATTTATGTGGCACAATGCATCTTCTGTTCCCAGTGTAATGACATATGCCCAAAAGGTGTCCTCACCATGAGTCCGGAGTTCCTGCTCGCAACAGAGGACCGGTTTGCCGAGAGCCAGATTGTGGAATAATCAAAGCCTCTCCAGAGAGGCAGACTCTCCTTTTTTCAGCACTTCGATGAGCGCCTCAGCAGCGGTTTGGACAGCCAGCGAGAGCCCTTCGCCCGGCTCAGTTGTGGCAGGCTGGATCCCGATGAAGAGGATCGTCTGGATATCAGGCGAGAGATAGTTCATAAGGTGCGAGAGCGGCAGCATATGGGTACCGATACTCGTATCATCGATCTGATCGGGAGGGATGATCCGGATACTGCCTGCGGGAAGACCCATATCAGCGGCATCCACAATTATAAGCATGTCCGGCTCCAAACGGCGGATCGGGGCGGTGAAGTTCTCGGGAGCTGTTCCACCACAGAAGGGTATCCAGCCATCTGAAGAATAAGTATCATTTCCATCAAATCTTTCAGCGATGAAACAACCGACACCATCATCTGAGAGGAGCGTATTTCCGACGCCAAGGATGACCTTCATTGCAGATAGATCTCATACTTCAGGATACAAGAACCTGCGTTTCTGTGTATAATAATAATCTTAAGCCAATTTTCTTCTCAGGCTACTCCGAGGAGCTTTTAGAAATGAGTGTATAGAGAGAGATGGAATCGACCTGAAAGCGCTTGTTGACATTGACAGGAATCAAGGTCATGTATCCCGGACGAGTAGATCAGCGACCCTTACGTACAGAACCCGGCCGATTTGTTCCGTCAGATAGTATCAGGGGGATACACGACATCCAGAGGTGGCGCCCACCCCTGAATCTTACATCCTGAGGGATTTAGTGCTCCTCCGTACCCTGCTAGTGCGCATGCTGCTCCACAAACCATGCAACCGTAGCAGCAAGCCCTTCTTCCAGCGTATATGCAGGTTCATATTCAAAAGCTGTTTTAGCCCGTGAGATATCCGCCAGGGAATCACGGATATCTCCTTCCCGGATCGGCTCATAGGTCGGTTTTGCATGGGTGCCGATGATCTTCATCAGGATCTCCGCGAGTTCGTTTAAGCTGATCCGCTTTCCGCAGGCGATGTTGTATATACCCGTTGCTTCGCTCTCCATCGCCTTCACATTCGCCTGGATGACATCTTTGATGAAGGTGAAGTCCCGGGTCTGGCCGCCGTCGCCATAGATGATCGGCGGTTTCCCCTCAAGCAGCCGGGTGATAAACTTCGGGATCACCGCAGCGTACTCGGATGATGGATCCTGCCGCGGCCCGAAGACATTGAAGTACCTGAGAAAGACCGTCTGAATCCCATACAATTCATAAAAGACCTTCCCATAGTACTCATCTGCAAGCTTTGAGACCGCATAGGGGGAGAGGGGGTTTGGACTCATCCCCTCCTCCTTCGGCAGGGTCGGGGTATCCCCATATACCGAGGAGGAAGATGCGGTAACTACCTTCCGGACACCATTCTCCTTTGCCGCATGGAGCAGCACCAGTGTGCCGGTTATATTCGCTTCATTCGTCGTCAGGGGATCCTTCACAGAGCGGGGGACAGATGGGATCGCCGCCTGGTGAAAAATACCGTCAACACCGCGGGTAATCTCCTGCATCAGCTCAATATCGGTGATGCTCCCTTCAATGAAGGTGACATTTTTGTGCTCACGGAGATCAGCCACATTCGCGGATCTGCCGGTTGCGAAGTTATCGATAATGGTGATATCATGATCCTCTGCCAGGTGATCTGCCAGGTTCGAGCCGATGAACCCGGCACCGCCGGTGATGAGATAGCGCATGGAGATTAATTTGGATTTTGTCAATGAAAAAACCTCTGAAAGAACGCTTCACTCAAGGATTATCTTCGCCCCGGCTGAGATGGAGAAGCGGCAGTAAGAGAAATACAAACCCGCACCAGATGAGGGCGAGTGCACAGATGAAGGGATCTCCACCCGAGACGATTGGGTAAAAAAGGCTGGATCCGATCGAATCCAGGCGAACGAGCACAAAAATACCAATCCCGATTGTCCCCATCCCGATGGCTGTCATGCAGGGCCATCTGATCTGACGGATAAATGAGAGGGGCGTACGTGATCCGGCAAACCACTCTCCAAGGATCAGAATGCTGATTGCGATCAACAGAACAAACGCCAGCCATTCCTGCGGAGAAGCCAGTTCACGCCAGAAAGAGCTGTAGAAATAGCTATTGTAATCACCAATCGGAAACGGGCCATAGAGGGGAAAGTAGAAGGTGTTTGGGATCTCCCACATCGAATCCAGCACCAGGTGAAGAAGAACTCCGATACCAAGTCCAAAACATATTATAGAACCCCTGTATTTCCACTGGAAAAACGCCAAAATGAGAATAATTACTAGAAATATAAGCGAATGCCCGATAATTCTTCCATACCCGATCGTCTCGGCAAAGATGATATGCCCAAGCGGCTTATCGATCAGATCGGGGAGGATGCTCCCAACTGCAACCGGAAGAAACCAGCGGCGTGACTTCAAGACCTCTGAAAGAAAGAGACCGGTTGCCACACCCACAAGCAGATGAAAGAAGAAGAACATCCAATCAGATTATCGTCTGTACAGGGCATTAATACTGGCTATTCTTCCGCCGGATCAGAAAGGCCGGATCCAGACTTCGGTGAGATGCGGCATCTCCCATCCCGCCGGAAATCGATTCCGATGCAACACCCTCATCATGAAGAGCTATTGAAGCACGTGCAGATGGGGAAGCTGCGAGGGCAATCTTTTGTGGTTCAGGCACCTGTTAACCGGTTCTAATAAGGCACAGTCGAAAATCTTTGTTTTCTGAATCAGAATAGAAAGGAGAGAGTTCACTATCGGAGGAATAGAGTATCCGGCATTCAGAAAGAGATGGTATGGGAGGTTGCCGGAATTCCGGCGACCTGGACAAATGACTCGGTATGGCCATCAGGGAAGGTGAGTGTGGTGAGATCAGGTGTCAAATCGACCTGTACAAGTGGTGCAAACCAGTACTTCTCCAGCTCGACAACTGCATAAGAGAAATCAAGCGCAGGAACAGAATACCGAACTCCTTCCTCAGACTCTTTAAGAGAAGCCAGCCCCTCAACCCTGAATACGGCGCTACCGGAACTTACAGACTTCACATCGACCGGTTTTTTGTATGCCCGCTCAAGCGCTGATCTAAACTCGTCAGCGGGATTGGCGATCCGTAAAAAGACCGCAAACCGCTCGATCCAGTTAAGTGTGTAATCGAACCTGATATCGGCATCCCCGTTCTCCTGTACAGAAAGTGCAAGATTATCGGCTGTAAATGCACCTGCGGGCATTGCGAGTGCCAGAGCAAGAAGCAGTATCATCAATGGAATTGATCTCATAGCAATCATTTCTATGATTGTACCGCAGGGTATTATAGTATTGGGTAGCAAATAGATATTCTTCGATACAGGTACTCCAACAATGCCCATCAGATCAAAGCACCTCGCAGCAGCGGCCATCAGTATCTGGATATTTATTGTGATATTCTTCATGATCCTTGCAGAGAGCCCGGATCTTGAGATTATCTTTGTACTCACCCTCATTAGTATGCTGGTGATCGCGGAGCTTGCCGATCCCGTTCACATACGGCCACGGTTTCTGAGTAGATTCCGGTATGTAATCGCAGCAGGTGTCATCCTCTTTGGCGCCATTGTTGCCCATAAAGTCATGGAGATCCTCAGTTCATGAAGAAAAAGAGCAGAGCCCAAACACTCAGACTCCCCGCAATAGCACTGGTGGCATGCATCTGCATTCTCCTGATACTACCCCACACAGCAACCCCGGCCCTCTATACGCCGAAGATGGATGCAGAGACCGATCTCCATGACCGTGTATCTGTCCTCAGACAGGCAACACAGGATAACTCAGGTGTTATTCTTCCACTGATGGAGGATATCTTCTCAAGTTCCGGAACACTGGTACTGAACCTGAATGTAAAGGATTTCAATTCTGCCCAACGGGATCTGGATCAGTATCTTGCGCAGACACGCCAGTTCGATAACCTGGTTATCCGTCTTGATATGTCGCAATCTGATCTTGAGGAATGGAAGCGGCTGAATGCCCAGAATAAAGATGATCTGATGGCTCTTTTTGAGGACACACAGCGTTTCTCTGAACTGAAACAGCTAGAGATCAAGTACCGCGATGCCGATAATCCGGATATGCTCTATTCGATCATGTACGAAGGTGAAGCCCTCAAATCAAAGATCAAAGAGACCGTGGCATCATATGAGAGCCGGAGCGAGAAGATGGTCAGCGTCTCTGAAAAGTTCGGTGTCAAAACCGAGGCATATGAAGAGAGTGTCAGGAATACTAAGACGATCTCAGAGGATGTTGAGGAGGAGCAGGAGGAGCGGTCTGTTGTGATACAGAGGGAGGTCCCACGAAAAGAACCTCTCAGGTTACACCTAGGGATCGAACCGTTCGAGGTTCGTTATGGAGATATTCTCACCATATCCGGTAGGATTACGGGAACAGATAAACGCGTTGTCTCTCTCTATCTTGATAGCCGTCCATTTATAAACCTGACTGCCGCAGCAGATGGAACATTCCTGCATAAGTATCAGATCGACAAGATCCGCACCGGGATGCATACCCTTTATGCAACTATGGAAGGGGCATATTCTGATGTGAGAAGTTTCCAGGTGATCCGATCTGAAACCAACCTTATTCTTCAGCATACCGGGGAAACACAAGTTTCCGGCCAATTGATGTCAAGAGATAGACCAGTCTCCGGGGCCCCTATCCGGATCCTCTCTGCTGGCAAACAGATCGCAACACCGACAACAAATGCCAATGGCGGATTTGTCACCACCCTGAAGTTAGCTATCGGAAAACACCATATTGTAGCCGTCTTCGATGAGGCTGCCTATCCGCTTGAGAGGTTCGAGAGTGATGAAGTGGTGATCATTATCAAAACCCCGGAAGAGCCACCATCGCTGATACCCTTTATCCAGAAGAAGCCAGTGAATGAAGATGAAGATACTCCAGATAACACTTACCTCTTCATTATTACGGCTCTCTTTGTAGGAGGAGCGGCAGGTTACTTCTATCTGAAACGCAGGTCAACAGGTACAGCTTCCCCGCTTCCCGAAGAGATCCCAACTCAGATAGAAGAAACCCCCCCTGAACCTGAAGAGCCTGAAGAGAGTCCGCTGGAAGATGTTGAAGAAGAGACGATTATAATTGATGGTATATTAGAGGCACCAGATCCAGCTCTTGAAGCATATCACAAGCTGCAGGAATCCGACCTCCCGGCAGCCCTGAGATCCCTCTTCCTGGGGCTCGCACAACAGGCGGGCATTGAGAATCCGCTGACAGCAACGGCTGGCGATATCCGTCAGACGAGGGCGGCAGACACAGTACTCCATGCATGGCTTGCAGCCTATGAACTGGTGCTGTACGGGGGGCAGATCCCTGATGCAGGGGACCGGCAATGGCTTGTGGATACCTACCAGCGTCTCCGGGATGAGCGTGGATGAGACCGGCTATCCTGATCGCAATCATCCTCATCCTTCTAACCCTGGGAGCAGCAGGCGCCCATCTCCAGGCAACCACAACCGATCTCTCACGTTTCAATCCAGGGTGGTCAGGAACAGCCGCCTTCTACTCGCTCGCCAGCAGCATGGATGCGCAGATCCTCGCACCCGGGACACCTGAACCCGATTTCGCGGACCGCTACATCATTATCGCCCCAAAAGACGCGTCTCCATCCTTAGTTGCAGAACAGGTACTGAAGAGCGGCGGAACAGTCATCATTGCAGATGAAGAAGGTGATGCAAACCAGCTCCTTCAGGCACTTGGATCCCGCATGCGCATAGTACCTGGCAATGTATCCAGTATTGATATGGAATTTGCCTCGACACGGACGATCATTGCCAGGGTTTCGGGAAACCACACACTCCTTGAAGGCATTTCAACCCTCGCCTTTAACAGGCCATCACACATTACCGGTGGAACACCGCTTGTTAGGACATCGGTTCTCTCATGGGTAGACACAACAGGAACCGGAAGGCCAGGTGCCGGGGCATCGCTTGGCCGATATACGTTGATCGCCAATGAAGATCTGGATCCGGGAGAAATAATCCTGATCGCCGATGCAAGCCTCTTTGCCACAACGATGCAGCAGGTCAGACGGCTCCACGACAATGGACAGCTCCTCAGAAATATGCTTGATTACAATGGGACGGTGAGTGTGGATGCAGTCTATGGTAAAACCGCTGATGCCGATGGGCCCGCATACATCATTCATAAGGTCAAATCCGCACCAATAAGTACCATTGTTGCCATACTTCTCCTGATGGCCTTTGTCATTGTCGCATACAGAAAACAGATACTCTAGGAAAAACCATGACGCCTGATACAGCCATACCAGAAATTCCCCGGAAAGTTGAGGAGATCAGATCTCTTATTAATCAGTACCTTGTTGGAAAAGATGAATTAACAAAACTGATTACAATTGCACTTCTCTCCGACGGGCATATCCTGATCCAGGGGGTTCCGGGAACTGCGAAAACGACGATTGTAAAGGCATTTGCAAAGATTCTCGGATATACATTCTCCCGTGTCCAGTGCGCAGTCGATACGCAGCCGGCTGATATCCTCGGCCTTCGGATCTATGACCAGTCAAAGGGAGAGTTTGTTCTCAGGAAAGGACCTATTTTTTCGAATATTCTCTTAATCGATGAGTTAAACAGGCTGAACCCGAGAACACAGAGTGCGTTTGTCGAGGTGATGAGCGAGCGGCAGGTGACAATAGAAGGTGAAACACACCCCCTGCCAAGCCCGTTCTTTGTAATGGCAACCCAGAATCCGTATGAGTTTGAAGGGACATTCCCACTCATCGAGGCGCAGAAAGACCGGTTTATGTATAGTTTCATCTCCGAGTATCTCAATTCCGAGGACGAACTGGAAGTACTCAGGCGTCTGGACTCAGGAAAACTGAACTGGGACACCTATGCAACATCACTCGATCAACACAAAGGTGGTGTCGATCTCATCTTCCTTCGGAACTGTGTCGAATCCATTCATATAGAGGAGCGGGTTGCCATGTATATCAGGGATCTGGTTGTTGCAACGAGGCAGAACGGAGATATCAGTCTCGGGGCGAGCACCCGTGCATCGATTGCATTCTATAAAGGGAGCAAAGCTGTCGCTGCACTCAACGGAAGGACATTTGTAACCCCGGATGATGTGAGGGAGATTGCATTCCATGTACTGCATCACCGCTTGATTCTTCGCCGGGAAGCTGAGATCGCCGGAATTACACTCGAAGCGGTCATCAATGAGATTATCCGGTCTGTCGAGGTGCCCTGAGGTGCTTCCAACCCCCCTCTCCCGTGCGTTACTGGCAGCTGGCCTCCTCACCATCGTTGGCGGCGGGGCGATGGCTAGTACGCCGGCAGTTGTTACCGGATCGGTACTGCTGCTCTTCCTCTTCTCCCGTGCCATCCTCTTCCTCAAAGCCGAAAAACAGGTTATTGCGACATTCCATCTGAAACGTCACTGTGATAACCTCATCGTCAGGCAATACGGAATTATTACAGTCACCCTCTCTGCAGACCTGGATCAACCGCATTCATCTCTCATCTCGATACATGACATGCCGGGTCCTGGTTTTGAAGTCCCCGATAACCCGGTGTTTGATGTTGGCGAGACATCAGAACTCACGTACCGGATACAGGCACGTGCCCGCGGCACCATCTCTTTCCATGGGGCAACTCTGGAGATGAGTGATCGCTTCTTCTCGACGGCTATCATCTTCACCCGCCCGGAAGATTGTATGCCCGAGGTTCAGGTTCAGCCACGGGGATCCCCGGTTGTCCTGAATGGAGAATCCTTAGGATATGGAGAATCAACCTCACGCAGGCTCATATCATCATCCGGAACCATGGTCAGATCATTTCGTGAGTATATGCCAGGAGATGATCCCCGCCAGATAGACTGGAAGATAACAGCAAAGACAAAACGTCTCACCATCCGTGAGGCATATGCACAGGCAGGCGAGATCCCGGTTGTGGTACTTGATATGCCTCTTGATTTTACTATCGCAGAACAACTGATCGGATTTGCTGCCGGTGCTGCCGAAGATTCATTAAAGTTATCCCATTCCGTCTCGCTGCTTGCGATTGCAGGAGGGAATGTGATCCGGTTTCTGCCCGATGAGCGGCAGGCATCCCGGTTGCTGGCGGCTATCCGCGATCTCCCTCCAACTGCCCGTTGGAACCAGTTCTATCACTATCTGTCAGAGACCGATTCAAGGAGAGTGAAGCTCTCCCTCCCGGCGGGCTCGCCACTCCACACATGGTATGATGCGGTGATCCAGAACCGTGGCATACCCTCCTTTGAAGCTGAATGTATCCGTGCCTTTGCCAGAACGAAGGGAACTGCTGTGTTACTCTTCAGTGCAGCAGATGGCGATACCAGCCATCTTGGTATGGTGGCACGGGCTGCCAGGCGGATCGGGCTCTCTGTCCACCTGAGAATTCCCGCGCATAGTGCAGTATCAATTCGTCCAGGTGCCTTTCCGATCGATACTATCGAGGTGATCTGAGATGGAAAGAGAATTGTTGCTCCGGGGTATCTTCCTTGGCATCTCCGGTGCCGCCCTCATCTTCCTCGACCCTCTCCTCTGGATAGCCTGGCTGGTTGCGGTATCCGGGATGGTATATGCCAGGCGAACAGGTGAGGGAGCGGTTTTGGAACTCTGTTTAGGGGTGCCCTGTGTGGTAGCTGCAGGATACCTCGCCCCAATCCTCTCGGGCATCCTGATGTTCCTGTTGATTGCATCAACATGCGGATCAGATCTCTTCCTGACAGGGGATTGGTATCTCTCTCTTGCTCTGTTGATTACAGGCCTTCTCCTGATCCTGCTCGTTCTGCCGATAATGGATCCATTCATCGCCGCACTCATCGTCATTGCCGGATCCGGAGTTGGTGGTGGTAGTATCTATCTTTATGAATATTCCCTGCACCGCTGGGTCAGGGGGGAACATACATGAAGGTACCAAATCCACACAAACAGCTCCAGCCACTCGTCTCATATTTTTCAGATCAGTTTCGAGATCTGATCCAGACTGTCCGGCATCCCGGTGATTCAGATGAGGCGAAAGCATCGTTTGCACTCTTTATCGCAGCTGCAGCTTCCTTCGCCCTCGTCTTCTTCACTGACCGCGCAGATATGACCAGTGCCACGCTGGTGCTCTGCGGGTTTGCCTGTTTTATTGCAGGTATCTTCCTCCTGACATTTCACCGTGGAGGGACGATAGCACCCGATATCGCTGAGCGGCTTACTCCGGGGTGCCGAATCGGCCTTGCCCGTATTTCCGCAGATCTCGGGGTGGATGGCGATGCTGTCATTCTGCCGGAGGGTGAGAGTATTATCCAGTTCAATGCATCAGGTGCTTCAAAGATCCCAAATGGAGCTCTCCAGACATCACTTGTCCTACAGGAGGGATCAGTTGGTGTAACTATACCTCCACTCGCTCTCCCGCTCTGGGATCATCTCCGCAAAGAGTATGGGCTCACCACACCGGATGGTGTCGAAGCATCGCTCTCTGCCATCCGCGAAGTGTTGACGGTTGCAAGCGAACTCGCTGAGACAATGGCAACCTCGATTGAGGGGGACGATCTGGTAATTGAGATCAGCGGTTATCACCTTTTTGGAGAATGCATGATAACCCAGGCTGAATCACCGAAATGCTGCACGATGTTTCCGTGCGCTGCCTGCGGACTGATCGGCGTTATCCTTGCCGATGCAACGAAATCAGCCTGGTGCTATGATAGGATCGTCCTCTCCCCCGAGAGCCGCACGATCACAATCACTCTCAGGCGTTATGAGCAGGGGATGTGATCGACTCCCCATAATCAATTCTCTCACCTGATCAGGCAGCTCTCCCGACACTGATCCAGAGATGGAGATCACGATAGCTGCTATTCACAAGCTCTGCCGGGGAAAGACCGGGTTTGGGGAGGGCTTCATCAAAGAGGAGGAACTGTATCCGGTTGATCTTTGTATCCCGAATCGTGAAGTTGAACCGTTGTTCAACAGTTTCATTATGAGCAATCTCTGTTGTGAAAGATCCTATCGGAACAGATGAGAGAATACGTGAAGTATTTGTTTTCGTATCGAACTGCTGGTTAAACCCATAGATCATCGCAGTATAGGTGACGTTTCTGTATTCGTGGTTGCCGATCCCGATGATCACAAACTGCTCAGTGCCTGCGCGGAAGTTCGTCGGATAATCTGCCGCTTTCCCCTTCTCTCCGAGGATATAAAATTCCGTGAACTTCTCCCCTTCCTTTGGAACGACGATCACATAGATGGTGGTCCCTATTGCAAGGATGATTGCTGCGATCAGGATGATACTCAGGGCGCGGTCAAGGCGGGTGCTCTCTTCCGGTAAAAGTTCATCACGGATCCCGTCCTTCACCTCTCTGAGTGGGATCCGCAGGCGTTTCTCTTCCGGGAGGATCAGGCGCCGGTATGCCGCGATTGCAGCCATTGCAAGGGCAAAGAAAACAAGCGCGGTGACGATCGGATCAAGCCGGATACCCCAGGGTGTGTAGTTCAGGCCAAGGCCGATTAATGGGACGACTGCTATTGAGAGGCCAAAAGAGAGTGCGATCCGCTCGATCCAGTCGAGGTCGTCATCTGATGGGAAGAGGGCTGCGATTAAGAGGTAGCCGGGGATAAAGAGGATGAAAGGGAGCGCAAAGACCACCCGGAGCGGGGTATCCTGTAAAATCGGGATATAGATGCAGCCGATAGTGCCAATAATCCACAACAGAGCGACTTTCAGGTCGATTGGGATTAATTTTGGGTTAAGCAGATCAACGACGATATCAGCTGGCTCTGGTGGCATCACTAGTAATCTATCCTGGGATCTGAAAAAGGGTGGTGATTGGCTGGTGCATTATGGGAGAGTACCTTGAATTGTTTTGATTTGGAAAGAATAATACTGAGGGGACGGTAGTTATTTCTCTTAGAAAGTGCCGAACTGTCTGTATGAAAGAACGGACAGTACTATTACTGCTTGTTGCCTCATTTTGTATTATTGGATCAGCTCATGCTGCAACAGTAATGGAGATCGACTCGGGGAATGCAGACGGATCCTATCTCCAGGTACATGTTGCGGAAATTGCATCTGCAACAAGCCTCCAGTTCGATCTCACCTACGATCCGGCAGTTGTGAGTATCGCCGGGATCAGGAAAGCAGCCGGATACGAAGGTGTTTCGATGACAACGAATACGAATGTCGCCGGGGCCGCACGTGTGCTCATCATATTCCCTGATCCGGTGACGATACAGGAACCGGCAGGCGTTGTTGAGATAGCATTCTCTCCTGTTGCTTCCGGAACAAGTACACTTTCGCTGACAGATGCACGCTGGAGTGATTTTCCTGCATTTGCCTCCATCACTTTTGATGAGGTGAAGAGCGGCACCGTCACAAGCACGATAACACCGAACGCGCCGGCAACCGCGGTTCCATCATACTATGAGGCATCATCAGGCTCCTCATATGATCCCGGAACCTTCACCCTGCCCGAAGATACCGTAGAGATACCAGCAGTCCCTGAACAGCCATTTACGCAACCTGCAGGAACGCAGATACCAGCCGAACCATCTCTTTCAGCTACGCCGGCAACTGAAGAACAACCAGGGGAATCACCTCTGCCAGGAGTTCCGGATGCAACCCCGGCACCGGCACCGGTGGCCGCTCTCCCGATTATTCTCGCCGCTATCCTTCTATATCGAAGAAACCAATAGCAATACGGTTTCTTATCCATTTTTCCAGATCATATGTATTAAATCTAATGAGAAGTAGAGATAGGTCTGAGTGTGATCGGAATGGACACACGTTTCCTTATTCTCTCTCTGGCACTGATTCTGCTGCTAACAGCTGGAACAGTGGCTGCAGCACCATTTGCCGGTGAACCGCAGCATGTAATAATTGTAATGAAAGACCGACCCGCTGATGATGCGGATTATCTCGAACTGAATGCTTTTGCTGAAGCATCGCAACGGGATATCATCTCATCTGTCAATCGGATGAGTGTGGATGAGCCGAGATCTCTCTGGTCGGTGAATGCGATTGCCGCGACCCTCACCGAAGAGCAGGTGAAGCAGGTCGCCGCCCGGCCGGATGTGGCCCGGGTAGTGCCTGATCGGATCGTTACCCTGGATCTCACCAAAGACACTGGTTTGGCAGAGAATGGTGACCGCCGTATGCGATTCTTCAGGCCTGCAACTGACAATGAGATCGAATGGATCGATCCGGCCTACCCCTATGAAGAAGACATTGCCTGGGGCGTCTCCTGGATCGAAGCGCCTGAGGTCTGGGCAAACGGGTTTGACGGAACCGGGGTAACAGTCGCGGTTATCGATACCGGGATCAAGGCCGATCATCCGGATCTTGCCGGAAAGATCGTCGGTTGGGCAGATCTCGTCAACAGCCGCACCGATCCCTATGATGATCATGGCCACGGCACACACTGTGCAGGCACCGTTGCCGGGATGGGCGCAGGTGGTATCTACACAGGGGTTGCACCGGGTGCTGACCTGATTGGGGTAAAGGTTTTTAATTCGGGTGGATCCGGAAATACCTCTACTGTTCTTGCGGGTTTTGAGAAAGCTGTTGAACTGGGAGCGGATGTGATCTCATATAGTGGGGGAGCAATTGGTTTTGACTCTGACTGGGATGAAATTGTGCTGGATAGCTCTGAAGGTATTGATATTCCCATAAACGTGTCCAATTTTAATGATGGCTTTGATCCGACGTTTATCCTTCTCTGGCTGGAGTCACGAAATAATGAGGAACTTGAAATCACCATGCGCCAGCCAAATGGTTCGGTCTATCAGGGTGTCGATTGTGACTGGTATGATACACCATGTCCTCCGGAATGGGGTATGCTCAAATATATTGGTAATGCTGCCCTTGCTCCAGGTGAATGGACACTCACTATCCAAAATCCTTCACTGAATACAAGCGAAAAAATATGGCATTCAGGAACAGGGTATGACCTGAATAATATCCTGTACCAGAGATTTAACCTGACAGATCATATGGAGGGCCTTGAATCCCTCACATTCAATATCTCCACCAGATATGCCATGGAAACCTCATATGATTATGGCTATGTGGAGGTGCTGGATACTCAGTCACAGCAATGGTTCCCACTCCTTGTTCTGAATGGTCGGGGAAGCGGAGTTTATTCGGTTAATCTCACACCTTTCGTTCTGGGTCAGGCCCCACCACCTGGACCGATGCCACCAATCGGGCCATACAGTGTCGAGCAGACTACCGGGCCGACGTATCTCGATCTCCGGTTACGATATGAGACCGATTCCAGTATTATATGGGATGGATGGTTCATCGACTGGATGGCAATCCCCGAGATCGGATTCTATGATGATGCATCCGGAGATGCAGGATGGACTGCAGATCCCGCTGAAGGTGGCTGGAGCCGGATCAGTGATAGTGATGAGATCTATTATGAATGGCTCATATGCTATGCAGATAACGGGACCAGCCTCACGTCCCAGTCTGCAAACAGGATCGTTGAAAATGGCACGGTCTTTGTGACATCCGCTGGCAATAAAGGAGAATATGGTCTCCGGAGCATCGGCGCCCCGGCAGCTGCAGAGAAGGTGATTGCTGTTGGTGCGACTGGACAAAGTCAGGATTATATCGCTTTTTCGAGCAGCCGCGGTCCAGCGGGATGGGGTAATAATCTGCGTATTAAACCGGATGTGACAGCACCAGGACAGTATATCCTCTCCACTTCAGTCAATGGCGGATATACGTATATGTCCGGCACCTCGATGGCATGCCCTCATGTCTCCGGAATTGCCGCATTGCTACTCCAGGCAAACAGCACGCTCTCTCCGAATGACGTGAAGACGATCATCACTGAGACGGCAGTCGATCTCGGCCCTGAGGGCCCGGACTATGATTACGGATATGGCAGGGTAAGTGCCTGGGCGGCAATCGAAGAAGTGACGCCGCTTGTTCCACCCACATATGATGCACCCATGCTGCATGCCGGGTTCGGATTTGGCAATCTGAAGATGGGTGAGCCGAATGTGATAACCGCGATCTCGTGGAACGGGACACCACTTGATGGTGAAAATATCCACTTCAGAATCTGGAGTGGCCAGCAGGAGTTCCTGAACACAACAAATGTAACAAATGCCCATGGTATGGCGACGGCATCATTTGTGCCAAATGCATCCGGAAGCTATTCGTATGATGTCCGGGATGCCTACGGGAATTCCGTGAGTGGCTCAATCATGACCCGCACTACTGCCAGTCCAAGGGAACTGTTTCTCTTTGATACCGTGAATAAAGACTATTATACGGTTCCAAATGAGACTGTCCCTATAAAGTACACTCTTGTCGATCCGCAGACTCTGGATCCATATGCAGGGGATGTGCGGATGGTGATCAGCGCTTCGATCTTTGGCCAGGAACAACCAGTTTGGGTTGAATATCTCAATGAGACAATCACCCCGGTGAATGGGACAATTGAGAAGGCGTTTAATGTCTCGGGGATGGAAACAAACCGGGCAGAGATTGTACTTGCTCCAGTTGCAAATCTCACACAGGCCCGCTTCTATGGAGATATTAATGTCAATACTAATGATTTTGTCAATCAGGAAGTGAAACCCTCCGTCACAATCGCAGAGAAGAAAGGGAATGCAACACTTCTTGTGAAACAGTATACGTTCCTTGATGCGCAGCCTGTACCGGACGGGATCTTCCAACTTCCGGTCGTCTGGCTCTATGAGGTGGATGTCAAAGCTCTCTCCCTGCAGTTCCCCGATCAGACTGCTGAACTCTTATCAGGCATGATACAGAAGCTGACGCCGGAATATGCCGATCTCTTTGCCGAGATCCAGAATATGCAGGAAAATACCCGGTTAATTCCATATGAAACAAAGAACGGAATCGGGAAGGTGACCGTGCCGGTGCCGGATGGCGCATACCTGGGAGTTGTACTCTCACACTGGTATGATGATGACGACCATAACGGACCATACTCAGAATTATCTGAGTATCAGGCTCTCATCATAGTGGATCCCTGGCCTTTTGAGTTCCATCCGAGTGCCCCGTTGGTTGAGCCCAACCGCGATCTCTTCATCTCTGGTGACTGGAAGGGTGCCTTTGCAGAGGATGCACGGAGCATCGCTCCAGGAACCGAGATGAATCTCACCTGTTATCTTCAGAACAAGGCAGGAGAGCCTGTCGCAGGAACAGTGTATCTCTATACAAGCGATTCCTCGGCTATCGTGACAACCGGATCTGACGGGTATGGACATGCAACCCTGCCTGCGGTTATCAGGTTCGAGGATGCATGGGGGTACAATCAACTCCAGGTGGTCGGCCTCTCCGGGGATGCCTACAGCTATACCTATGTCTCCCCGCCATACGAATGGGTGACCATCACCGGCGAGTTTACTGATAGTGGAAACTCCGGGGTGCTCCGGGCAGGAACTGCCGTCTACACCCCGGATGGTGAGCCGATCCCGATGCCAGGAATCTTTGAGGTTTCCAGAACCGGTGTTGTCGAGAGCTATATGGGCTCCCAGTGGTGGGGTGCGTCTGCATCACTCCTGTCATCATATTTGACTGGAACAGGATTCTTTGCGGAGACCGTCCCATATGGCGCATACGAGACCACCGTTGCCGTGAAGGACTGGTTCTGGCGTGGCGGCTATAGCCAGGGGAACTGGTGGGTTTACTCCACGTACCTTGGTGCAACTCCGCTTACAATCGCAAACCCGCCACCTGAGTTTGCAGAGCATGCAGGCTGGATCAATGTCAATGTCCAGATGGCAGATGGAGCATCTGGAGTGCCGATATATCTCGTCTATGATACTGTTGGTCCGGACAGGTACATGACCGGCTTTTTTGGCGACTTAGCCAGTTCTTCTACAATGAGCACATCTGAGAGCATATACACCGATATGTTCGGCGCAGCGGATATCCAGACAACCGGTCCCGATGGCAGTGCCACCCTGAAGATGTATGTGCCTGAGAACAGCCAGGTCTGGTGGGAGATCGGCGGCGGAACGCCTGACCGCGTCTTTACGACACAGTCCGGCTACACCATCCAGGATACACCCCCTGAGCCGGTTGCACCTGTTGCGAACTTCATTGGTGTGCCAGCCACTGGCCCTGCCCCCCTGACCGTCAGGTTCACCGATACTTCAACGGGAGTTCCGACATCATGGACATGGAACTTCGGGGATGGAACAAACTCAACTGAACGGCACCCAACGAAGATCTATCAGAATCATGGTGTCTACACCGTCAGCCTGACTGCTACAAATGAACAGGGGCAGAACACCACCACAAAGGCGGGCTACATCACCGTCCTCCAGCCAACGACGATCATGGCCGGAAATTCTGTGATCCCGACAGGCATGAACAGGACAACCGGAGTGTCTGTTTCCAATATGCAGAATATGACTGCAGTTGGTTTGAACCTGACATTTGATCAGACGCTGGTACAGCTCACCGCAGTTCGCCCGAATGCATCGGTTGAGAACAAAGTTGAAGGATTTGTGACAGAGATTGACAACACCACCGGAAAACTCAACCTCTCCATGACACTCCAACCAGGAATCGATCAGGGTGCTGAGCCGATGCAGATTATTGATCTGGTATTTGCTGCAGAACAGAAGATCGGATCATGTCCAATCACCTATACCAGATCGGAGTTCAGCGGAGGTGTATCCGGTGACGTGCAGCCATTTGTTATTGTTGATGATGGATCACTCCGGGTACGTATGCGGGGTGATTTCAATGACAACGGCAGGATCGATATTGGGGATGTCGCACGGGTTGCCTATATGGCGGCCGGGCTTATCACCGTAGATCTTGAGGCAGATTTTAATGGAGATGGTGTTGTTGATGCCGCAGATGCAGCAAAGATTGCATATGTCTATGTGGGGAAGTACCATGAACTTTAAATTTTTTTTTATTTATGTGAGGTGAAGAGAAGAACGTTTATCTGTCTTTAGGATATGTATTAGAACATCACCAACTATGGAGTGTGTGTGAACCTATCGTGATTACTGAATGGAAGTGAAGAACTATGATGATTGGAAAGAAGACGATTGCACTTATTCTCATCTTTTCCTGCCTGATCGGCATTGCGTTTGCAGGTACAGGCGGAGAGGAGGTGGAAGCAGGTATTCCCACCGGGACACTGTTCTCCACCACTGATGAGGAGACCGGATTTGATGATCTGGAACAGGCAGATCCGGATGTACTGACTGCGGGCGATGACCAGGCAGAATTGAACTTTGAGGCGCTTGTACAGCAGAATGCTGATTCAAAGCTGGCTTTAGGCTCTGTGACTGTTGAAGGGGGACAGAATGCCGAGATTCTGGTATCTGTTGCAAACCTCACCGGTGCAACAGGGATTGGATTTGATGTAATGTTTGATCCGACTGTCCTTGGGGTTGAAAATGTCACTGCTACGCCACAGGCTCCTGTGAATACGTCTGTGACATGGCATGTCGAGACATACCATTTTCACGAAGGTTTCCTCAGAGTTTCAATGACTCATGATTCCTTAACTGTCGGACAAACACCTCTTGCAGTTGCGAAGATTACCTTCAACACAACACGTGTCGATGAGGAAGTCACCAGAGAATTATGGCCACAGGGAGAATGGAGCGCCACTGAGTTCGATCCGGTGCCCTTCAGGTATTCAGTACCGGGAACTGTGACGATAACACCTCCGCCGCCACCGGTACTCCCTGATCTGACCGGAGTTTTAGATCCAGCCCCGCCTCAGTTTGTTAAGAAATATCAGAACGGTTCGATATTCTTAGATCCAACCTTCGTCATCCGGAATATCGGTCTTGCACCCGTTACTGAAAGTGAAGATTTTGATGTCGACGTATTCTTTGTAGGGCAAAAGGGATCCTGGACATTGACTGAGAGGATTGATGCAGGCAGCAACTTTACCTTAAAGACAGATGCTTCCATCTACAATGACTCCCGTCCGATTGAGGTTCGGCAGAGAGGGAGGATCCCCGGAGTCGAAACGACACTTGTTATTGAAGCTGGAGCTGACATATCAATTGGTCTAAAAGAGATCGCCATTCATATCAACCCGGATCGAAGAGTAGAGGAGATTCGGTATGATAACAATAACCTCTCTACCCAGGTAACATTGACATATCCCGATCTTCAGCCGGTACTTGATACCGAATTAATCCAGGGTATCTCAAGCAGCGAAACTGTGATTCATGAAAATGTTCTTCCCGGGACTCACAGAGTTACCTATGGAGTGGAAAATGATGGTGGAGTCTTCTCAGTACCTACATATCTCCGTGTTGCACGGGATGGAGTAAACACGTTCTATTCGATCCCGGCTCTCCAGCCAGGCGAGAACTGGACCCAAAGCGAAACGATCACCCTTGATAAGACAAAGGGCACAAAGACGTATTCTGTTGAAGTGAACTCATATGGACCGGCCCAGGAGGAACCAACCGAGCGTATTCTCCATCCGGATCAGGGTCAGCTTTCTAAGACCATCACCTCGGATTATGCCTCATTCAAACCCGTGACGGTAGTATTTGATCATATTACCGGAGCAGTTGGCGATACCAAGGTTCTTCCGGTCACTCTCACGAATGTCTCAACCGGAGCTCCGGTTCGATCATTTTCCATTCCGGTAACATATGACCCTGCTGTCTGTATCTATCAGGGTGCAATTAATATTGCTCCTGGTGTGAGTGTCACAAACCCAGGTTATGGACGTTTACTCGTCACAGGTACTAATGTAAATTATAATTTCAACATAAAGGTTGCCGATCTCCAGTTCAGGGCCCAGTCTGAGGCAGGAAGAACCTCTGAGTTTGGATCAACGGCTGCAGCAAATGTCAAGACAGATGATGGAAAGTTCCTTGAGCTTGATATCTGGAAGGGATCATTTACCCAGGATCGGGTAACAAATGCCCGCGTATCCATCTGGGCACCCACATCAAGTCCGGTAGATGGAAACGTCAGCGTATCGGTCACTGTATGGAATTCAAAACCAACCCCGGTGAATGTCTCTGCAAATGTGACAGAAGGCGGCACAGTCCTCTGGCAACAGGATGAGATTGTTCTTGGAGCTTACCAGAGCAGGTATTATAGCTTCAACACCTGGAAGCCGGCAACAACCGGATCAAAAACACTGACTGCAACGATCTCAGGGGATGATGATCCGACAGGAAATGTTGCAACAACCAGAGTACTGATTAATCCATATGTGCTGGATATTACAAACTTTAATAAAAACAATTGGGAAGCCTACTACAAGTACAACAGAACGGTTGTTGTCGATAATTACGTCAATCTCGGTACATATTATACCACCAATATGCCGGGATATATCAATGCCACACTCTCAATGTGGTATCAGAATGGAACAAAAATTGATCTGACACAGAACTCTCCATTCCAGATGTATTACTGGTATCCGGCAGACTGGTCTGTCTATGGATATAATTCTAACTGGAACTCGGCGATCTGGTATTACATACTGGCAAGAGAGATCGGGACATTCGACTACTCCATTGAGCTTGAAGCAAAGGGTAATCTGACCTATGTGAATGGCACGGTGGTTGTGCGGGAGCCAAACGTCGACATCAAAGTGCTGGAATCCACAACTCTCGACGAGAATGATGCAGGCGGTAACATCCAGTTTAATGTGTTTAACCGTGTTCCCTTTGAAGGAAGACAGGTGACAGTTACAACCTCAGCCGGATCTGAAGGACGAACACTCCAGGGCCTTGAGTACCTGGTCGGGTACCCGCATGGATGTCCCGAACAGACAATGAGCCCCGCCCTTGCAGCACTCCGTGTGAAGCAATACTATGAGAACCGTGGGAAATTGACAGATTCGTTAAATGCGAGCTTAAAATCCACGATGCAGAGAGCGTATAATCAGATGAAAGCGCCAACCGGCTATAATGCCCAGAAGATCTGGGGCACCTACACCGAGGATCACCAGCACTATGGTGCCTGGGCATGGGGGCAGATGTCAAGCCCGTCGCTCTTCTATACGCTCTATCCAAACTATGTCTTCAGCGAGCTCAAGCATGATATGCAGCAGTCTGACTTTGACTGGGGCATATACCTGAACAATACCACTGAGATTAACCTGACTGCAAGCACTCTCTGGCTTATTGATCAGCAGAAAGCTGATGGCGGATGGCAGGACTGGGGCTACATCAGCAACCGGTACGAATGGACCGGCTTCATGTCCGAGAAGTTCTGCGGTGAATTCGAGTTCATCGGGAGTGATTCTGCGAAAGAGCAGGTGAATACCTCTCTGAACAAGTCATTTGAATTCCTTGAATCAGGAAGCTATAATTCTCAGCCGGCGAAAGCTGTCGCATATGGTATCTTCGGATTGGATGCAATCAAGGAGCACTATAAAGAGAATGCAACACTTGGTGCCCGTGCCGATACAAAGATGCAGGATCTGGTGGACAGGCTCTTTACCCTTCGCCAGGGCGATGGCACCACTGGGTACTACTGGAGCGATGGATGGTATGATAATAGTGAGACAACAGCTCTTGCAATATTCGCTCTTAACAAGACAGGAATCCCGGTTGAGAATGAAACTGTAATGGGTGGCATCAGGTATCTGGTATCACAATATGATACCAATGGCCGCTGGGGCAACACAAGAGCATCAGCAGCTGTCATTAACACATTAACACAGCTACAGATCCCATCTCAGGTAAACTTCACTGCGAATATCGGAGTATATCTCAACGATGATACAGTAATTGTTGCCCCGCAACAGTTTACGTTTGATGAGGACAATGTACGGCACTCCTTCCAGCTCGATGCAAACCAGATACTTGCACTCTATGGAAATGCAGTTGCCAACAGAACCGGCAAGATTGTGATTACCGGAAAATCCGATGCAGGCACTGACAATGTCTCTAAGATGGTCATTGCGGTTCAGAGTGTCCAGAAGATTCCAAAGTCAATCGCCATCGCCTCCATCCCAGAGGAGTACATCGATCCAATTGCAACCGATTTCTTCCTTGGAGTGACAGTTCCGGCACAGCCAGCACCAGGATTAAAAGTAGGAGATGAGGTGGACGCTGTATTCACCGTGAGCAACAACGGTCCGGGAGCACGTGATCAGACCGTTATGATCCTGGAGGTTCCAATCGGCAACGGTGTGAACTTCACCGGGGCGGATAATGCCGCAAATAAGGCATATTACCTCAGCGATCCACAAAACCCGGCCTCAAAAGTGTTCCTTACTCACAAGATGAACAGAACAACCGGGAAGCTCTTCGTCTACCCGGGATCAGATAACGAATCACAACCAAGCATTGTTGCGAACGAAGTGAAGAACTTCTTCGTTCCACTGAAGTTTGAACAGCCGGGTTCACAGACGGTTGAAGCCCGTCTCTACCCGATGTACGATGACGAGTGGATGGCACTTGGCGATACAACAGGGTATGTGAAAGGCAACGGAACGATCCAACTCGAAGTGGTGAATGAGACCGGAGCTGCTGTGAATGCGGACTTCTATATTGATGGTGTCCAGGTCGCAGCAAACATCAACGCAACACAACAGGATCGTCTTGAAGGTGATCACAGTGTCTCGATCAGGCCTGTGAATCCGGGAGAGTGGATCAATACAACCCTGACTGTTACACAGGGAGAGGTCATCGAGTATTCGGTCGTTGTCGCAGAAGACAGCAGTCTTCCACACTTCACAACCATTATGGGAGCTGCCAGTGATGCCCGGATGATGCCTCCGGAGGTCGAAGAGACGATCAGCAACACTAGTACAAACCACTGGAATGCAGAAGTGAGGGCCGAACAGAGCTTCAACTCCACAATCTCCAGTACCGGAGGGCGTGCGACGATCTCAGTGGATCTGCCCTCAATTACCCGCACCATTGGTACAGCCTATGTAAATGATACCGTGACATACAGTTACAGAAATGCAACCGGATGGCATGGACCATTTAATGCAGCAGGCTACATTTCAGGTGGTATACTAACCATTTCGGATGTGAATACAGCTGATGTCACTCAGGTTGCCTTTGGGTTCTATGGCAGGCAATTAGGGGATGTCAATAATGATGGATTTGTTAGAGGTTCAGATGCTCGTGATATCGCCTGGTTCGTTGCAGGTTCATTATCCCTGACATTTAATGATCAGTTCAATGGAGATGTGACCGATGATGGACAGGTACTTGGGAGTGATGCTAGAGATATAGCGTGGTATGTTGCTGGGAGTCTGAACAGATACTACCAATAACTATAATTTTTGGAGAAATTTATGAAGAGATTACCGGTTCTTGTGCTAACTGCGATCCTTGTCTTTGTTCTGACTGTTTCAGCAGCTGAAATTAGTCTTGAAAAGGAAGGTGAAGAAACGTATTTACTTGTCTTCAATTCAGACAAGCCATATTCAATTAGTACCTACACCGTCCAGCTTGAGTATGATCCTGAGATAACTATTTCAGAAATTGGTTCTGTTGGTCCTCTTGAAGTTTTTTCGGCGATAAATCCAGAAAAAGGGATCGCACGAGTTGTTGCATTCACTGGAGATCCAACACCATATGCTGCTGCAACTTACATACCTCTTGCACGCATAAGCGCGAAATCTGGTTTTTCTCCATTCATTCGAATTGAAGAGATAGAAGACTTTGAACGTTCCCCAATCCCAATTCCAGGCATTACAGAACCAACACCTTCACAGCCGTTACCCGAGTACATTTCAGACGTTTCTTACCCCTTAAATATCAATGAACCTACAACAATACCATTGGAAGTTCGTGTTCCATGGTCTCTGCCAGTTCAAACCATTATTCCTGCTACATTACCAATAGGAACTCCAACTGGTACTCCAATTGGAATTGATGCCACAGAGATTCAACAAGAAGTATTGGTCCCTCAAACCAATGTTGAGGGTGATTTGTATGAGACAGGGGAGGACCATCCAATAGAGAAAACAAATATTCCTGTAAATTCAAGTCCAGCTTCACTAATTTCAGTTCTGTTTGGAGTTTTGATCGTAATGTTTATTATAAGGAGTAGATTATAGTAGGTAAAGATGTTCTTTAGGAGGATTTTATGTTTGTAAGACGAAGATTAATTACAATAAGTCTTATTTTAACCTTGCTCATAGTAGCATGTACAGGACTTGTTGCAGCAAAAGAAATTGTTGCAGAAACTGTTATTGATGTCCCAATGGATGGTACAACTGTTCCTGTTGGGATATTCGGTCAGAATATGAATAATCTCGATACATTTACTGTTGACATCTATTATGATCAGACAGTAATGGGATTCGTCAACGAGAATAGATCATATCGCCCTGATCGTGATTGGGGAGGTACAGTGACTAATCCAGCTCCAGGAAGAGTTCGTGCTGTTTTTTATGCCAATGATATCACTGAGGGCCTCTTTGGAAATAGTTCGCTTTTTGGTTTGAATTGTCAGGCACTTACGAATAATGGATCATCGACAATTTTAACTGTGACGATTATCGAGACGCAGGAGGCGAGGACCCCGGTAGTATATACCGCAGTAAATGGCCTATTCCGAACAAAAGACGAAGTCCCCCCGACGATTACAATCACATCACCTGCTAATGGAGCAACAGTTCCCCAGGACGTTACTGTAACCGCAACCATCACTGATGTCGGCGGAGTTGATCAGTCGACGATCAATGTCACTGTCGGCGGAGTTGCACTTGTAAATCCAACAATCACACCGATTGCCGGAGGATATACCGTTACAGGAACAAGAAACAATGTTCCGATTGGACCCGCAGCCGTTGTCGTTTCAGCATCTGATCTGGCAGGAAATCCCGCATCGGTCACTCATAATGTCACCGTTGCCCAGTCTGGTATCAGCTTTAATCCGGATATTGACGGCACCTTCACAAATGCGACCCAGCCTGTGATCAAAGCTGATTATGTCCAGGTCACCGGAACAACCGTGAAGATGTTCTTAAACAATGTCAATGTAACCGGGCAGGCAACACTGACACCAAGCAGCCCGACAGCGGGTTCAATTGAACTGAATTATGCGGCATATGGACCACTCGCAGACGCACAGTACACCGTTGTTGTGAATGGCACAAGCTCGCTACCAGGTGGTGGCGAACTGACCGCTACAGAGACCTTTACAAAGGATACTATCGCACCGGTTGTTGTCATTAACTCGATTGCTGATTCGGATGGAGATGGGTATCCTGAAGCACAGGAGACACTGACATTTGCGTACACTGTTACTGATGCAAATCCTGTCAGGGTCTGGATCGATCAGGCATCCAGTACGACGTTCCCCTCTTCAAACCTTGTCTATGGTGTTGCACAGGGCAACACGCGTGGAAACAGAAATGCAGTTGTCTATGCTGTGGATGCAGCCGGCAATGTGGGCCAGAGCACGCAGTTCCATCTCTACAACAACTACCTCGCATACATTAATGAAACCAGTGCCGGTACCTTTGCAGGCCTTGACCTGAACAAGACTGCCGTCTACAACATCTTCGATGTTCCTGTGGCACAGGCAGTGACCCTGTCCGGACAGGCCGGCCTGATGCAAAGACCAGATATGGGCGTTCTTCAGAAGACGATCACCGCAGGCTCCGGTGTTGTCGTTGATAACCGTGGAAATGATCCAATTGATCCGGCTGCTATCCAGGATGGAATTCCATATTTCATCAATCCGACCGGAACAATGAATTACGCCGTAACTGTTCCAAACATCGACAGAGCTACATTAATCATCGGAAAAGCAAACAGCTCAATGATCGACCAGATCCTCCGCGGTGCCAGGCCTTCAAGAAGTACCATTGAGGAGATGCTCTCCAAGGATACAATCGTCATCTATGGAAAATCAGGAGCTGTCTATGGCTTCGAGGGTGTCAGGATTGATAATGCAGGCCAGGCACAACGTATCCCACAGTTCATCAAAGGAGATGGGATCACATTCTCGACTGATCTCAAGACGATGATCGCTGCCAACTACATTAACCTTTCAGCCGGATTCAATACTGCAACAGCAACTCCTGAATTAGGGCTTCCAATCACCTGGATTGGCCCCGGCGAATATGTCCTGCTGGCCATGTGCCTTGACGGGCCTGATGACCGCGTCTCTGCAATCACATTGATGCCCTTCATTGTCACAGAACAGGCATCACAATTCACCACGTCCGCAGCCACGTACCCCATCGGTGATCCGGTGGTTGTGAACTGGGGTGGTGCCCAGCCGCAGAATATCGCCGGAATTCTTATCCGTGATGGTTCAACCTATACCGGGAATGTAACTGTTGATCTCACAAGCCTTGGCGCCAGCTCTTTGAAGAGCATGTATCTCCTGGGAGATGGCAACCAGACCGTTAAAAAACTGATCGACAGGGCAAATATCTACATCTCAGAAGGGTATGGAAACGCACACAATGCAACCAATAATAACAGCCTCAGCATCCCAACCACAGGACTTATCGCAGGCAGCTTCACTGTCCATATGGTGGTTGAGAATAACGGAAATCTGACATCCTATGGAAGTACGACCGTTACCCTGGCTGATGCGACAACACTCACCGCTAACTTTACCGGCACTCCAAGAACCGGAACAACCCAGATCACCACACAGTTCACCGATCTCTCTACCGGTGGAACTGCACCGTATACCTATCACTGGCAATACAACCGTAATAATGCCGGATGGGTCAACTTCACCACACCAAATGCTCAGAACCCATCACAAACATTTGGGATAGGAGCATATTCGATACGCCTTAATGTAACAGATGCTGCCAGTAACACTGCTACAAAGACAGAAACCAACTACATCAACGTCGCTCAGACTGGCGGCGGCGGTGGCGGTGGCGGCGGTGTCCCCACAACACAGGAGACAGTTGGATCTGCAAGCCTGCTGGCAAACTCACTGGGGATGCTCCTTCAGTCCTATATTGTCGATTCCCCATCAGGTGTTGCGAAACTCAACCTGAACAGGAACACCATTGCTCTTGATCAAGATGGAAACCCACTCGGTTCGGTTTCAATAGATGATCTACCGGCAGGGAGTGTTCCATCTGTCCCAGGTGGCTCAGTATTCTCATTCGCAGGATACGCTGTCACCTGTTCACCGGCAGGTGCGACATTCTCACCCGGTGCACAGCTAAACTTCGAGTTCACCCAGGCACAATGGGATGCACTTATGGCACAGGCAGAGCAGGATCCATCGATCCTTTCAGTGAAATGGTACAACTCAGAAACAGGCAGTTGGGAGAGTGTTCAGACAACGGTGAATCCGACAACCCGGACAGTAAGTGCACAGATAACCCACTTCAGTATCTTTGCACTCTTCACCGATACAGAAGCAGCAATTCCAGTTGTCACACCAACAGTTACACCAACAATTCCACCAGTAACACCTACAGAGACGGTGCCTCCGACGACCCCGGTCACTCCGGTTGAACCAGCTGCGTTCCCCTGGACATATGTGATCATCGGTGTCATCATTATCATCCTGATTGCCGGTGGAGCATACTACTACACCACAAAACAATCCTAAACCTTTTTTCTTTTTGCCAGTAGATCGGTCAACCTCTTTGAACAGACAATCAAAACGCGCGGATTCGAAACCTGCCTTTGATTATCGCAAATCGCTACCCTTTTGGACAGGGCAAACCGCAATCTACGATTATCACGGGCGATCAATAGTACAGGCATGGCAACCAGAAACAGGATATTTTTCCTCATCTGCATGATCTCATTTCTGATATCATCCGGATCTGCTGTGACAATTCAGATAACCCCCGACCGAATCGATGAGGGCGATCAGATCACAGCGACCATCACAGGGCTGGAAGATGGAAGTCATTTTGCCCTGAGAATGGAATCTTCAATTGAACGTGGAGATGGATCAGACTTCAGCTACCAGGCCGACAGACTGCTTCTCCCCTTTGGAATGCGTTCCTCCCGGATCGCTCTCACCGCATCTCCCGTCATAGAAGCGGGGATTCAGGCAAAAGAGGGAGATTCAATTAAAAGCATTATTCAGGAGGCATACCTTGGGGATGTGTCGCTTTTGCAGAACCTTGGCGATATCCCGGTTGGAACCATTGAATATATCAGGGTTTTTGGGATATTGGTTGATGATGCGCCTGTCGTTGATATCTCACTCACACTATCGGGCATAAAAGAAGGAGCCGAGGATGGTTCAATGACCTTTTGTTTACTCGGAATTGGGGATGGGATCATCACCCTCACAGCTCTTGTTGATGGATCTGAAGTTACCAGCCAGCAGATCACCATCGGAAATCCCTGGGTTCGTGGAGATTTCAACAATAATGGACGGGTTGATATCGGTGATGTCGCACGGGTTGCCTCTATGGTTACAGGATTGACTGAAATCGACCCCCGCGCCGATTTCGATCATGATGATTCCGTCGATTGCGCAGATGCAGCTAAGATTGCATGGTACTATGTCCATTCAATCTCCTCCCTCTGATTTTTCCGGCTCGATACTATACAATTATCTCCATACAGTAATCCAATAAACAAATGAGGATGTGAACAAGGAATCACAGTTTATTATCAATTCCGCCACAGAAACGCAAGACAGAGTTGGGTAACGTAACAAATCTTCTGTAAAAATTAAATTGGCCCTGCAGCCTACCATTGTTTGCAGAAAGGAGACACAGGGCCATGGATACCTATGCATTTATCGAAGATTATCTTTCCGATAATCAGAATG
>NZ_VOTZ01000003.1 GCF_024372745.1 Methanocalculus taiwanensis
ATAGTCGATTTTGAGGTTATTGAAGAGTTCTTGTTCATTGGTTTTCTTCCAGGCGTTTAATAGGGATTTGGTATCTTCTCCAGCAACAGGCATTAGTGCATCCTCGATTCCATATGGTTTGACCAAAGTTAAATACTCTGACATATGGCGGGGATGTAATAGTCTGAAACATTGGTTTAATGACTTCATATCAATAAAAATAAAAATAGAAAAATTAATTATCTTCACGATCCTTTGATTTATAATGGTGTTAAATTATGTCATCAAATAAAAAAAATCATTCTTTTGAGGAAAACAAAGCATTATTCCAAAAAGAAAAAATTGACTTTACTTTAGAAATAAAAAATTTTGGTCCAATTACTGAAGGAAATATTATTCTCAAACCTCTGACAATATTTATCGGACCTAACCAATCTGGAAAATCATATGCATCTGCTTTAATATATTCAATTTATCGAACAAATTCTCGAATCGCTACTCAAAAAACACCGTATTATTCATTTGACTCCAGATTAACAAAAAATGAAAAAAATAAATTATATGATGTAATTGATAAATTTATTGATACAAATGATCCAAATGTAAACAAGGATGATTTTCAACATCTATGTAAAATAGCTTTCAAAAGAATTCATCTAAAATTAATAAATGATGAAATATCAAGAGTCTTTGCAACTCAAATTGAGAGACTAAAAAGTATCAATAAAAGAATATCGTATGTTCGTATAGATTATGGAGATTTTTATGAAAAAATAAACATCCGGAAAGGAGTTTTTCAATTGACAGAATTAAGCGATTTAAATATGAAAATCGCAAAGGCAAAGGGTGATGACTATACCATTTTAGAAAAATTTTTTGTTGCGGTATCAGATTCTAATGTTATTAGTAAGAAATCTGAAAAAAAGGATCTTGAACGAACCCTTAAATATTTACCATACATGTATGAAATGGATCAACAGTTTGTTAAACTCTTCTCTAGACCAAGATCTCGTTCCTCTCTCTATTTACCTGCAGCACGTTCTGGTATTCTTCAAGGTCATAAAGCCTTATCTGCAAGTTTGAATCGTCTTGCTCCTTATGCTGGAATGGAGCAATTATCTCTTCCTGCTTTATCTGGAGTTATTTCAGACTTCATTAATAAACTTGTTTTTTTAAAAGATGAAAAAGAGGAATTATTTGATTTATCAACGGATTTTGAACGCGAATTAATTTATGGCAAAATATCCTTGAAAGAGAAAAAAGAAGAATCCTCATATCCAGAAATTCAATATACTTATCTGGGAGAAGAATTACCTATTCATCTATGCTCATCTACTGTGTCAGAATTAGCACCAATATTCCTGTCCTTAAAGCACTGGGTTGGATCTGGAGGACTATTAATCATTGAGGAACCGGAAGCACATTTACATCCTGAAAATCAACGTATTTTTGCAAAGTTAATTGTTCGATTGGTTCGTAAAAATGTTCGGGTATTAATTACAACTCATAGTGATTATCTATTGGAGCAGTTAAATAATTATATTTTATTGAGTAAAATTAATGAAAATAGGCGGATTTCTGAATATATGTTAGATAAAGAAGATTATTTAAAACCTGATGAGATTGCCACCCATATTTTTACTTATGATAAAAAAAATGGTAATACCATATCGTCTGTCCCTATTGATGAAAATGAGGGCATTTCTCAGGATGAATTTTTAAGGATTACTAAAGAATTGTATGACCAGTCGGTGATGATTCGAAGAGAGATTAATAAATAATGAGATTTTATGACTGAAATAGTGCGGATAAAACAAACACATCATGCAGTTTGTATCGATCAATGCAAAGATCGTGGACAAAAAGTAAAATTACAACTTCAGGGCTTTAAACGTGAGAATAGAGTAATTATAAAATCTGACAATTTATGTCCTAATAAAAAAATGTGTGATTGCTTTATTTTTATTAAAGATAATTTTTTTATTGTAGTTGTTTGTGAAATTAAATCCAAAAATTTTAGCATTGATGATGTATTTGAAAAAATTTCAAATGGTTCTTATGAGTGTGAAAAAATTTTTAATGAGTATGTTGGTTCGGGTAAAAAGTTTGTATTTTATCCGATTTTTTTATATGAAAGTGTTCGCTCACCTAACGATCTAAAAATACTCCGTAGTAAACGAATTAGATTCAATGGGAAAAAAGATGAAATGATAATTTGTGAGGAAGGAAAAAAAGAACTAAATTTTATTATTAGTAAATACTCTAAATAAAAATATTTTTCACTCACCATTATATTTATATCCTCATTTAAATGGGTATGACCTATACCTCACTTTGCGAGACCTCTCCCATAACCCGTTGAATTTTCTCCCTCAGAATCAACAATCAGCCATTCCCAGCGACCTCTTGCCCATCATCTCCAGTACAACTGGCACTTGTGGGAGCACATTCCATTGCGCCGATCCGAATTGATTCCACAATCCGCACCTTCTCTGATTAAATCTACAATAAGCTGTTGAGCTGATACAACCGGCCAACCTTCTACAATTTGTTTCTCAAAAAAAACGTGGTGATCGGAACAAAATATCTTAACATTCCCTTTTCCCAAATATCCGGATTCCAACAAATAATTATCCCACTGCTCAAATTCATAGTCCTTGATGTATAATTCATACGATCTCGGGAATAAATAGCCTCCAACAAGGTTTTTTGCAAAAATTTGACGATCTTTTAAAATACCCTCTCTTTCTAAATCATTTAGAATTGTATGGACATATGGATAGCTCACTTCTGCTAATTATGCGACTCTATATCCTGATGGTTTTTTATTTTATCGCTGAGTAATACTCTATAAACTCGCTCTTGCTTACTTCCAAAATATTGAAATTCATTTTTATCTATCATTGTTCTTCTTCTCGTAATTGATATATCGTAATTTTCCATTCTACTTAAAATTAACCTATATATCGCAATTCTGTGATCTGATTATCTCTAGTAAAAAATCCCGTGTCCAGTATCCAATATCAAATATTCAGTATCTCCTATCAACAATGATTGAACGGCACAGTGCCCTCGATTTACGTCTCGATGGCAGTAATTTAAGACCTTTGGATGGCTCATGGATGTTCCACTGACCAATACCCCTTTGCAGCTGTGACATGAAGATGGCAACCGGGCAGCTCTCGTGTCTCTCTCCCTCTTTCTCTATCGAGCAACGGCAACGTTCAGGTGATGCTCTTTTCGGAGCGCCACAAGTGAGCATTTTTACACCGCCATTGACATTTTTGGGAGAGGTGTTTGTGGTGGGGGCAGGGAATATGCTGGGTTAATGCGACATTGTATAGATAAGCATCATTGAAAATAGAAAATCAGCTTTATTGACGATATTGTGAGATTATTACGTAAAGGTGGCTTAATAACTGGTTAAAATAATAGGATCATTACAAGCTTATGATAGAAATCATCCCTTGATAAACACTTTCACACCACGGTCAAAAACGGTTTATATAAGCATGACAACGACTAATTAGATTTAAGTGAACCTAATAGGTTGATTACATGATATCAAATTTATCAGATTTCACAGACACTTGCTCTGATATGAAACCTCCAAAACCAGATAAAATACTTAGAGTCTGTTCCCTTTTTACTGGTTGTGGAGGAATGGATCTTGGTTTCATTGGTGGTTTTAGTCATCTTGGCACATATTACCCCAAAACCGGTTTCCGTATCGTCTTCGCAAATGATTTCGACCCAGATGCTAGGATGACGTATCTTGCAAATCGATCTTTCTTAGGCGATCACTCTTATGATGATCGTGATGTAAGGGTAATTACTGATTTTGATCAAATTCCAGACTTTGATGTACTAACCGCAGGTTTCCCTTGCCAACCTTTCTCGAGCGCAGGCAATAGAGAAGGCTATTCTGATAAGCATGGTCGAGGAAACCTTTTCGAAGAGGTTGAACGCTTTATCCAACATAAAAAGCCCCTTGCGATCGTTTTGGAAAATGTCAGGGGAATATTAAGCTCGAAGATGCCTGATGGTACACCAGTCACTGAGGAAATTAGTAAAAGAATCGCCGAAGTGAAAACAGATGATGGTGAGCTGATTCGGTATAAGGTATCACCACCAAGATTATTAAAAGCCTCTGACTATGGCGTTCCTCAACAGAGGTATAGGGTTGTTATAGTGGCGGTAAGAGATGGTTTGGAGCCATTTTATTTCGAAAAAATGCACAAATACGTGCGAAAAGAATCAATATCTAATAGAAGGTTGAAAGACGTTCTCACTTCTGTAGAAGGACTTCCTAACCAAGATGAGATATGGGATTTCTCACCGCAGCAGAAGATAATGGTCGAGCATATAATAAGGTCTTGGAAGGATGTCCCATACGAACTTCTACCAGACAGATTTAAGCGGATACGTGACCAAATCAAGAGATACCGGGCACCGAACTTTTACCGCAGGTTCTCATGGGATGAGATCGCAGGAACGATAACAGCTTCAGCTCAACCGGAAAATTGCGGAATTTTACATCCAGATATAAAACAGAAGCGACGCTTTACGATAAGAGAAGTTGCTAGAATCCAATCCTTCCCTGATAAGTTTATTTTTAAAGCTCGAAATGTTCAACAAGAGTATAAGGTGATCGGAAATGCTGTCCCACCCGTACTAGCGTATGTAGTTGCGTGTACTTTGAAAGAGTCTCTCCTGGGTGAAGATGAAATGCCGATATGTTCTGTTAAATATTCCACTACATCAAAGAGTTTAAGTTGTCGGATATAACGATTATTCTCCATTTTTTTTCAAAACCCAAACAAATATCCTTCGTTAGAAGAATGCCATGGCTTTTCCAATTATGAATTTTGATGATGCGGGGGGAGAAGGGGTTATGAAATATTTAAAAATATGATGATTTATAATTTATATAAAAATATAACTAAATTATGAACCGTTCGGGATAACAATCTTAAGCACACTTCTATAAAATTTTTCAATGTTGTCCTTGAATTCCTCCGAAGTGGTTGCTGAAAGGTCGATGAATACCGCGTCCACTTTTTTCAAATACACTCGCCGATAACTATTATCAATGAATATAGTCAAGCAGTCTGTATTCTGGCTGTTCTTCGGATAAATTAAGATTGCCTTTTCAGCTAAAAGACAGGTGGCATAAAACTCAATTTGGTAGATATCTTCGGGAAGGAATACGCGTTCTTTACATTTACAATCCAAAACTACCTTGGCGGTTCTTTGCTCAGGGTCATATCGGTAAAGGATATCCGGTTCGATTGATTTGGGAGAATTAGTCGACTCCTTTGAAATCTCCGCATACCGGATGTTTGTATCGGGTGGAAAGGATATTGATTCAGTTTGTAGTCCCTGATCGATCGAAAACAAATCACTCGATACTTGCAAGACTTTCGTGCAAAAATCCTGAAATAATAGATCGAAGTTAACCATAAAGCATGAGCCAGCTCTACCATCCTTAAAAGAGATTACGTTAAGATCGAAGAGCACTACTTTCGCCCAGTACAGAGCCTCTGAATATTCAAAATAAATCGTTGAATCGGCGTATTTTTCCGAAAGGAGTTTTCCCTCGTCAACAGAACAATAAGGTAGAAAACGAGCGAGGCGAACGAAATCATCTGTTATTAAAAATTCTAATTTATAAAGAGCGGCACCAAGAATACGTGAGACGGGGTTGTTGATGGATGTCTCATCATAAACACAATTAAACGGCTTTCTCTTTCGTTCATAGAGTCGGATTGCTGTCTCCTCCCAATTTATATGACCTTTTTGATAATCCGAATTCTCTTCTTTGACGATGAAAAGATGTGGGAGCCCCTTCCCGATTACGCTGTTTAACTCGGTGATAAACTTTCGTGCTATTTCCGTATCGAGGACTCCTTCCCCTACATCGAAAAGATCCATAATATTCGAAAGCTCGGACTGCCGGGAATTCACGAAGAAGTACATATATTCAACTTGTCTCATGCCGATCTCTTCGAACCTCGGGACAATTTCTACCTTCCTGTTAGGAAGTTCGATATGTCCGACATAAGAACTATTAATTGAACATACGCCTTCTGATAATGAAAAGCTCTCAGGTGAAAGCGTTTCTGACAAGGAAATATGAAGTGCGGGATATTCCTCTTCACTATATCGAAAAGGTATTCCCTGTTTGATCTTTAAACCCCTAATTTCGCTTTCCATCAACTTATCCTTCACTAAATATATTTTTTTATGGCATTGATGAATTCATTGTCATCATCAAAACGAGTATTCAAATCGCCTAAAATCCGATTTAATGTCCCCTCTTTTCCGAACGTATATTCTTCGAGCATTGGTAGTATCTTATAGTTATATTGCCTTCGAAACTCATCGATCCTCCACTTCTCGCCATTAGGGGGTATGAAATATGTGTGGCCGATTACCATTTCCGTACCAAGGTGTTCAATAATCCTCTTATTTAAGGCTGCAGCGAAGTTAACTAAATTAATATTTTGAGGTTCAGGCCCTTTTACATCAAGAATAATCTCAGGTGACCTTTCTTCGCTTTGAAAAAAGTCTTCTAAAATGTTTTTGTCGAAATTGAATCGTATAAACGCGAAGCGCCGCCGTAAAGCGTAGTCTACCAGCGCGATACTACGATCGGTTGAATTCATCGTTCCAAGGATGTATAGGTTCTTCGGGATGTAAAAATCTCCCTCACTAACTTCGAATTCGGGTTTCACTTTTAGACGATAGTCTCTGTCAAGTGCCTGTATTGTCTCACCGAAGATGTTTGACAGATTACCGCGGTTTATTTCCTCGATGATTAAGAGATAATTATCGTCTTTGTTTTGATTGGCCTTCTTACACCATTCAACGAAAGGACCGGGCTTCGTGACGGGTTGATTCTTTTGTTCGTCCCATCTTGTCCCGCCGATAAAGTCTTCATATCTGAAAGACGGGTGAAATTGGATTCTGTAAACGTTTTCACGTTTGAAAAAGGGTTTGCCTTCTTGCCCCTTCTCGGCGACTTTACCGGCTATATATGACTTCCCGGTCCCTGGGGGGCCGTATAAGATAGCCTGATTCCACTCTCTCAAGACTTGATATACCTCGTCTGTGTTCATAGTTGCCTCCTTTGTAAGTAAACGGTAATCCTTAAATTCGAAAATCGGTATTGGATATTTTACGTAATTCTGATAATCAACCTCGGATTCATTATCTGGTAAAGCATCTCTTACCTGTTCACCGGTTATCGGGAATGAGGATAATGTTATCGATATAGCTTCTTCCTCGAACATTCGATTTATTTCGGCCTCCGAAATTTTGAAGTCCTGATAAAATAGATCTCGTAGGAAGGATAATTGAGCGTACTGAGAGGTATTCTCCAATTCTTCGAACTGGTGAAAGCGGTAAACCCAGATCGCTAAATGATATACATTTATCTTTCGCCCATCGAGGAAGTGTTTCCCTGTTAAGATATCTAAGTAGTCCTGTTTCAAAGAAAATATTTTCAGCCCATTGTTTTCAAGATCTCGATCGAAATAATAGTCTCGCAACGTATTATCAATAGTATCTTTTACCCTTGCGGGCAAATAATTCCAAACAGTACTTGCATTATTATATTTATATATAACACTTTGTGTCAAATAATTCGTGTTATCAAAAGCAAACGGATCGAGACAACACCTTTTCCCGGGTTTTTCACCCGGGCCGAATAAGCCGCAGGTCATTTTTAAGGATTCTAAAAAGTTTTCTCTCTGCCTTGGGGATTCTGTGTTTAAGTAAACATCTGGGATAGGATTGGAGACTGATATTCCCATCCTCTTCATAACTAAAAATATAGAGAAGAATTCCATCTTATGTTGGGCATCGGTCCATCGCCCTCTTTTAAAATATTCGATGGAATTTTTTACCGTCTCGCTTGATATATACATGTCTTATATCTTCGATATGTCTCTCGTACTTTAATAGATCGATCTATCCGTCCTCTGAATAAACTCGGCGACATCTTTGGCGAGAGTCTGTACATCTTTGTTAATCTCACACTCCCAGAAAACGAAAACTTTCCAGCCACTTTCTTCCAGTTTTAGGATGATATTGGTGTCCCTTTGCCTGTTCCGCGATATCTTCTCTATCCAGAATTGTGAATGGGTCTTAGGTGTTTGTTTTCCACATTTCGGACACCCGTGCCAAAAACACCCGTGTACGAATATCGCGACTTTCTTTCCTGGGTAGGTAATATCTGGCTTGCCCAAGGCTTTCTCCCAGTTCTTTCTATATCCAGAAAGTCCTATCTCACGAAGCGCTTTTCGTAGAGTGACTTCCGCCTTCGTGTCTTTAGTCTTCATTGATCTCATCACTTTTTTGACAGTTGAAGAAGAGGCGGGAGGTGGGTTTTTTAAATTATATGGTTCCTCAGCGGTTTTATTGTACTCTTTTTCATCGTACATATTCCGTTAAACAGTAGCAAACTGCTAGAGTGAATTGGCTAATCAAAAGCTTCGATCATCATAGAATATTCGGTCTTCTTGAGAAAATTGGCGTTTTCCTCGTGGAGATGTATCAATGTTTGAAAATCATCCCCTGTGATCTCGAACAGGTACTTTTGCATGCTTCGTTTGATAATTTTTAAAAAGTTTTCTGAAATGGTCTCAATATCTTTATATTCAGCAAATCTTATCGGTATGGGTAGTGTAATATTTTTATTTGTATCCACTCGTATCATTTTGTTGTCATTATAAACGGATGACGCGATGGATGATATCCCTACTATCGCCCCTCTCCACTCTTTTTTAGATGTTAAGCTGTGTGTTAGATGAGTAAAAAGTATATCTCCGTCACGGACATCTTTTAATAAATTGAAGTATCTTGTTGTAGCTGGTGCTTTCAATCCGATTTTTTCACCTGTTTGTGCGTCTTTTAATTTATTCTCCCAAGCCCAATTACCACTCGCTACTTCTATCCAGATTCTCATACTATTAGTCCTCGATGTATATCTGTTTAAATCTCATCTTTAACAAATATATTCCACTAATAATTAAATTACTTTGCATTGTCAATATATTTCACAATCCGCACCTCTTGAAGCAAAAAAGCTGAATTAGCACCATTTAAGAGAAAATTGAACCGATAGCTCCGACATTAGATCCCCTATTCCCCCCTCTTCTTGTAAGAGATATATCGCTCCCACAATCCAGGTCACTCTTCCCTCCTCTCAATCCTGCAGAATATCGATGCTGCTCGCTGCCAAGGTTCACCAAATTTCCAGATAGCGATCAGGAGGTGTCAGGAAGCACTACGCCGATTTGCACTTCGCCGATCCAAACTGATCCCCTACCACCGATCCCATACCAATAAGATAGAGCAGGATCGCCAGGCGATACTTGTTCCGTTCATTAATACCCGTGATCTGGCGGTTTCCCTCTTCGGTGAGAATATTGAATGAGCCAAGTGACTGTATCAGAAACGCCGCTGTTGGAGATTTCAGGGGTTTATTATCGATATAGATTCTGGGCGGCTCCGGCAGTTTCCTGATGTTCATCCGTGCAACCATCTGTAGAATTCCCATCACAAGATACGAGACATACAGTATCATCATCATGGCATCGATCCGTTTTGGATTATTCAGATAGATCCGGTCTGCCATGATTGACCATTTCATTGTTCGGAAAATGTTCTCGACAATATGCTGCTGTTTGTAATGGCGGAGCACGGACCTGTCATCCATCTCCGATTCGAAATGATTTGTCAGGAGAGCGAATGTCTCCTTCTTCTCTCTGAACTTTCTCACCCGGTCCTCGTGCAGACTGATCTCCTTCACCCGGACATGGTAGACCGTCCACTCTTCAAGAGGTTTCGTCTCCTCTCCCCTCCGTCCCCGTGGCCATCGTTGTTTTTTCTCGGATTCGATCTCGATCACCGGTTGGACAAGCAGTTTCCTGGACTGTTCGTGCAGCTCTTCAATTGCCCTCAATGCATCAGGTTCACAGGCAAATGGAGTTTTGAACTTCTTCTCCTTGATCAATTCCTCCAACGTAGTTGTATCAGTCTTTATCTGGCTCTGCACCCTCTCATCTGCTGCCGATGTTTCATAGACGACAAGTGTATAGGGTAATCCATAGAGATCAACCTCAAATCTCTGTGAACGGTAGGTTGCCCGTTTATCGTGCGCCTCCTCCTCGGTACAACATTGACCAAGGTCTGTCCACTGATTCCGTTCACGGGCAATCGATCTGTATCGTTCAGCAAGTTTCCCTGCGAAATTCGCTGGAATATGTGATATAAACCGCACTTCAGATCCTTGCCGGTTTAAAACCTCCAGATTGGGACGGTTGATGAGTTTTGAATCTGCAATGTAGGTATGGTCTTTGAACTCTTCCCCGAAAATCTCCTGAAGAACGGTGAGCGCTTCCATATTCCAGACGGAGTCTGCATGATTTCCATTCATGGTTTTGCAATACCGGATCAGTCCATTGCCATCTGAGACGGCTCCTGTCTGAAAGATCCTGCGATCCCTTCGGCCGGTTTTGTTGAGGCCAAAACAGATTGTTGGACCATGAACATCTGGTGTTTCCTCAAGATCATACTCGCCACAGACCTCATGTGATGTGACATCGCTGTGGAGGATGAGTGATTGTGGGATATCATAGATGGCATAGGCCCGGAGAGAGAGCTGTTGAAAGAAGTTTGAGGGACAGGCATCTGCGAACTTGTCAAGGAACCTTCCGAGACAATCGTCAGTAAACGATGTGGCAGGTATGGCTGAACCAAAGATCAGTTCTGTGTCGATATCTTCGAGCTGCTGGCTCACATGGACTAGTGCAACCCGCTGGTGGGTGGAGATAAAAGGCAGCAGAACCAGGGCGAGTGCTCTGTTTCCCGGGCTGATCGAACACTGATTTTGATCCCAGGATACCGTTTTGTTTACCAGGTCAACAAACCCGACTTGGTCGAGGATTGACCGAACAACCAAGGCAATGAGTGGGGTTATCTGTGTTGGAGAGGGTGATTCCGGTATACGATCCACCAGATTCCTGATTTCTTTGATCGGATCGGTTACACTCATTTTGGTTTTCGGATAGAGGCGATCCATTTTGGTCTGGCCATTCTTCTCCCTCTGTTTCGGCATGATGGATATAGAATGAGGATGAATTTATAGTTAATCATTATGTTGGATAATAGTTGTACTAGTTGGTACATTGTTAAATGAAAATATAATTAAATGTGAATTGTGAATGGGGTGCGGATTCTGAAATATATAAAAAAAGATGTCATTATGTCCCAAGCTGACTCATCTTATTGAGGCGTTATTGTGTATAAAAACTATATTATTAATAAAATGCCTCTTAATTTTATTTTTATATTGGTATCTATATGGGTTTTAAATAATTCAAGCATTCACACATTTATCTACCTTAGCGGTTTCCTCTCTCTACAGGAAATGGTAGGGTGCACCGTTGGGGAAATATAATCGTTTTCAGTCAATCAAAAACTTCCGATGTAAAAAAATAATCCGAAATCCTTTGTTATTGGTTAGATTAATCGAAGAAATTAATTAGGTGATGCTAATCAGAGATCATATGAAATAATTTATTACTGTTTCAGACAATAAAGCAATATTACCTTATGGGATATATAAACAACTCCTTACTCCCTATTGATAAAATCATATACTTTTATCTTGGGGGCATCAGTCTATTGGTATTCTCGATAATCAATTCTCTTTGGCCGGATCTTATCAATTATTGGTATTGGAAAATTATTATCGTATCTTTTTGTTTAATGCCAATAATCATCCTTATTTTTAAGATACAGACAACGAGGCAGTATTTAATTGATTATATCGATGAGATACAATTAGGCTTGATAGTCTCACTAGCGGTTATGGGTATATATAGTGACCTTTTTATTGGTGAGCTTGGCATCTATCTTTTCCTTTTTATATTAGGTGGCACTGTATTTGTCATAGCTTACAGCGGACTCTCTAAAAAACGCTATTCAGAGTTACAACGGCTTTCAAACCAGCAAGAAGAGAAAATTAAACAATTAGAATTTCAGTTGAATGATGATATTCTCCATAAGAGAGAAGAAGTAAAACATTACATAATAAATCTGGCAGAAAACCGATTAGAATTCTGTTATCAAGAGAAATATGAAGACAGAATCACTCTATACTTACATTTAGATGAACTCAATGCCTTCATGCTATTCTATAGATTTTCAAAGAATCCCGAATTGCAAAAGACAGGTCGTCGTACTTATCCAGATTCAATCGGCGTCATACAAGAGGCATGGCAACATGGTAAGGCATCAAGATCTTACAACCACCGTTATGACGAGGATCCCGAAGGATATATTAAAGAGCTATATGAGAAAGACGGTCTCGAAAGAGAATTGGTCATTAACCTTACTATGCACCCACAACAAGTGATTGCATGTAGGCTCGACAAAGGACAAGATCTATTCTACGGATTACTTGTCATTGAATCTAATAAAAAGGGGCGTTTTAATGATGATGAGGTGTACCGGATAATTAATACCTGTGGACATTCAAAAGGTGAAGTGTATAGTAAAGTTGGAGAACTTAAAACACTTTATAGAGACCTGATGGAGTCCTCTGAAGAAATGGGGTTGGATTATGAGAATTAAAGCAAGTTTAAAAGATGTCATTGCATATATTCTCAAGAAATATCCCGACTGTAACGATCTCTCCGATGCAAGACTAACGAAGATGATATATCTTGCAGATTGGAAAAAAGCTGTTAAAAGTGGCGATACTGTTACTGATATTAAATGGTACTTTGATAATTATGGGCCATATGTTGATGATATAATTGAAACTGCCAATGAAAATCCGTCCCTTTTTACTGTTAGGAACACACAAAATGCTTTTGGTGGAAAGAAAAAGGAAATCAAACTAAACAATCTAAGATATATAGCTAATATTCCAGATGAAGATGCTGGAATAATTGATTTCGTTATTGAAAAGACGAAAGATAAGACCTTTTCGGAGTTTAAGAAACTTATCTATAATACATATCCAATTGTGTTTTCTAACCAGTACGAATACTTAGATCTAATTAAGCTTGCAGAAGATTATCACAGATTTTTAAAAGGGGTAAAAGAAGCAAAAAATAAAATTAATTGATATGTCAATTAAAAAAATGAGCAATTTCCTTTTAATTTATCAATAATTTTGAGTGGCTATTTATTATAAGCAGGTAGAAAGGGATCATTGCAGTGAACTAGTGCAATCATTTTAATGTTCAGACCCACAATGATTTTCCTCGCTAGGTTTTGTATTTTCCGCACCCTCTCCACACCCTCAAAAAAATACGATAGCCGGATCACATTTTAGTTATCCGGCAGCATCGCCTCACAGGGGATGGGCGTGTCATATCATTCATACCATGCGAGGAAATCGGGATTGTCTTCCCGGAACCGAGGGCCGGAGAAATCCTTCTGTGAGGTCTATTTTCGTGTCGATGAGTGCCTGGTCCGCCTTTCCTATCGCCTCAAACGACTTGTTCATGTGGGGGTATCCTTCCGCACCGGGGAAGGACGGAGCCAGGGAAGGACGGAGCACCGGTTACGATCTGGAACTGGAGATGCTCTGGAAGTGGAGGTGCGGCACATCCGGGTTCCCGCTGTTCCCGACAAGGCCAACCGCCTGCCCTGCATCTTCCCGTGAGCCGCCAGCCTCGTTATGAGTTGGTGAGAATGTTGGATGCAATGGTCATCGAATCGGGCTAAGAATAGGAATGAAACATAAGAATAGGAATGAAACATAAAAGGAGGGTGGTTTATATCAGAGTATCCCAGAATACAAATTATGAGTGATATTGAAATCATCGATCTTACCCCAGACAATATCGCCGACTATGGGGTCTGCGGGTATAAGGATGTCAGGAAGCATCTGGAACTCAGAAATAAAATAAACTGGTTCAACCGGTATTACCCAAAAGGACTGCGGATAAAAGTCTTGTTTTCCGGGAGTGCCGGTTACCAGGGTATGCTTGAATATATCCCGGGAAAATATGCCCATCGCCCTGTGGATGCAGACGGTTATATGTTCATCCATTGTATCTTCGTCGGTTTCAGGAATGAATTCAAGGGAAAGGGATATGCTTCGACCCTGATCAATGCATGTATTGCTGATGCAAAACTGGCCGACATGGATGGTGTTGCCGTTGTAACAAGGAAAGGCCCGTTTATGGCAAATAAGGAGATTTTTGTGAAACAGGGATTTATCGTTACGGACACGGCAGCTCCCGACTTCGAAATGCTTGGCTTAAAATTCCATTTGAATGCACCCGATCCCAAGTTCAAGCAAAATCTGGCAAAGAACGTTGAAAAATATCCATACGGTTTAACAGTCCTGCGCTCGGCCCAGTGCCCATATACCGAGAAGAACGTTGCTACCATTATGGAGACTGCAAAGAACAAGTATGGTCTGAACGCCCGGCTGGTTGATCTAAAAGAAGCGGCCGATGTTCAGGAATCTCCCTGTGCATTCGGGACGTTCTGCATTGTATACAATGGCGAGGTCATCAGCCATCATCCGATCAGCAACAAGAGATTTGAGAACATCATGAACAAGATGAAAAAATAAGATGAATGCCAGGCTCATGTCAGTCCGGCCTGCCATGACGATCCAAAGCGGAACCGCAAACCCCCGGCCAGAATTGCCTGAGATCCTTGACCTGATCCCTCACAGGACCAAATACCAACCATTTCCTATCCCTCCTTCTATGAACCTCTCAGGTCGCTCGCTACGTATGCTCTCATCAGGATCTCGCTCCGGCAGGTGAAATGAAGGACAAGCGAGATCACGCTCCGGTACCGGGCAGCTGATGTGAGGATCTGCGGGGAAGAGGGAGGGGCGGTAAAAACGCATCATACTTGTGATTTTCGGGGGAGAATATGAGGTACAGAAACATTGCCGCCGAGACAACGGTTTGTTTATTATTCCTCGGGCGGTATGGATTTACGCTTTTTCCTCACACTCGCTACATGCCTTGTCATGCAGAGATATGATCCCGCCGCATAGTGGACACCGGTACTTTGTATTGTGTACTTTCATCAGGTGTCCTATTCCCTGCGCTTTGGCGATTATGCTATTGTCTATGAGGCTTTCCCCATATCGTTTGTTATAGCTTTTTTCAAGATTTGTTATTACCTGAACTCCCGCTGTTTATAGGCACTGGATCACAATAGGATCTCACATAACCATCTATTTCATCAATTTATCCTCGATCTGGGCTTTTAATCGAAAGTAATTTATACTATCATGTGCCTATATTGTGTGGGCACGCCATGGAGCCTATTCGAAGGATCAAAAAATCTGGCGGAAGAGAATACTGGTACGAAGAAACACCATACTACGACCCGGTATCAAAGCAGACTCGATACAAGAACTCCAAATATCTGGGTCGGAATATCGATGGAAAACCCGTTCGTATGCGGGATGCACCACAAGAAGTCAAAGATAAGCTCAAGAAAAATACCCAACCCATAACGATCCGATCTGCCTATGATCACGGCTCAATCATGCTCCTTACGCAGATCATGCATGACCTGAAACTGGATCAGTACCTTCATGAGATCCTCAACGACTCCGATGCGGCAATGGTGACTGCACTTGCAATGAACCGTATTGTCCGACCAATGGCAATGAAAGATGTCGGGACATGGTATGTCGGAACCACCCTTGCCCTTGATTCACCACAGAGGTCTATTACCGGCCAGAGGATCAGTGAACTGCTTGCTCGAATCGGAACCAGTACTGTTCCGCAGCAACTGATGGCAAGACTCCTGGAAGAGAACAGGACGAAACGAACACTGATCTATGATATAACCAGTCTCTCCAGCCATTCTTCCCTGATGAACCTCCTTGAATACGGTTATAACAGGGATGGCGTGTCACTTCCCCAGATTAATCTCTCACTCATCATGGACAAGGAACTTGGTATCCCGGTGATGTACGATCTCTATCCCGGGAGTATTACTGATGTCACAACGCTCACTGGAACCCTGAAGAAAATTGCCGCATATGGCGTGAAAGAGTATACCGCCATTATGGATCGTGGATTCTTCAGCCAGCATAACCTTCTGGAGATGCTGGAACAACAGATTTCATTCATTATCGCTGCAACGATCCAGCTGAAGGAAGTGAAACTCCTTCTCACCGAAGCTCAGCGGGATATCACCAATGTTGAATACCTGCAGAAGTTCAAAGACAGGACGCTCTACGCAAAGCCAGTGACACTCCCGCTTGAGTCCTCTCAATTGAAAGGGTATCTCTTCTATGATCCAAAACGGGAACTCGAGGAGAAAGAATCACTCACCAGCCGCCTGATTGATATCAGAGATAAACTGGCCACTGTCAGGCTGAAGAAGGAAAAACCTGCATATATCAGGTTTTATGAGATAGCTGGCAAGCTTAAGAATTTTTTCGATTGGGATGTGGTTGATGATCGGATTGAGGCAACCATTCGGCAGAATGCTGTTGCACAACGGATGAACAGAATGGGGAAGTTCATGGTTTTTTATTCAGGAGATGTTGACTGGTTGACTGCTCTGTCCCTGTACAGGGAACGTGATGAGATCGAGAAGGAGATAGAGATGATGAAGTCGGATTTGGATGTTCTCCCACTGAATACACATAAGGACAGTACCACAAGCGGTTTCATCTTTGTTGTGTTTGTGGCGTTAATTATCCGCACCAGATTGCTGGGAATGATGAAGGATGCAGGGTTGCTGAAGCACTATTCTGTCAAGAGCCTCTTGCTGGAGCTCAATATGCTCAAAAAAATCACTCTTGCAGATGGGCAGGTGATGACAACTGAGATGACAAAGAAACAGCGGCTCATTCTTGAGGCACTTGGGATCATGTGACTATGTTTTCCGGGAGTTCAGGTTATTAGCCTGCATGGAAAGCCAGTACATTCAAAACAATGCCTTATCTCTTTCTCTGTGGCACAGTTTTTGATTTTACAATCACGACAATGCTTTGGCTTATCTGCTATATCTCCTATATCTGCCATATCTACCATCTCTGTAAAACAACCGGGACAAGGGAATTTTGTTTTTTTCGGTTGACAGTGTTTATAGCAAACCATGCAATTCATACCGCACGGTGCAAACATGTGGGTGTCAATTTCCAAAGGCATTCTCATCAAACCTGCCTCCTTCGGAAGTATAATGCTCTGAACAAGATGCCAGAAGTATGCGACCTTTCATTCAGCTTTTTCATTTGCATATTAATGAATAAACATTCTTAAGAAGAGAGGGTAACAGCAGAATAAGTGCATGAGCTCAATTTCTCTGTGGTAGGGTTTTGGGAGAGGTGGTTTTGCTGAAGTGGGTTGGTGGTGGGATGGGGGCAGAGAATATGCTGGGTTAATGTGACATTGTAGAGGTACACTCATACAATTATGAGACAAATCATATTTTTATTCGCTATAGTGTCAATAATCATGGTCTCCGGGTGTACTACGGCAGGGTCCCCGGCAGCACCGATTGGAAAAGGGTCCGTGAACCTCTGCATCGCTAATCCGGCGCTTGCTGACTCATCCCAAATACCAGAAGTTATTCTCTGGACATCCCCGGGCAACAGCGATGAGAAGGCGGACCAGACAATAGTAGCAACATTCCCCGCCTGCGAAAATCTTTCTGTTACTATCTGGGAGAAGAAAGTGATGCGGGATACCTGGAGCCGTATTACCCTCAGAACAACGGATGGACAGTCCTATGCCGGGTGGATAATCGCAGACCATCTGACTGCGGAAACAAACGAGGTGGGAACGGAATGGAGTGAACATTATTCATCGGTTCTCGGCCGCTGGGAACAGACCAACCGGGGGAACGGTGCGAAGATCTGGTACGAATTCAAAGAGGACGGGATGTATACGTTCAATTACGATATGATGGGCAACAGGGATAACGTCCAGGACCGGGGTTCGTGGGAGTACCGGGGAAACCAAACGTATGACCTTGTATCGAGTACCGCTTCCGATCACAGGTTGGAATCCATCACCCTGGATCCACAGGCAAAGACATTCAAATCAGGATTCCAGTACTCGTCCGACCCGGCAGCGGAACACGAACTTGTATATGCCCGAGTATGATACCGGGATCGGTTCCCAAGTACCTTTATTTGAGTGTGGCTGATCCAGCATAACCATCGATACTGTCATGCTCTTTTATCAACCGGCAACCACAGAGGGCATGAAATCCGGGAGATCGGCTCCCCCACCCCCCGGTTCGTGCAGAAGATGCACCTATATTAGCAATCGTAACGAAACCATCCTTGATGGAACTTCCCTACCTGAACAAATTCATAAGACGCAATAAGGAAGATCTCCCGGAGATCTCGCGTGAGGAGTTTTTTCAGAATCTCACACTGTCCCGGGCTGAAGCGGAAGCGATCTGCAGCAACGCAGAAGACGATCTGAAACGCCTCGATGAGACGAAATGGAGCCTTAAATATACCTCGCTCATCCTCGGGGCGGCGCTCGTAATCAACCTGGGGCTCATGTTTGCATTCACCTGGAAGTTCTACCTGTACTGGATTATGGCGGCCTTCGTGTTCCTGATGGTGAACCCCTTCCTCACCATGCTTCCGACCGATATGGCAGACTTAAAGATGTATATAGGGTACATCAGGGAACTCAAAGTCAGGGAACTCACAGTGCGTGAGAGAAAGAGCCGGGATGGGATCGCGGGCGAAGAGACCTCGGGAAAAGAGGCTTCGGGAAAAGAGACCTCCGGAAAAAGCAGCATCGGTATTGCCGACACAACCGAGACGATCAAAGGGCTTACCCGGCAGAGGAACTACCTCCTCGAACTCGGCTGGAACCTCTTCTTCATCAACTGCCAGCCGCTGGCACCGGGCTTTCTCATGCTCTTTGCCCTCTCCGCTGCTTTTGCACTCGCAGGCTGGGCAGTCTTCGGCCAGTTCGAGGCGTTCTCCTCCATCATCATCACCGTCCAGTCCATTGCATTAATCGTGTTCTATATCGCGATTGTGCATGTGAAGCCGTATTCCAGTGGCTTTTTCTCGGAAGTGCTCGGCATCCATTCCACCTTCAAAGAGCATTATGAAGAAGCCTGGAGCAAGGGACTGAAATTCGCACTCACCGCCGCTGTCCTGATCACCGTCACCGGTATCCTTCTCATAGCAGCGCTCGTCCTCCCCGGGATCACCTACGGCAGTTTCACATCTGCCGAAGCCGATGTCCACATCAACATAGGGATCTTTGCCCTGATCTTCCTCTCGCAGATGATTGCTGTTCGGCATTTTCAGGGGAGATACAGCAGGACGCTCGCGGAAACCCTCTTGAAATCGAAGATCGTGGCTATCCGGGAGGAGATCCTCCCGGCCATCTCAACCCTCGAGACGGCACCCGCAGATGAGGGCGTAACCCCGCAGATGAAGGGCAGTTTAAAAAAGATCGGGATCGATCTCATCCGGCACCGGATGCTGAAGATCGACTACAGGTCATTATTCGGGTACTTCCCGGTATGCCTGATTAACCCGGACATCGGTGCCGTGATGAGCATCTCCGGCAAGAGGGACAGCAGCCGAACCGGGATACAGGAAGACAGAGCGGCGGAATAACCACCTGATCCCAAAGCTTTCACCCTCTTTTATCACTCCCGCCGCCCCCTCAAAAAAACTACGATAGCCGGATCACATTATGGTTATCCGGCAGCATCGCCTCACGGGGGATGGGCGTCTCATACCATGCTATAAAGTCGGGATACTCTTCCCAGAACTGAAGGCCGGAGAAATCCTCCTGTGAGGTTTTCGTGTCGATGAGTGCCTGGTCCGCCTTTCCTATTGACTCAAACGACCGGTACACGTGGGGGTATCCTTCCGCACCGAGGAAGGACGGGGTGCCGGTCACGATCTGGAAGTGGAGGTGCGGCACATCTGAGTTGCCGCTGTTCCCGACAAGGCCGATCACCTGCCCCTCTTTCACCGTATCACCCTTTTTCACGGTAAGTGATCCGGGAATCATGTGGCCGTAGCAGGCATACTTATCATCCCCGAGATCGAGGATGACGTAGTTGCCGGCTGCGGTCGTGATGTCGGCCGGAGGGGTGGAGTAGATGGTCGGGATGTCCGGCAGCCCGTCAAGCGTTTCTGCAACGGTCGCGTCTGCGACTGCATAGAGCTCCTTTCCATATCCATACCAGCTGTGAATGTCCGTTATGTTCTCAGAGGCAAGGCGGCCCGTCTCCGGGTCGGCCCCGATCAGATCCTGTGCGTACCGCTGCGGAACCCGTGTCGCTCCGTTTGTTGTAATCTGTGCCCGGAAGTGGTGGGTATATGGATACGTGGTCTCGATGATCAGCCACCCGGGACCGCGGACCGGGGAGGCGATCACAATCGGCTCACAATCCTTCCTCACTGCCACCTCCCCCCCTTCCAGAATGGCCGGGGGCAGTCCGTCTGCATTCCGGTTCAGGGTGACCCGGTGGATGAGCCGGTCCGGGACAGATTCCGGGTTCACGACGAGCCAGACAGAGACCCGCGACATCGGCATCTTACTGGTGAATGTATCAATCTCCTCCTGGGTTGGCGGTGGAGAGGATGCCGGATGCCAGAGCTGGTCGAGGTCATCCCCTTGCAGGGTTATCAGAACAGCACCGGTCCTGGGATCGATCACCTCGACCTTCTCCGGCGTGATCGTCTCATTGCCGGACGGGTGGAATTCGAGTTCATAGGCAAGGTTCATCCCCCCGCTGCTCATGACCGGGATGGGTTCAACAGGAACGGTCATGGTAATCTCCGGGGCAGCGGGTGCTGGCGCCTCACCGGATCCGGTACAGCCCGAAGCCAGGAGGGCGCAGACAATAATCGCGAGTGTGAGAAGGAATGGAATGTGTCTCATGGTGGGATTATCTCCGTGTATCATCTTTTTCTTCAGCAATATATCTCAGGACAGGCAACATCATTGGTTGAAAACCGGGAACGGGCATGTTATTCTCCTGATGAAGGATATTCGGGGGTGATGAGAAAAAGGTTTGGAGGGTTAAGGTGTGGGTTTTCAATGATCTGTATGGAGGATATTGCTGACCTTTGACTCACGTCTAAGGAATTGCTGGGAGAAATACACTTTCACCCTGCGCTCACTCGATATTTATAATCTGGAATTAAAATCTCTCTTGCTACTATGGTTATTCAATTCTCTGAAGAGGCCCTTTTTATTCTGAACGTCCTCTATAAACGGAGAAATCTCAGTCCTCATCGAGGATTTCACTCTGAAAAATTAAGAGATTTGTACAATAAAAGATTTCCAGAAAAACGATATCTGCCATATAAGGACGCAATAAAAAATCTAAAGAATGCCGGATATATCACTGTTATAAAAAAGGCAGAGGATAAATTCTATATATCTAATATTAATGGTGCAATTAAAGCGCTAAGAAGTCATGGATACATCTCCGATGACGGCTTATTGTAACTCCTCCAACGAATGCAAAATATTTTTATCATATGTGATAAAATAAGTTATCACTTCGCTCTGCTATGGGTAGAAGTTGATATCATCAATAACAATGATCCGGAAATCGTGATGCATATGCCCCGTCCATTTGAAGGAGTCTTTGGAAATACCTGTGAATTGCGGATGCTTGAATTCCTGCTGCCGCTTGAGGGAATGGAATTCAATGTCACAGAACTATCAGACGAAGTCGGTGTCAGCCGGGTGACGGTTGGCAGGGTGGTGAAGAAGTTTGTTGCATGGGGAATCCTCAATGCCAGCAATAGGAAGATTCCCCGGTACTCAATCAATCCATCATCGCCAATAGTCCGGGCGCTCGAGAGCATGAACAATGCCTTGATCAGCCAGATCATTGCTGAAGAAAAGGAGGAGGAGGAGCAAGCTATCGATATGCTCATGAAGAAGCGCAAGGCGACTCCTGATCTTCTTGCAAAATAGCTACAGGCAATAAAATAATGTGAGAGACCAGATTCGACCTGCCAACCCTGCTCCTACAGGATCAGATCGAACAACCGCATTCGCCCGCCCCGGATTCATGATACCCGGGCGTGATGCCACCTCCGTCCCGGACGGTTATGTCTCTAAAATACCCGGAAATTCCAAAATGACTGGGGAGAGAACCTTTCGGATCGGGCAGTTATAATAAAAGAAAAGGGTGCCTATTTCACCCGGCTCAGCAGCCCGTTTGTAAGATCGTAGTAGAGCCCGTGCACTTCTACCCTCTTCTCGTCAACAGCCTTTTTGAGCAGCGGGTACGTGTACAGGTGCTCAATCTGGAGCCGCACATTCTCGTGCTCGATTAACCGGTAACGCTCATCCTTTTCGGCAAGTGTCGTCGGGGGCTTGATTTTTGCATCCACCCGCTCCTTTGCCTCGCGGGCATTGTTGAGCCAGAGCGGGATGTATGAATCCGTGCTCTCCTTGTCAAGGGCACGGATCGCCCCGCAGTTCGAGTGCCCGCAGATGACTACGTCCTTGACCTTCAGGTGAAGAACCGCATACTCGAGTACGGTTGCAAAGTTCCAGTCATGGATAGGCACGATGTTTCCGATATTCCGCTGGATGAAAAGCTCGCCGGCTTTCGCCTGCGTAATATGTCCTGTCTGGAGCCGGGAATCCGAGCAGCCAATCCAGAGCGTCTCCGGATGCTGGCTTCCCGTCAGCTCCATGTAATGGTCTATGTTGGGAGTGAAATCCGACTCCCTGAACTTCATGTTCCCTAGTAAAAATTTTTCAATTCCCAAATTAACACCTCAGATAGTGTACATAAACCGCCAGGCGCCGCTTATGCATACTACTGATACTGGAAACGGAGATGAAAAAACCTTTCGAATTGAGATTGGAGCTCATAACGCGCGAAATCTTCAAATCGGCAAATACTATCTTTATATAAAGTATACTGCCTGAAATGGTCTTTTATTGGTTGCGTCAGTTTCCAGGGGGGTGGTGCTGGGAGTCTTCAGGCCTGAAATCCAAGTCTGGTTTTCACAGATTTAACCTATGTGTTTATTTGTGAGAAGTTATAATCTATATAAACTTTTTTTGAAAGGTTAAATGTAGTGATGATCCAGAATACGCACCATCACCCTGCCAAAACCTCAGCCCGGCCCTGTTCCTACAGGATCAGATCGAACAACCGCATTCGCCCGCCCCTCACCTTGCCGTGCCTCCTCAATCACCTCGCCATCAGGGCGAAGACACCCCAGCCAACATATTCTCTCGTATAGGCGGCGTAGCGTTTTGGTTCCGACGTCAGCATGCCCCTCATTTCCTCTGCGAAGCCGTCGTCTGGATTCGCTTCGAGCCATCGGCGCATGGTGAGCCACTTGGCCGCCTCATACCTGTCCCAGCCATCCTGGTTTGCCAGCACCATCTCCACCACATCGTAGTTGAGATCATTAAAAGACGCGAGAAGATCCGGGAGCATGAGGAAATCCGAGATGGAATTGGCATCGCATTCCCTGGCAACGTCCTCTGTTGGCGGCAGCTGCCTCCAGTAGGGCTCGCCGATGAGGATGATCCCTTTGGGGTTGAGGCTCTTTGCCAGAAGATCGATGGTGCCGGCAACTCCCCCGCCAATCCAGGTGGCGCCGAGACAGGCTGCTACATCGACCTTTTCGTCGGCGATGTAGCCGGCAGCGTCGCCGTGGATGAACCTGATCCGATCTGCGACTCCGAGCTCTTCAGCACGGAGTTTCGCCTGCTCTGTGAACAGCGGGCTCATATCGATGCCGACACCGGTGATTCCAAAATCGCGTGCCCAGGTGCAGAGCATCTCGCCCGAACCACTGCCGAGATCGAGCAGACGGGCCCCCGGCTCCAGGCGCAACGCTCTGCCGAGAGTGGCGAGGTTTTCCGGTGTGAACGGGTTATGAATCCGGTGAGCGCTTTCTGAAATAGTAAAGATACGTGGTATGTCCAATGGAAAAAACTCCTTTGAGTACATTAGGTGATAATTGGATTATATCCTTCGTGGCTGTCATTGATATGGGTTTAAGATAATTATCTGGGTGAGGGTGAGGTGAACACGCCAGATATCAGACACCCCAAAAACAGAAGATGTCCGATAATGTCCGATAAATGTCCGTTATCTTGCAAGATATACTCTCGACCCATCAGGCTTTCCCGGAATGTGGCCTGGTTAAAACGTATTTTCTGCCCTTTTTCGCACCGAATGCTTCCAGCAAGCCACGATGGACGAGATCGAGAAGATCACGGTACCGGGTCTTCTCCGATACCTCCGGCACAATCGATGCATAGTCCATAGCAGTTATACCGCCGTTTGTATTTGCAAATGCACAGAGGGTCTTGAGATACTCGTCCTTCCAGGACTCCTTGAATTCAATGTTCTGGCTCTCGATCATGGTGAATGTGGCTGACTACTACATCGACGGGCATTCTCTTATAGGCTTCTCGCCGACCGGGGCGAGGAGCTAGGAGGTTTCCGGTTGCTGATACTGTCTGCTCTCTTCATATTTGAGCCTGGACGCTCGATAAAACAGATCCAGAGATATGTCCCGCACCGGGCATGCCACAACATTCACAAAATGGTTTTTGGTTATTCAAGGCAACCAATTTCCATAGTAGCGGTGTTGTCACAGATAAATGCGAGAGGCCGGATTCGAACCGATAGATCTTCAGGGGTTTGGATCTTATGTCTATTGCATTCACAGAGAGATTGTTATCACGCGGATGGATGTGGTTATTGGGAAAAAAAATTGTTTAGAAGTTTCCTGATTATGTAATTATACCCGCATTTGTTCTTTTCAGTTTTTCGCTATAATAATTGTATGAACTCATCTTTTGTGAGCCCCGCATGTCTGATGATGCTTTGAATCGTTCCTTTTGAAATTTCCTTGTGGTTTGGAATAGTAAGCCTTCGATGAGGTTCTTTCTCCTGTCTGAGGATAATATGGCTACCTGTTTGATGGTCAACAGAGTAGCCTATCTTATTAAGTGCTTTTATTACTTCAAGATAAGACAATATTGGCAATTTAGGCATATCAGGCGGTTATCTCTACAGTATCTTCATATATTGACGGGGGGATTGGCTCATTATGCTTCTTGAGGCTTGCCAGGTACCCTGTTGCAGCATCGTGTATATTTTCCAAGGCTTCAGCTCTGGTTTTCCCCTGGGATATACAACCCGGAAGGGACGGACATTCGGCGACAAAGATCCCATCTTCGTCGACTTCAATTATCACTCTGAATTTCATATGACCTTATCTCACCAATTTGATAATTTAGGTACGGACCGCTCATCTTATTCGGTAATGTAGTATTGCGATTTCTGAAATATAAAATCTGTTCTATGAACACTCACCTTTTCTGAGGATTATACATACGTTCTCGTTCAGGGAACAGGTTCTAATTGTCATCATGGAAGAGTAATTCAAAAGAGATGGCAAAAGAACCTGAGCGAATTCATTCTGTCAGTTCAGTAAATAAAAAGGAGCTGTATGCGAGAGGCCGGATTCGAACCGGCGGACCCCTGCGGGATCGGATCTTAAGTCCGACGCCGTTGGCCGGGCTTGGCTACCCTCGCGCCGTAATAGAATGTGCCGTCCATCCAGAAAAAGTATTGGAAGATTATCGGGTTCATCGTCCCATTGAATGTCTATCTGATACCTTATTTCGCATCAATCCGCTCAGCCCCGATCCCGGATCTGAAGACCTTCACCACCCGGAACTTACGGCCGGTCGTCCGCTCATACCACTCCCGCTGCTCATCCGCCTCCTTCAGCGTCCTGAGCGGGTGGCGGACCCGCTGCCCGTTCTCTTCGTCAACAAGCACAATTTTGCTCATCGGCTCAAAATATGGTTTTTCCTGGATTACTCTTCTTTCTTTTCGCCGCATCCATGTGAAAGGCAGGACTGCATATCCTGGCCGAGCTTCCCGACCGCATCCGCCCGGCACCGCTGGCAGTGCTTCATCTGCTTCACGTACGGTGCGCAACGGTCATGCATCGCCCGCTTCATTGCCGGTGTCGGCGGGGTGACTCCCTCGAACTTGTACTGCGGGATGAGGGGGATGATATTGAAGTTGTAGACGCCCATTGCGCCGACCTTCTTTGCGATCTCGGGGATATGCTCATCATTGACGCCGGGGATATAGACGGTGTTGATCTTCACGATCATCTTCCGCTCAACCGCCATCTGAATCCCTTTCAGCTGCTGTTCGAGGAGGATCTTTGCACCCTCCACTCCTTCGTACTTCTTTCCCTTGTAGGTGACATGCGAGTAGATCTTCGCCCCGATTTCCGGATCAATCGCATTTAAGGTCACCGTCAGGTTGTAGACATCGTACTTCACCAGCTCGTCGATATATTCGGGGAGCATCAGGCCGTTTGTGCTCAGGCAGAGGATCAGGTGGGGAAACTCCTCATGCACAAGCCGCATCGTCTCAAGCGTCTCCGGGTTTGCGAGCGGCTCGCCGGGCCCTGCGATCCCGATCACCTTCACGTACGGGAACTTCTCCATCACTTCCCTGACACGGGCAACCCCGTCACCCGGGCTGAGGACCTCGCTTGTCACGCCGGGACGCGACTCATTCACGCAGTCGAAATCCCGGACACAGTAATTGCACTGGATATTGCATTTCGGTGCAACCGCAAGATGGGCCCTGCCGAATGCATGGCATGCCTTCTCGGAAAAGCAGGGATGCTCCTTGATTCTTCGGAGCGTCTCTGGATCGTATGGTATCTCCTTTCCCTGTACGTTCGCTGTCGGGTAACCCTCATCCGTCATATGATCTACTAATGGATGAATAGGCAATAAATACTGTCCTTTCTGCATCCCGGATGGAACAGGGTCTGTCATGATACCATTTTTTATCCCGAGGCGATCATCCATCTATCATGAAACGTATCGCCATCCTCCTTCTCCTCTGCCTGATGCTGCCGTTCTTCTCCGGCTGTACCGGGGTCGATACATCCCCTGACCCCCTCACACCGACCCCCGCCCCTGTGCCGGTTGTATCTGTAGAATCGCCCGTCATCGTACTCCCCCCTGAACTGGCAGGAACACCAGTTACGCTCTCGGCAATCCCACTACAAACCGATCATGCCCTCTACCTCACCTTTGAGATGAATGCACGGGGACGGCAGAGACAGATTCCAACCGGGGGCTACCCGCTGATCCTCACCTTCTTCGTATACAATACCGACCAGTTTGCACCAGGATATGCACCGTCAACTGCTGACGAGGTCAGAAACTCCGCTATACCGTACAAGACACGCTCATTGCACCTCTATTCAGAGAACATCCTCACCCATAATGAACAGGTGCCGGAGCGTAGCTCACCCGCCGGGCTTTTTTATCCCTCCAGACCATATGCCTATGGTGTCATCATCGAGATCAGGCAGGTGTAAAAAGACATGAACAAGATCATCTATCTACTGCTCGGGCTTGCACTCCTCGCCCTCCCGGCATCAGCCGCCGTATCGTTTTCGACCCCATCACCAGTTGATCTCACACTCGGAGATCCCATCACCCTCACCGGGACTGCTGAACACACCACCGTCATCTACCTCTTCATGACCGGTCCCGGCCTCAATCCAACTGGCGTCTCGCTCAATGACAGGCAGGCGCTCGCTGAGACCGGGAACATGGTGAAGGCCTATGTCACACCGGCAGGCAGCTGGGAATATACCTGGTATACGCAGGGGATCAGTGGAAAATCCGGGCTCTCTGCCGGGACGTATACACTCTATGCCTCGGACACCCCGCAGCATGCCGGTGCACTTAAGAAATGCACCGGGTGCGCCTATGACACGATTACGGTGCTGCTCTCCCTTCCGGTTGTACAATCCACGCCATCAACAAAGATGGGTGATATCGATATCAGGGCTACCTCCGGCCTGACAATCCTGCTGGATGGCGTCCCCATGGGGGCAACTCCATCAGTTCTGAGGGGTGTCAGTACCGGCATCCGGGTCATCGAACTTAAATCCGGCTCGTACTACTCGTGGTCTGAGCGTGTTGCCGTCTCGGAAGGTGCAACCGTGATAATCAATGCAAACCCCCGGGCCTTACCAAAGACCGGCTCGGTCTCTGTCACCTCCTCTCCTTCAGGCTATCCAATCATCATCAACGGTGCAAATACCGGGACTAGCACCCCCGGCACCATCACGGGCCTGACAACCGGGCTTCAGATCGTTGAACTGAGGGCGCCAGGATACAACAACTGGAAGCGGTCTGTTACGGTCTATCCTGGCAAAACCGAGATGCTCGTTGCCGATCTCGTCTCTCCGGGAGCACCGGCAACTACTGGTGCAACACCTCTCCCGCCACCCACCGGCTCACTCCGGGTCATCTCGAGCCCTGCAGGGGCGAATGTGAACGTCGGCGACCAGTTCTATGGCATCACCCCGGTCACCATTCCTGATCTCGCAACCGGCCCCCACCAGGTCACCATCTCACTAGCGGGATACAGCCCCTGGAGCGGCATGGTATCAATTGCCAGCGGCGAGACACTGGATCTCTCACCGACACTCAGCCCCCTGCCACAGCCGACACCGGCGCCCTTCCCTCTCCCCGCATTGTGTGGAGCTCTCTTCATCATCTTCATCGGAATGAGAAGAAGGTAACCTCATTTCAATTTTTTTCATACACAACAGTCTTTGATCGCAACCATATCCCCGGCACTGGTGGCAGCCAGCATCTCCAAAAACTGCCCCGTGATCCATTGATCACAACACCCTTCTTCTTGAAGAGCAACCTCTATTACTAGAGAGGTTACGATGGATCTTTTTGGAAACATACTTGGAAAAAGTGAGACAGCTGCTCCGTACATCCAGAAAGCCGAGGCGCTCTTTGAGAAGGGAAAGGTTGATGATGGGGTCAGGCAGTGCAGGCGTGCAGTTGAGATCGAACCGGGCAATGCACAGGCCTGGTACCTGATCGGTTCCGGTGAACGATTCCTCGGCCACACCACTTTGGCACTGGAGGCATTTACAAAGGCATCAGCACTCTCTCCAGACGATCCTGCCATCTGGATCGCAATGGCAGGAATCTATTCCCGGTGCGGCAGGTTTGCAGATGCGGTCGCAAGTATCGACCGCATTCCCGCATCTGATGCAAAACGCCGTGATCTTCTGATCAGGAAAGCCGAGTGGCTCGAAGCGCTCGGCAGGTATGAGGAAGCGGAACAGCTGCTGAAAGAGATCGTCGCTGAATCCCCCGAAGACGGGGAAAACCTTGCATGGCGGATCGATCTCCTGATGCGGCTTGGTAAATATGCAGACGCGATCACCGCAATCGGGTCTGCGATCTCGCTCGGGTTCAGACCTGCTGAGATGCATGCCCGGAGAGGGCGTGCCCTGGAAGGAACCGGGGATCTAAAAGGCGCACTTGCGGCATACCGGGAAGCCCTCTCCCTAAAGAACGACGATCCTGGCACCTGGTATGCACGGGCACGGATCGAAGAATCAGATGGCGACTATGCTGCCGCAGCCGCCTCCTATGCCGAAGTAATGCGGGGGGTAACTGATGATAGTGCAGCGGGTGTTGCCAGATCACACTGTCTCTTCATGGCTGGCCAGTACGATGAAGCATTTACCGGCTTTGAGAAGATTGTCACGAAGAACCCGGAGTACTACCCGGCCTGGTACCTGCTCGGCGTCACGGCAGAGCGGCTCGGACGGGTGAAACGGGCAGCAGAATGTTTTGATAAGCTCTTAAAACACGACCCCGCCAACACAAACGGCTGGTACCGCCGGGGCCTTGCCATGATGAGCCTCGGGCGGTACAAGGAGGCACTGGAGAGTTTCCGGAGGATGCAGCACCCCGATGGCACCAAAAAAGTGGCCTGGGTGACAAGCGACGGCGAGATGAGCCTCTTTGGGAGATCCTATGATCAGAGCGGCACAGCCAGGGAGCCGATCGAGATCGATGCGAAGAATATCGTCTTAATCGGCCTCCAGGCACGATCGCTTGCTGGTGTCGGGCAGTATGAGGATGCACTGAAGATGATCGCCCGCCTCCCCTCAGAAGAGAAGAAGAGCACGCAGATCCAGCTGATCTCGGCCGAGGCAGAAGCGGCGCTTGGCAATTATGCCGCTGCAATGCAGCATATCGAAGCACTCAGAAATGATCCGAAGGCAGTCTCCGAATCAAGGCGCCTGTATGCGGAGATCCTGATGAAGAACCAGAGATACAGGGAAGCTGCTGAGATCTTCAGTGAGATCCTCTCAGATGAACCCGATGATATCCGGGCACTCCGCAGGCGGGCAGAAGCAGTGATGAGGCTTGGAGCCAATGCAGATGCGGCAGAGGATCTCAAAACACTCATCGAACTCTCCCCAACTGACTGGCAGGCGATTATCCTCCGTTCTGAACTTCTCTCCCTCACCGGGGATGCAGCAGGATCCATAGCCCTCCTTGAGACCCTTCCCGAGAAGCTCCGGACAGATCCATCCATCCGGATGATGCGGGCATATGCTTTCGATTTGTCCGGGAAGATGGAAGATGCCTTAAAAGAATTAAAGGCTGTTCTAGAAAATTCTGAAGATGCAGGCGCTCTTCTTCATGCCGCCACCCTTGCATACAGGACGGGTGATCTCACCTATGCACAGATGCTCATCGGGAAGCTGAACGAAAAGTCAGTGTCATCCGGCGGCATCGCCCTCTGGCATGCCACTATCCTCTCCGCAATCGGCGACTATGAGGAAGCAGCCGATGCATACACCGAAGCCCTCTCCTTCAACCAGAAAAACCCATCTGCACTGATCGGACGGGCAGAGGCATTCAGGCACATTGGGCATGCTGAGCCCGCACTTGCGGACATAAACGCTGCCCTCTCAATAAATCCGAAATCTCTCCATCTGCATGCTATCAGCGGCAGCATCCTGATGCAACGTTCACGATATGAGGAGGCAGCAGATGCGTTCAGGAGATCAGAATGCGATCTCTCACTCTCGCTCGCTGCCGAGGCGCTTATACGTTCAGGACGGTACCAGGAAGCCCTTTCACATTTCGAGAGCTACACAGCTTCCCATCCCGATGATCAGATCGCCCTCTACCTCGCCGGAATGGCTGCCGAACATCTCGGAAAGTACCAGACTGCCATTGCACACTACCAGAAGGTATCAGATTCAATCCCCGATGCACAGTATCGCCTCGGATCGCTCCTGAATGCAACTGGTGAATATGGTGAAGCCGAAACAGTGCTGGGAGCGTTCTGCGAGAGCCATCCCGAAGATATAGGGGGATGGTGCAGCAGGGCATCTGCATACGAACACCTTGGACGTGACGGGGAGGCAGGCGATGCATACCAGGAGGCGATGAACCAGGGTGCAGAGAGTCCTGCACTCCTCATTGCAATGGAAGGTATCCTCTCACGGCTCGGGCGGCCGGATGACGCAGCAGAGATCTGCCTTGCCATTACCAGGCAGCACCCGAATATCCCTATGATGAACCGGCGGCTCGGCGAGCTGATGACCCTTCTTGGGAGATCGGCCGAGGCAGCCGATGCATACCAAAAAGCTCTCCGTGAAACACCGGACGATCCGCTGCTGCTCATCGCTGCAACCGATGCGCTCATGAAGGTGGATGCCCGGAAGGAGGCGCTCGAACACTTAAAGCATGCCGGTGAAGTGCATCCCGATGACGCACGGATCTGGCAAGCGATGGGTGATGTCCTGACTGCCGACTCCGAATATGCACATGCGGTCCGGGCATATGATCGGGCCATCGCAACTGAAGATGCCCCCTCAGAGGTATACCGGGGCCGGGCACGGGCACTCATGCTCTCAGGCAAATGGAAAGAGGCATGCGATGCCCTCTCAGAATATCTCCAGAAAGAGGAGCGTGATCTCGCCACCTGGTTCGAGCTTGGCAGCCTTGCAGAATCAGTCGGGGATCTCAGGATGGCAGGGAAAGCATATCATAAAGCAGCAGACCTTCCGGGAGCACCCTTTGCATATGCACGGGTGCTCGCACTCCTCGGCGATGGTGAGCGGGCACTCCAGCAGATCGAGACGCTCATCGGGGAAGATCCCGACAATATCGAGTATCTCAGGTTCTCTGCCTCCCTCTTCCTCAGTATGGGGCAGTACGAGGAGGCGATTGACAGCTACTCACGTGCCCTCAGGGTCAGGAAGGACGATCATCAGCTTATACGTGGTTATGCCTCAGCACTCGAATCTTCCGGAAGATACCATGAAGCGGTTGGGATCTACTCAGATCTCCAGAAGGCAGAGCCAACTCTTACTTCGACGATCTATTCGATCGGCTCGCTTCTGACGCATCTGGGCAAGTATCGTGAAGCAGCCAGAACCTATGACCAGATCCTGGCTGAACATCCGGATGATGTGGCAGCGATCATCCGCCGTGGATCAATCGCAGAGCGGCTCGGGCATTTCGGAGAAGCGGTTGACTTGTATGAAAAAGCCCTTTCCATCGACTCGAAGAACGGGCCGCTCTGGAGTGCACGGGGTTCGATCATGGTAGCCCTTGGCAGGTACAATGATGCGCTGAAGTCATATGACCGTGCACTCGACCTCTCCCAGAATGAGATCAATGCCTGGTACTGCAAGGGGCTTGTCCTGAATTATGTGGGGAAGAAGGAGCAGGCGATGTCCTGTTTCGATCATGTCACAGAGGAGGATCCTGGGCATGCACTCGCCTGGTACCAGAAATCCAGGATCTATGACAGCATCGGCGAGCGGAAGGAGGCACTGGGCTGCCTCTCACGCGCCCTTGATATCGATCCCGATCTCTGACCTATGCAGATCAGGATAATTGCTGTTGGGAAGGTGAAAGAGAACTGGCAGAAGGAGGGGATTGCGGATCTGATCCGCCGCCTCTCTCCCTATGCCACCATCACCATCACCGAGGTGCCGGATCAGAAATATTCTTCAGCTGGCGAACAGCCTTCTGCTATACGGAAAGAGGGGGCCTCTCTCCTCGCAGCAGCAAAGGATCCCGCTCTTTTTATCGCACTCGATCCCGCCGGCCGTATGATGCCGAGCGAGACATTTGCCGCTCTCCTCCGAAACCACGAGATCTCCGGAAGAGGTGATATTGCGTTCTGTATCGGTGGTGCAGACGGCTTGTCTGAAGAGGTGCGTGCCCGTGCCGATCTCATTCTCTCGCTATCAGAGATGACGTTTACTCATACAATGGCCCGCCTTCTTCTTCTTGAACAGGTATACCGGGGATTTCGGATCATCCGGGGCGAGCCGTACCACAGATGAAAAAGAGCCGCCCCGCAACTCCAATTGGGTCGTTTGAAGCATTCCCGCCCCTCCCGCGCAGCATCTGCGGTTACCCGTTCAACCTCCCTGCGAAGCATCTGAATGAACAGATCCGAATGCATGATTCGAACACCCGATAGCCGGATGAATGACTCGCTCCCTATTGCACACCGCACCAGAAGAACGAAGAGCGAAAAAAGAGGTGATGGTCAGGCCATTCTCCGGTTGTGCCGGATCTGGAAGAGCACCATCACGATGAGTGATACCGGAAGGGCGATCACCAGCGGATTGCAGGCACTCCAGGGCTGGCTGAGGATGGATGGCACACCGAAGATGAACTGGGAGAGTCCAAGGACACTTGATTCGGCTGCATGCACAAAGACCGTCCAGATGAACCAGACGAAGGCTCCTGCGAGGAGCGATGCCTTTGCACCGATGACGCAGGGGGATTTCGAGGTGATCCCGTTTACAAATGCGGGCAGGAAGGCCGATGCGCAGAGCCCCATGAAGATGACGGTTGCCCGTGCGATGATGCTGCCGGGCAGCAGGAAGGCAACTAAGATGGAGATGACCATCATGATCATGATGCCCCGCTTGTTTGCGGTAAGTGACAATGCACACTCCCGTCCCCGGCCCCAGACATCACAGGCAAGGGCGGTTCCCATCGTATGATAGAGCGAGCTTAAGGTAGACATCGCCGCACAGAGGAGTGTCAGCATAAAGATGATCACAAAGACATCCGGCATCGACTGTGTAATGAAGAGCGGGATGATCGAATCGATATTGCCGCCGGCGGCAGTCACCGCAATCTGTCCGCTCTGCTGGTAGAAGTAGACGTTTGTCAGTGCTCCGACGGTGAATGCCACACCGGTCATCATCAGGATGAAGGGGCCGCCGATCAGGGTTGCACGGTGCAGTGATTTGTCGTCCTTTGCGGTCATGAACCGGACGATCAGCTGCGGCTGGGCAAGCACACCGATACCGACACCGAGCACCATCGTGGTGATAAGCGTCATCCATATCGGGGATCCGAAGGTCGGCATTGACGTCCACCCGGTATGCCCTGCAGCAGCAAGGCCTTCTGGAACAAGGTGTGCCATATTGGTGAGTGCGGTATTTGCTGCCACGACACCACCAAGATGGATATAGGTGAGGAGCAATAACGCGGTCATACCGATCAGCATGATCGCACCCTGCAATGCATCGGTATGCATCACGGCGATGAGCCCTCCGAAGACGACATATGCCCCGACGATCAAGGCAAATCCGAGGAGTGCTGTTTCGTACGGGATTGAGAGCGTGACCTCAATGAACCGGGCTCCGCCGATCAGGATGGCGGCGGTGTAGATCGGCATCGAGAGGATGATGATGATGCCGCTAATGTACTGGAGGAACGGGGAATTGTAGCATTTTCCCATCAGGTCAGGGAATGTGTACGCGGAGAGCCGTTTCCCGGTTTCACGGATCTTCTTTCCGAAGAAGACGAACGCGATGAAGATACCTACCCCGATATTTAAGACGGTGAGCCAGATCAGCCCCATGCCGAGGTTTGCCGCCACACCCCCGAACCCGACAATTGCTGATGTTGAGATGAAGGTTGCTCCGTACGAGAGCGCGATGACAACCGGATGGGTGTTTCTTCCGGCAACCATGTAGTCTTCGGCTACTTTCGTCTTCTTGTACCCATAGTACCCGATTCCGACGATCAGGAGCAAATAGATCGCAACCACAATCGAGAGGGTTAATACATCAACTGCCATGTTCTGCGTCTCCGTTGTTCCAGTTCAACAAACCATACAGTACACACAAGCCTGCGAAGCCAATTGCAAGCAGATATGCAATCCAGATGTAGGGATCAGGAATACCAAACATAATGATAACCTCCGGTACCTCAGCAACTGCACGGGAGACCGAACAATACAGCGGTCTCCCTATCTAAAGAAGAAAAAGAAGTTGTCTGCTACGAATGCAAGGGCCAGACCCATACAACTATCTGTTGCAGACATGAGGTATCCACATAGAGTAGATATTTTATACTATTTATAAACCGCCTATTTGGATCTCAGCCTGAGTGAGGCTGAATTCATGCAGAACCGCCGACCCGCCGGAGGTGGGCCGTCATTGAAGACATGACCAAGATGGGCACCGCAGAGGGCGCAGAGCACCTCGTCCCTGATCATACCAGCTGATCTGTCCACCTTAATGTGGATATTGTTTTCTGAAACGGCTTTTGTGAAACTCGGCCATCCGGTACCTGAATCAAATTTATCCTCAGAATAGAAGAGATCAGTTTCACAACAGGCACAGAGATATATCCCATTCAAATGGCAGTTGTGGTATCTTCCGGTAAACGGCGGCTCGGTTCCCCCTCTCCGTGCCACTTCAAAGGTGATCGGATCGAGTATAGCTTTCCATGTGCTCTCACTTTTTTCTATTGGCTCCTGATCGATGAGCCTCCCTTCCGTGACCGAATAGATCTGCACCATAGAGAAGAGATCCCTCCTGAAGTATAAGATATGATCGATTATTCTCAAATAAGCGAACAATATATAATTGTGTACGATCTTCTATACTACAGGAATACCATATGAGGGCTATTGGGAGATCGGATCTATCTTTGTTTGGAACCGCAACCGGCGTGCGGGCTGTGCGCAATCCCGTACGACGGCATATCCTTCAGCTCCTTGAAGGTGGTGAGATGAGTTTTGAATCAATCGTCTCATCTTCCGGGCGGGCCAAATCGACCGTCTCCGCACATCTCTCCGCCCTTGTCGACGAGGGGATCATAGGTTCCCGTCCCGGGGATGATGATGAACGGAAGAAATACTTCTTTTTAACATCCCACTTCATCGGCGAACTCTCGCCCGGGGATCGGATCGCAGATGAGATCAGCGACTATGCCTTTGATTACCGGGAGGGGGCAGTCGATCCTTTTGCATTCTACCGGCTCGTCTACCGGACATTCCGTGTTTCCCTCCTGATGGAGGGGATCTCGATTGATCCGCTCCTGAAACGAGCTGGTGAAACAGTCGGTAATGCCATCTACCCGGCGCTTGCGGCAAAGGATATGGATGGATTCTGCACGAACCTTGCCGGTTTCTGGGAGCAGCACCATCTCGGCAATATAGAAAATCTGACGCTCGATCCAATCTATTTCTCGATTTATGACTGCTTTGAATGCGTCGAACTCCCATTCCTCGGCAAACCTGCATGCTCGTTTGATTCCGGCCTCCTCTCCCTCCTCTTCTCCCGGCAGTCCGGCAGGCCGATGGAAGCGTTGGAACGGGAGTGCTATGCAGCCGGGGATCCCTGCTGCACCTTTGAGATACTTCCTGTTCCAGAAAAATAACGATTTACAACCAGTAAGGTTATACCATTCAATGACATTTTTTGTAATGGTGTGAACTGATGATCAGGAACGCTCTCTTAATTCTGCTGATAGCCACAGCTCTGCTCGTAACAGCGGGCTGTGTGGCTGAAGAGCCAGAGGCACCGCCGGAAACCCCGGCACCGCCAGTATCGCTGCATATGTTTGATGCAACCAATAATGGAGAATCCTATACCTTCTGGACCGGCGAGTTTATCCAGATCAAGCTTGTCGAGAACCCGACAACCGGGTACTCCTGGGATATGGCCGTTCCCGAGGGGCTCACCCTGAAGAGGGATGAGTTCATCGCCCCGGAGACCGAAATGGCAGGAGCCCCCGGCATGCATGTCTGGGAGTTTGAGGCTGGCGCTCCAGGCACCTACACAGTTGAAGGAAAGTATGTCCGTCCCTGGGAGACAGATGCCGAGCCGGCAGAGACCTTCACCCTGACGATCATTGTTGAGGCAGACGCGGCCCCGGCACCTGTTTCACGGGTACTTGAGGTTGATGAGACAAACAATGGCGGTATGATCGGCTTTGATCCAGGAATGCAGTTCAAAATTACGCTTGTCGAGAACCCGACGACCGGGTACTCCTGGGATATGGCCGTTCCCGAGGGGCTCACCCTCGTCTCCGATGAGTTCATCGCCCCCGATACCGAACTGATGGGTGCTCCCGGCACGCATGTCTGGCTTATCCAGGGGGATAAACCCGGTGAATACGTGGTTGAAGGGAAGTACATCCGGCCCTGGGAAGCAGATGGCGAGCCAGCTGATACATTCACCCTTGAGGTAATGGTCGGTTAAGCATCAGATAACTCTTCTTTTACCCATTTTTTTATCCTGAGGATATGGAAGACCGGATTGTGCTTCGTCAGTTCTATTACCACTCCCGTTCAAAGGAAAATATGTATCGCATCCTTTCTGTAGCCCTTATCGCCCTTTTTGCGCTCTCACTGGGCTGTACATCCATCGCTGATTACGGAGAAGAAGCCGGGGATCAGATAGCTATCCGCGAACCCTATCCCCTTGCCTTCCACACAAGCTTCTATTCGCAGGGGATATCCGATATCACCTTCACACTCACGAATTACGGCACTGATGAACGGATCATCCGGGCATCTGCCTGGTATGACGAGTACAGCTCAAAGGCCATTACAACTGTTGAGATTCCTCCGGATGAGACGGTCGAGCTCGATGTGATGATCGTCCTCAACGAGGAGAAAGTCCGGGCGATCACTACAACCACCCTCTTTAACCTCGCCTGGGTTGTCGAGGAATGGGACGGGGATTACTGGCAGATTATTGAGGAAGGGACCGCCCCGATCGAAGTCTACCCGATGGATACGATGGTCTGGGAGATTTCAGATGGTGAGGGTGGCAGCATCGATACGACCGAATATATCGCCGTCTTTGTCACACCACAGGCACCGGCGGTGCGTGAACTGCTGGTTGCGTCAAAGGAGTATGTGGATCCTGCCTATGATCCGATGTACGAAACACTCGGCCTCTCCAGGACTCTTGCCGGGTACCAGTTCGGCGACCTTCCGGATGAGGCATGGTATATTCATACCGGCCTCCATGCAAAGGCGGTCTATAATGCCCTCAGATACACCTATGATGTCCGGTACCTTGACATGACGGTTAGCTTCGGAACCCAGGGGTATGTCCAGCGGGTGAACACGCCTGAAGAGTCACTCCGTTCCACATCCGCAAACTGCGTGGATGGATCTGTTCTCTTTGCATCAGCCCTCGAAGCAATGGGTATCGATGCATACATCATCTCCCTCCCCACCCACGCCTATGTAGCATGGAAACATGATCCCAGCCCTGCAAACACCCCCGGCTATGAGAATCCGGACGGACTCCCGCTCCTCAACCCCGATGATCTCACAGCACTTGAGACGACGATGATCGGCGACTATGAATTCGGAGAGGCGGTTGCCTATGGTAATGAGCAGCTTGGGAAAGACTGGGATTTATTCAATGACTTCGAGAATCCCGATGCCAAAGAGTACCGGCTGATTGATATCGGGTATGCACGGGACGAGGGGATCTATCCCCTCCGGTGATCCTCTTTTCCTTAATAGCGATCTGCAGCCGCCATGGTGTATGATGCCGTGAAAAGATACAAGAGAGAAGAGCAACCATTCTGATCCGACAATGGCTGAAGAGAAGCGTCTGACACGATCAAAGACAAACCGGCTCCTGGCTGGCGTATGCGGAGGGATTGCAGAATACTATGGATGGGATCCCTCGCTCGTCAGGATAGGCTGGATCGTCCTTTCATTCATCCCGGCATTTCCGGGCATCATCCTCTATATCCTCGCCTTAATCATCATCCCTGAAGAGGATGGAGAGAAGAAGAGTGATACCTATTCCGGCGAATAGCCAAAATCACCTCATCTTCTCTTTTGCCTTCCGGATCTGCTCCCGCAGCTCGATGGCATGCTCAAAATCAAGTGATTCGGCAGCGGCACGCATCTCTGACTCGAGCTGAATTATAAGGTTTGGAATTTCGTCCTGCGGGATCTCTGCAAGCTCTACACCCTCGACCTCCTTCTCCCGGATCGGCTTTCTGATCGTCTCCGGCACAATCCCGTGCTCTTCATTGAATGCGAGCTGGAGCTTCCGCCTCCGTTCTGTCTCGGCAAGCGCCCGCCTGATCGAGTCGGTCATTTTGTCTGCATAGAGGACAACACGGGAGTTGGCGTTCCGTGCCGCCCTTCCAATCGTCTGGATCAGGCTCTTTTCGTTTCTGAGGAACCCTTCCTTGTCTGCATCCAGGATACCGACGAACCCGACCTCGGGGATATCAAGCCCCTCCCTGAGCAGGTTGATCCCGACCAGCACATCAAAGGTGCCGAGCCGGAGCTGCCTGATGATCTCGGTCCGCTCAAGCGTGATGATCTCGGAATGGAGGTACCGGGTCTTAATGCCCCTCCCGATTAAGTAATCCGTGAACTCCTCTGCGAGTTTTTTGGTGAGTGTCGTGACCAGCACCCGGTCGCCCTGTTCGATGGTGCGGAGAATCTCCTTCTCCAGATCCTCTGTCTGCCCTTCAATCGGCCTGACCTCCACCACCGGGTCGACAAGGCCGGTCGGCCTGATGATCTGCTCGATCACCTGTTCCGCATGCTCTGCTTCGTAGCTTCCGGGCGTTGCCGAGACGAAGACGACATGTTTCATGTACTCCTCAAACTCATGGAACTTCAGGGGGCGGTTATCATATGCGCTTGGGAGGCGGAACCCGTATTCGACCAGGTTCTTCTTCCGTGCATAATCGCCATTGAACATCCCCCGCACCTGCGGCAGGGTCTGGTGGCTCTCGTCGATGATCAGGAGGAAATCACCTGGGAAATAGTCGAGGAGGCAGTACGGCTTCATTCCGGCGGATCTCCCGTCAAAATGGCGGGAATAGTTCTCGATCCCCTTGCAGCTCCCGGTCTCCTCGATCATCTCGATATCAAAGAGGGTACGCTGGCGGAGCCGGTGGGCCTCGATCATCCCGAGTGTCGGGAGCACCTCGTCAAGCTCGGCACGGATTGATTCAACCGCCCGCTTCCGCTCGTCTTCGGGGGTGACGAAATGGCGGGCGGGGTAGATATGGAAGTACTCCATTGTGGAGAGCCGCCGGCCGCTCGTCTTCTCGATCTCAAAGATCCGGTCGACCGTGTCGCCGAAGAGCTCGATCCTGATGATATCGTTGAAGTAGCCGGGGATGATCTCGATGGTATCGCCCCGCACCCGGAACCTCCCCGGCATCAGTTCGGTGTCGTTGCGCTCGAACTGGATCTCGACCAGCCGCTCGATGATCTCCCGCTGCCTTGCCTTCTCACCGCACCGGAGCTCAAACCCGAGGTTCTGGAAATGCTCGGGATTTCCAAGGCCGTAGATGCAGGAGACCGAGGAGACGATGATGGTATCGTTCCGCGAGAGGAGTGAGGCGGTAGCAGAGAGGCGCATCTGCTCGATCTTCGGGTTTATATCCGCATCTTTCTCGATGTACTGGTCTTTCCGTGGGAGATAGGACTCAGGCTGGTAGTAGTCATAGTAGGAGACGAAATACTCCACCCGGTTCTCAGGGAAGAAGTCAAGGAACTCATTATAGAGCTGTGCTGCCAGCGTCTTGTTATGCGCAAGCACGAGCGTCGGCATCCCAAGCTCTGTGATCAGGTTTGCGATCGTGAAGGTCTTCCCTGATCCCGTCACTCCGAGGAGGGTCTGTTTTGCCATCCCCTCAGAGAAACCACTGGTTAAGCCCCTGATGGCATCGGGCTGTGAGCCTGCAGGCTTGAAGTCTGCGTGGAGGGTGAAGTTCATGGGATCACCTTCTTTCTTCGCTTGATCCTGTTATAACTGACGGCGAACCGGTGCGCCTCGTCCCGGATCTCCTGGATGAGGAGTGAGGCAGGATCATCAGATGGCACCGGGAGGGGGTAGGGGAGTTTTGGGAGATAGATTTCCTCCTCCCGTTTGGCAAGCGCTATGACGGGGATATTGAGATCGAGCTTGTTCAGTTCTGCATATGCAGCCGAGAGCTGGGCTTTCCCGCCATCGATCACGATCAGATCGGGCAGCTCCCCGTCTTCTGCGATCAGGCGGGAGTACCGCCGCGAAACCACCTCCCGGATCGATCCGGGATCATCCCCTCCGACGGCGCTCTTCAGGGAGAACCGCCGGTACCCCCGTTTATCCGGCTTCCCGCCGACGAACCTGACCATCCCCCCGACAGCGGCGGTGCCAGAGAGGTGGGAGATGTCGAAACACTCGATCACCTCGGGATCAGATGCCAGCCTGAGTGCCCTCCTCAGTGCCTTCACCCGTTCGCTCCCCGCAAACCAGGTGAGATCGACGTTCTTTGCAGCCAGATTCAGAAGTTCCCGCTTTGCCCCCTGCTTCGGGACGGTTATGGCAACGCTCTTCCCCCGGAGTGCTGCCAGGTACGCGGCGATTGCCTCATCCACTGTTTCAGGGAGGATCACCTCCCCCGGCACCTCGTGGTCGCTGTAATACTGAACAAGAAACTCGGAGAGGAAACCGGGTGCCTCATTGAACCGGAACTCCTCTTTTTCGACCAGTGTCCCGTTTCTCTGGTGGAAGAGGAGGAGGAAGACCTCGCCGCCTGTGATCCGGTACTGGATCACGTCCCCCTCGCTTGCGAACTTCCGGGCAGCCATCCTCCTTCCGGCGAGATGTTCAAGGGCGCAGATAGTTTCCCTGATCAGAATCGCAGACTCAAATTCGCAGATTCCTGATAGCCGCTCCATCTCATCGTTCAGATCAGCGATCAGCTCTTTTGTCCTGCCTTTTAAGACCTCTTCTGCCTGCCGCACCCGTTCTGCATATGCCTCTTCTGATATCTTCCCGATGCAGGGTGCAGGGCAGGTGCCGATATGGTACCGGAGGCAGGCACGTTTTGGGAGCCGCCTGCATGAACGGAGGCCGAAGATCTTCTTCACCATCGCCAGCAGCCGATCACGCTCACGGGCTGAGACGAAGGGACCGAAGTACCTCCCTTCCATCCCCATCTTCCTGGCAATTCCTATCCTGGGGAATGGATTATCTGAGATATGAATGAACGCAAAGCTTTTTGCATCCTTCAGGTCGATGTTGTACTTCGGCTGATACCGCTTGATCAGCGTGTTCTCTAAAATAAGAGCTTCTGTCTCATTTACTGTGGCGATGAAATCAACTGACCTGATCGCCTCAACCAGCACCGCAGTCTTTGGATCCAGCCCCTTCTTCTTGAAATAGCTCTGCACCCGCTTCCTGAGGTTCTTTGCCTTGCCGACATAGATGACAGTGCCGGATTCATCCCTGAACAGGTACGATCCCGGCTCCTCGGGAATAATGGTGGTATCGATCATTGTTCAAGCAATGGCCCGAGGAACCGGCCGGTATGGCTCTCCGGTACACGGGCGATCTCTTCAGGCGTCCCTGCTGCGATGATCTCCCCACCGCCATCCCCGCCCTCGGGTCCCAGATCGATGATGTGGTCTGCGGATTTGATCACATCCAGGTTATGCTCGATCACAACAACCGTGTTCCCTTTTTCCACAAGATCGTCAAGCACCGCGATCAGCTTGCTGACATCATGGAAGTGGAGGCCGGTTGTCGGCTCATCCAGGAGATAGAGGGTCTGGCCTGTGGCCCGTTTTGCAAGTTCGCGGGTGATCTTGATCCGCTGCGCCTCACCGCCGGAGAGTGTGGTGGCGCTCTGGCCGAGCTTGATGTACCCAAGCCCCACCCGGCAGAGGGTCTCAAGCTTCTGCCTGATTGCCGGTATGTTCTCAAAGAGGTTCCGAGCCTCTTCGACACTCATTGCGAGGACATCCGCGATCGTCTTCCCCCGGTACCGGACTTCCAGCGTCTCACGGTTATACCGCTCTCCCTTGCACTCCTCGCACTCGACGAAGACATCGGGGAGGAAGTGCATCTCGATCTTGATGGTGCCGTCCCCCTGGCATGCCTCGCACCGGCCGCCTTTGACATTAAAGGAGAAACGCCCCGGCTTGTATCCCCGCATCTTCGCCTCTTTCGTCTCGGCAAAGATCTTCCTGATCTCGTCAAAGACTTTCGTGTAGGTGGCGGGATTGGACCGGGGCGTCCGCCCGATCGGGCTCTGGTCGATCACGATCACCTTGTCGATCTCCTCGTCTGCCGTGAGGGATCGAAAAACGCCCGTATCCTTCCGGGAGCCGTGGATCGTATTCATCAGTGCCGGGTACAGGGTCTCGTAGATGAGGGTCGATTTCCCGGATCCCGAGACTCCGGTGATGACGGTGAAGAGGCCAAGCGGGATCTCGCAGCTGATATCCTTCAGGTTATGCTCGGTGCAGCCGGTGAGCCTGATACAGGGGCCAATCGCTCTGCGGGTTTTTGGAACCGGGATCGTGATCTTTCCTGAGAGGTACTGGCCGGTGAGGGAATCGTCTGCGTTGATGATATCGTCAAGGGAGCCAAGCGCGATGATCCCGCCGCCATGGATCCCTGCACCCGGCCCCATATCCACGATACAGTCTGCATGCCTGATCGTATCCTCGTCATGTTCGACGACGAGGACGGTGTTGCCGAGATCCCGGAGATGTTTTAAGGTCTCGATTAAGCGGTGGTTGTCCCGCTGATGGAGGCCGATTGAGGGCTCGTCCAGCACATAGAGGACGCCCATCAGGTTTGATCCGATCTGGGTGGCAAGCCGGATCCGCTGTGCTTCGCCTCCCGAGAGGGTGCCAGCGTTCCTGGAGAGGGTGAGGTATGACAATCCCACCCGTTCAAGGAAGAGGAGGCGGGATCGGATCTCCTTTTTCACCTGCCGTGCGATCTCCTCCTCTTTTGGCGTAAGAGGGAGATCGGTGAAGAAGGCGAGTGCTTTTCCAACCGAGAGGTCGGTTACATCCGCTATCGAGTATCCATGAATCTTCACAGCGAGCACCTCCTTCTTCAGCCGCAAGCCTCCACAGGAGGGGCAGGGGGTGACCCGCATGAACTTCTCAAGTTCTTCCCGCCGGTACTCGGACTTCGTCTCCCGGTACAGCCGTTCCGACTGGGGGATCAGCCCCTCCCAGGCGCCTTTATGCGACCATTCGGCATCCCACCGTTTCATCTTCATCGAGAACCGGATCTGGTCGTCTGACCCATAGAGCAGGGTATGGAGCTGCGCATCGGTTAAGTCCCGGATCGGTGAATGGATCGAGTACCCTGCATGTTCTGCAACAGATCCGAGGTACTGCATCCGGTACCCGTCAAGGTAGTTCCGGTACAATGCCACCGCGCCGTCTGCGATGCTCAGGTTCTTATCCGGTAATATGAGGTCCGGATCAAAACGCATCTGAAATCCAAGCCCATTGCAGGTCTCGCATGCCCCAAACGGGCTGTTGAATGAGAAGAAACGGGGCTGGAGCTCTTCTACCGAGAAGCCGCAGATCGGGCATGCCATCGTGGCAGAGTAGGTCTCTTCTGCCCCGTCCTCAAAGGATGCAATCACAAGCCCACCTGATCGCTTCACGGCAGTCTCGCATGCCTCTGCGAGCCGGGAGGTTTCGGCTGGATCCAGCCGGTCTATGACGATCTCGATGTCATGTTTCACGTACCGCTCAAGCGGGATCTCCTCGTCGGTCCTGTGGATGATCCCATCCACCCTGACGCGGGAGAAGCCTTCAGAATCGAGATCTTTTATGATCTTTGCATAGGTCCCCTTCTTCTGCCTGACGACCGGTGCCAGGATGGTGACCATCCCGCTCCCCTGTGCCGCGATTGCGTCTGCGATCTGTTGCGGGGATCTGGACTCGATTGCAATTTCGTGTTCCGGGCAGTGCGGCACTCCGACCCGTGCGAAGAGGAGCCTGAGATAATCATAGATCTCAGTGACGGTTCCAACGGTGCTCCTCGGATTCTTCGAGGTTGTCTTCTGTTCTATCGATATTGCGGGGGAGAGCCCTTCGATTGCATCGACATCGGGCTTATTCATCTGGCCAAGGAACTGGCGGGCATATGCCGAGAGGGATTCGACATACCGCCGCTGCCCTTCTGCGTAGATAGTATCAAAGGCGAGCGTGGACTTCCCTGAACCGGAGACGCCGGTGATAACGATCAGCTGGTCCCGCGGGAGGATAACGGTGATATCCTTCAGGTTATGCTCCCGTGCTCCACGAACAATGAGGTCTTTCATCAGTGGTGTACCTGTTGATCATGGGTGGTATTAGGTATAGAGATGCTGTCAACGGTCGTGGCGCCTCAGGAATGATCTCACCTTCTCAGACTCGATCCATCCCCGGTCAAGCTGGTCGAGGTAGCCACGGATGATCTCCACCTGCAAACGGATCTCTTCTGCGATCGCCTCATCCCCGCATCCTGCATAGCCGAGGATCACGGTGAGCGGGTTTCGGATATGGTCACCGAGGACGGCGAACTGTTCGATATTCTCCTCGATCTGGCGGTATGCCGCCTGTTTGATCTCAAGGTTCCGTCTCCGCTCGGTTATATCCCGTGAGATGGAGACGATCACCCTTCTGCCGCCGAGCATCATCCCATGGGCATTGATCTCAACCGGGCAGAGGGATCCGTCAGATCTCGCCTGTTCGGTCTCAAAGAGGATCTGATCCGAGACCAGCAGCTTCTTCACCTCCCTCAGGATCTTCCCCACACGCCCGGGAGGGACGATATCAAGCGGGGATCGAAAGAGGAGCTCGTCCCGCGAGTACCCAAGCCGCTCGCAGGCGATATCGTTCACCTCGATGAATGCCTCCGGCTCGCCTGTTCTGCTGATGGTATAGACGAGGATTCCGTCATTCCCCCCATGGAAGAGAAGGCGGTACTGCTCCCCGCTCTCCCTGAGCCTTGCTTCCGCCTGCTTCCATCGGGTGATCTGCCGGAAGAACCAGAGCGTTCTGCCACCTTCCACCTCCCTGACAGAGAGTTCATACCAGTGCCGCTCACCGGATGGCGATTGCAGCATGAGCTCCTTTCCCTTGAGCGGAATCTTTGAGGTGAGAGCATCCATTACCTCTGCAATCACAGCCTGATCCACAATCCCGTTCTTCGTGAGCAGGGATCGGATCATCTCGCCTGTACCGGAACCATCACTTCCCTCTCCGGCAAGCCTCCTGAATGTATCGTTTGCGTAGGCGATTGTATTCCCATCTGAAATCAGGATGCCATCTTCAAGTGCGTCTGCGAAAGATAACAGATGGGTTCTCTTCATGATGGTAGTGTACTTCCATCCTTCAACTTAAATAATTAATGAATGCAAACCTCTATATTGACAGAACCTGAATCTCTCCTTCATGAAGATCCTTGCATTCAACGGGAGCCCGAGGGGGTCCCAGAGCTCAACACGGCGGCTCCTTCTCGCCGCCTGTGAGGGTGCAGAAGAAGCAGGTGCAAAAACCAGCGCCATCGATATCTGCGAGCTGGATATCGGGTATTGCAATGCCTGTGGAAGCTGCTATAATACCGGCGCCTGTGTCCTTGACGATGATTTTGAATCTGTTTACATACCATTCCTGGAAGCAGACGGGATCATCTTCTCCTCCCCCGTCTACATCAATTCCGTGACTGCCCAGCTGAAAACATTCTTTGACCGCCTCGCAGATGCCGTGCATTGCCAGCGTCTCTCCGGGAAATACGGGTGCAGCCTCTCAACTGCCGGGGGAGCGCTTGCAGAGGAGGTGGCTGAGTACCAGAACGGCGTGATCAGGATGCTCGGAGGCACCACTGTCGGAGCGGTCGGTGTGGATATCATGGGTGATCCCGGTGCAGTGGATGCGAAAATCCCGGCTGCAAAGGCACTCGGGGCCGATCTCGTAGCCGCCATACGCGAGCAGCGGAAGTATCCCGAGCAGGAAGAAGAGCACCGGATCCGGCGGGAACATATGATCGAGCTCGTCCGCTTCAACAGGGATGCCTGGAAGTCCGAGTATGAGTACTGGGAGAATCAGGGCGCATTTTCGGATCGGTGATTAAGCCTCTCTATCCGCCTGATAATATCATCGGTATGGGACCCCATCCAGTAGAGTCGCCTGCATGAGGGGCACCAGCGGAAGGTGTGTCCTTTCTCATCGACGGGAGCATAATCCGCCTCCCGGATCTCCTCTTCAGGAGCATCTTCGAGGAGCGTGTTACAGATCGAGCAGCGGATCAGCCGGACAGAGGGGTCGATCAGCCCGCTCTCCTTCAGGAATGAGAGCTGATCGAGGATCTCCTTCTCACGGACATAGACTCCCTGATCCCCGGCCCGCCCGGCGAGTTCGCGATCCCTGGTGAGGAGGATCCTCCCTTCCCTTTCTGCCCAGAGGAGGAGTTTGGTATCTTCCTTCGGGTTGCCTGGCGGGAGAGTGTCGGCACTTGCGGTATCGTAGCCAAGGAGCCTGAGGTGCCTCATCAGGGTGCCAAGCATCCGGTCCACCAGGAACCGGGGTTCAGGTTTCATGAAAGTATAAGCGGTATCCGCTCACCACAGCGTCCGCACCGGTCTCCATCAAGTCCTACATTATCCGCAGAAAATCCTCTTCTCCGGATCAGCTCCGCCCCACAGGAGGGGCACCGGGTATCTTCATAAGGTGAACCGGGGATATTTCCGAGGTATGGATACTTGAGCCCGAGCTCCTGTGCCCGGGAATAGATCCGCTCCAGAGTGGCAAGCGGGGTTGCGGGCGGATCATTCATCTGGTAATCGGGATGGTAGCGGGTGAAATGCATCGGAGTCTCCGGGCCCAGATGCTCGATCACCCAGCGGATCATTGTATCGATTTCGGCCGGATCATCATTCAAGCCGGGAATTACCAGCGTTACTGTCTCGATATGCATGCCGAGCTCGTGTGCGCGGATCGTGGCATCCAGTACCGGCTGGAGGCGGCCCCCGCAGATCTGTTTGTAGAATTCGTCATTAAATGCCTTGATATCCACCCGGAACGCAGAGAGCATCGGTGATAGTTCATTCAATGCCTCTTCGGTGATGTAGCCGTTTGTCACATAGATCGTCTTCAGGTTGCGTTTCCGTCCTATTCTGCCCATATCAAGGGCATATTCATGCCAGATCGTCGGTTCATTATAGGTCCAGGTGATGCTGGCAGCACCGGATCGCTCTGCCTGTGCCACACCCTCTTCCGGCTGAATTTCACGGAGCGGGAGTTCGTCAATCTTTGCCTGTGATATCTCCCAGTTCTGGCAGTGCCGGCACCGGAAGGTGCACCCAATCCCGCCGAGCGAATAGGTGGTGGTTCCGGGGAGAAAATGGAAAAGCGGCTTCTTCTCGATTGGATCGAGTGCTGCAGAGACGACCTTTCCATATGTCAGTGCATAGAGCCTTCCGTCCCGGTTCCCGCGAACCCCGCAGATACCCTGTCCTCTCTCCCGGATCAGGCATCCATGCGGGCAGAGGCCGCATCGTATCGCATCATCTTCCTTCTTCCACATCCGTGCTTCTATCATCGCCTCTCAAATCTCCCGGTTCCCTTGTGTATTTCACTCTGTGTAATGCGGCATTATATGTGATCCATGATGAAATGTTTAAGGTAACATGAAGAAGGTAGTTATCTCGGTCGGCGGATCGGTTCTTGTACCTACACTCGAGTCACATAATCTCGATGCATGGGTGGCAGCGCTCCGGGAGATTCAGCAGGACTATTCCGTCTTCTGCGTCTGTGGAGGGGGAGGCGAGGCACGCCGGTACATATCGGTCTGCCGGAGCCTTGGAATTGATGAAGGCACCGCAGACGAACTCGGGATCATGGTGACGCGGATGAATGCGTTCCTTTTGATCGCGGCACTCGGTGATGCCGCCTATCCGACTGTCCCGGCAACATACCGTGAGGCAAAGCAGGCAGCGCTCCATGGGAGAATCGTCGTCATGGGAGGGGTGACACCCGGTCAGACGACAGATGCGGTCTCAGCAGTCCTTGCAGAGGAGGTCGGCGCAGATCTGCTGATAAATGCAACGGCGGTGGACGCTATCTACTCGTCTGATCCCAGGAAGGACGCATCGGCCGAGCGGTTCTCGATGATCACCCCGGCTGATCTGATCCAGATCATCATGCGTGAGCGGATGGGCGCGGGATCGAACATGATCGTCGACCTGGTGGCAGCAAAAATCGTTGAGCGGAGTGGTATCCCCTTCATCGTGATGGATGGGAGAAAACCCGGCGATATCGTAACTGCGCTCAAAGTAGGGACATTCAATGGCACCCTTGTTGCAGAGAAGCCGGATTCCGTTCTCCCCCTCTGAGATGCGGATAAAACGATACCCTTTTTTAGATAGAACCTCAATTTAGTAAGGTCACGGGGTAGTAGGGTAGCCTGGTCCATCCTAGAGCGTTTGGGACGCTTTGACCGCAGTTCGAATCTGCGCTACCCCATTTTTGAGATGGACTCAAAGACAGCTTTTCTTATCTATTCACGCCTGAATGATCGCTATCCTCATACGGAGACCCATTTTCTGCATTTCCAGGATCCCTTCCAGTGCCTGGTCCTGACGATCCTCTCTGCCCAGACGACCGACGCGACAGTGAATCTGGTTGCGCCGTCTCTCTTTGCACGGTTCCCGACACCGGAATCTCTTGCCGCTGCGGATCTGGAGGAGGTGGAGATAATCATCCACAGAACCGGCTTTTACCATGCCAAGGCCCGGCATATCACCGGTGCGGCGAGGGCTATTGTGGAGCGGTTTGGAGGCAGAGTACCGGCTACGATGGTCGAGCTCCTGACGATCCCGGGTGTCGGAAGGAAGACTGCAAATATCGTCTTAAACCATGCCTTTGGGATCGATGAGGGGATCGCTGTTGATACGCATGTCCGGCGGCTTGCGCAGCGTATCGGGTTCTCAGACTCGGCAAACCCGGACAAAATCGAGCAGGATATGATTGCGCTCTTCCCCCGTTCCCACTGGGGCGATATCACGTACCTGTTGATCCGGCATGGACGGGAGATCTGCCCTGCCAGAAAGCCGCAGTGTGAAACCTGCGTGATCCGGGACCTCTGCCGTTTTGTCCATTCAGAAGAAAAGGGGTGAGGCTATCGCAAAGAAGCAGTAGGAGACGAGAGCCGCTGCCGGTATCGTGATGATCCAGGCGATGATAATCTCGCGTACCACTCCCCACCGCACCGCAGCCGATCCCTGTGTGGTCCCAACACCCATGATTGCCCCGCTCATTGCGTGGGTCGTCGAGACCGGGATGCCGAGCATCGTCATCGCTGATAAGACGAGCCCTCCGGATGTAGATGCAGAGAACCCCTGGTAAGGGGTGATCCTGGTGATCCTGTTTGCCAGCTTGTCGATGACACGCCACCCTCCAAGGAGCGTCCCGAGAGATATTGCGGCACAGGAGGCGAATATCACCCAGAGCGGCACCTCAAAGACCGTGATAAATCCTCCTGCAAAGAGTATGGCGGTGATTATCCCCATTGCGTTCTGTGCATCATTGCTTCCATGCCCGATCGCGTGGAAGGATGCCGAGACGATCTGGAGTTTCCTGAAGATGTAATTCATCTTTTGCGGTGTGCCTGCCCTGCTCAGGTATCTCATAATAAAGGCGGCGAATGCATACGCAGCAATGAACCCGAGGGTTGGCGAGACCACGATGAATAAGATGATTGCCAGGATTCCCTTGATCTGGACGATCTCAAGGAACATCGAGACAGGTATGATGATCGCAACCCCGATGATCGAGCCAAGACCGAAATAGACCGGTTTTCTGTCTCCTGCATAATATGCAATTGCTCCAAATAATAATGCGCCTGCCACTGCGCCAAAGAGTGCGATTTCTATTGTCAGGGCGATGGTCTGCCAGTCCGGCCAGATCACTGCAAAGAAGCCTGCCGCCCCGATCCCGGCACCCATGATCCCCCCGACAAGAGAATGGCTGCTTGAAACCGGTATGCCAAAATGAGAACAGAAAAAGACCCAGAAAACCGATCCGACGAGACCGGTGACAAGTACAAAAGGAGTGAGTATTGCGGGATCGACGATCCCTTTTCCTATCGTCTTTGCAATGGCAGTTGAGAAGAGGAACGGGCCCACGAGATTAAAAAAGGCGGCTAGTCCGACGGCCTGGAGCGGGGTGAGCACCTTGGTGGCGATGACGGTTGCAATTGAGTTTGCCGCGTCATTTAAGCCGTTTACAAAGTTAAAGAGGAGGGCAAGTCCGATCCCCGCAATGATAAGAAGCTCCATAGATACTCACGAATGCCGGATTGCAATATCTGCAAGGACATTTGCCGCATCCTCGCTTTTATCGGTTGCCTCTTCAAGGCTCTCGTAGATGCCCTTGAGCTTGATGATTTTGATTGCATCCTCACTGTCGAAGAGGTCGGTGATCGCGTGGGCGAGGACATCATCGGCAAGGTTTTCGAGCCTGTTGATCTCGATGCATTTCTTCTCAAGCGTCTCGGGGTTTTTCAGGTTTCTGACCTCCCTCACTGCAGTTGCGACCTCGCCTGCCTGAAGGTAGATGATCTTGGCAAACTCCTTCATGTAGGGGTCTGTCGCCTCGATTCCATAGGTGAGCATCTTCCTGGCGGTGCCATCGACAAAATCAAGCGTGTCATCTAAAGCAGTTGTCAGCCGGGAGATCTCCTCCGGCTCAAGCGGCGTTATGAAACTCCGGTTCAGCTCTGCATATGCACGGTGAGCCAGCGCATCTCCCTGGTGTTCGAGTTTTTTTATCTTCCTGACTTTCTCTTCGATATTGGTATAGTCGTCAACAAGATCGACAAGGAGACGGGCGGCTTCTGTTGTTGTATCTGCGAGCTGCTCGAAGATATCATAGAATACATGATCGTTTGGAATAATCCAGTCTCGTAAACTCACAAGACACCACTCTTACAAGGAATTTTAAGAATAAAAAGGTCTTGATTCAGACCGGTAAACAACAGTTCCAATCGTCCCCGGAACTTCAAAATCCGTGTTTCTTCCAGTCTGGCTCATCAGTTCATCACGCTCTCTTCAGAAGCCCGTATTCACGGCTGCCTATGAACTCACGGATCATCTTTGCGGCAACTGCAGCGGTCTGTTCGGAATCGTTTGGGAGCACCTCGACATAATCGAATGCAACCGCACGGGGGGCCAGCGCCCTGATGATCGACCGGAGATCCCAGTGGGTGATTCCGAAGGGATCCGGTGTCCCAAGCCCCGGCGTCAGGCAAGAGTCGACGGCATCCGCATCGATCGAGAGATAGATGGGATCGTCCCCGATGGCGGCTTTCACCTCGTCGAGGATCGCTGCGATGCCCCGGTCATGAACTTCGTCTGCGGTATAGACCCGGTGGCGTGCCGCTGCTTCAAATTCCTCCTTTGATCCGCTCCGCGCACCGATGATGATGATATTCTGAATACCGAGATCATGGATCCGTGCAGAGACACAGTCGTGGTTATACCGGGATCCCCTGTATTCCTCCTGAAAATCAAGATGTGCGTCACAGACGACATACCATTTCGGCATGGCAGCGCGCACTGCGCCAATGGTGATCGAATGCTCACCGCCGAGCATCACCGGCACCTTGCCGTCAGCGAGGATCATCGAGACGGTATCCTCAACCTGGGCTGCTACGGTCTCTGGATCCACCTCCGGGTAGATATCTCCGAGATCGGTAAAGGGAACCCCGGTGAGCTCGATTCCATACTCCGGCATGAACGGCTCAAAATTATATGATATCGCACGGATTGCGTTTGGTGCGGCACGGGTGCCTGGCTTGTATGATGTCGTTCCGTCATAGGGAACACCGAATATCACGTACCGGGCATCCTCATACGAGGCTTCGGCATCGGCAAAAAGAGAGTTTGAAAAGGATTGCATATTCAGATGTCAAGTTTCCGCTTACCGAGGGACTCGATATAGGGGATCTCTTTGCCTGGCTCGATCTGCGCCAGCTGTGCATCCTCTACCTGAAGCTCGAAGTTTGTGAAATCCTTCATATCCATGAAGGAGACGGTATTTGCAGCGATGGAGATAACCTGTGCGCTCTTTCGCTCGACGATCGGCGCATAGACCTTTGCTCCGACCGGTGAAACAACAGAGCGCTTCATGCCATCGAAGATCCCGACCGCATCAATCCGTGCCTTTGCGGCACCATGCTTCCCGGGTTTTGAGGTGGAGATGCTCTGAATCTTGCATGGTTCGTCGTCTATGACCATGTAGCGGCCTTCTTTAAGTTTCCCAACTTCTGTCTGTTCTTTCATAATGAATACTCGCAGGAGTAATTTATTGAATCTAAAGAACATAAAGACAACGCAGTGATGGCAGACAATCCCTTCCTTGATGCAAGCCGCACAATCTCGGCTACGCTCCGTGAAGCAATCCGTGATCTTGTCGGTACCGAGCAGGGTGGAGCGGAGATCAGGATGGGTGCTGACCAGACCCCGACCGAGATGATTGATGATATTGCCGAGTCGCTTGTGCTTGATCATCTCAGGGAAGCGGGCATCTGTCAGAGAGTGATCAGCGAGGAGGCGGGGGTAATTGATCTTTTCGGTGGGGAGGGGACGGTCTATCTCGATCCGATCGATGGCACCTATAATGCGGTTGCCGGGATCCCCTTCTATGCCCTCTCCCTTGCATATGCCCGGGACGGGCAGATGAGTGAAGGGTATGTTATGGATCTTGCCTCGGGAGAGGAGTTCTATGCGGCTCGTGGCAGCGGTGCATTCCTGGACGGGCAACCGATCAGCGTATCCACGGTTTCATCATTGCATACGAGTGCGATGAGCCTGTACGGGAAGAAGTTCGATCCCCTCCGTATCATACGGCTTGGCAGTGAGATCCGGAGGTGGCGGCTCTTTGGTGCATCGGCACTTGAACTCTGCTATGTTGCCTGCGGCCGGATAGATGGTTTTGTTGATCTCAGGAATACGCTCAGGATCACCGATGCAGCCGCCGGAATGCTCATCTGCACAGAAGCCGGAGGAGTTGTATCGGCACCGGATGGTGGTGTGGTCAGCTTCCCTGATGATGTCAGAGCGGGAAGGTGTATGGTTGCGACGAATGCGGTGATCCACCGGAAAGTGATCGAATATCTCAGGTGAAGGATGCGGTATTTCATCGTCTCGCGAATCGATCGCGATGAAGCGGTTGCGTTTGCTGGCAGTCTTGCAGGCGGGCTCAGGAAGGCCGGCCATACGGTGATCTTTGAAAGCGATACTGCCGATACTCTGAAGCTGGACGGCGGTGTCTCCTTTGACGATCTCCCTGGGCAGGCGGATGTCGTTGTTGCAGTCGGGGGAGACGGAACTGTGCTCCGGGCAGTCTCAAAGATGCAGGTGCAGATCCCGGTGATCGGGGTGAACTGGGGCGAAGTCGGGTTCCTCGCTGATCTCGAACGGGGCCATGCACTCGACTTCCTCGCATCGCTCAAGCCGGGATTTCCTGTGGAAAAAAGGATGCGCCTCTCTTTTGAGAGCGATCACGGGCCGATCGGCGATGCACTCAATGAGGCATTGATCGTCACTTCCCGTCCTGCAAAGATGCTTCGGTTCTCGATTATAATAGATGGGGAAGTGGCCGAGACATTCCGGGCCGATGGGATCATCCTCAGCACACCGACCGGCTCGACTGCGTATGCGATGAGTGCAGGAGGGCCGATCGTTGATCCCTGGATCGATGGCGTGCTTGTGGTCCCACTCGCACCGTATATGCTCTCGTCCCGGCCCCATATCATCTCGACCGACCGGCAGATCGAAATACATCTTGAGAGCACAAAGCCAGCAAACCTTGTTATCGACGGGGTTGAGGTGGAGCCGCTTGGCTTCTCGGGATCGATCCGGGTATCGAGATCGACTGAGCCGTCACTCTTCATTAAAAGCGAACGGACTTTCTTTGAGAAAGTCGAGCAGAAACTGCGACGTCTCTGATCATCAGGTTTATCGTTGAATGGATAAATAGGGTCTTGCAGAGAGTAATGGAGTGTGAACGAATATGGATCAGATGCGAACCGATCTTGATTTTGCTGCGATATCTGCACTGCTCAAAGAACAACTTGGCCTGAAAGGCTCCCCGGTTGCGATTAAGCTGGCGGGATCAGAAAAGGAGATCCCGGAGGGGATGGAAGAGGCTGCCGAACAGATGAGGCATTGCCAGATGGTCTCACTTGCACGGAATGAAGGGAAGTGTTTCTATGCGACCACCAATAAACACAACTGTATGGGCGGTGCCTGGGCGCTCGGGCTCCGGGAACTCACCTCCTCCCTCAAATCCGGCGAGTTTTATTTTGCCCTTGGTAAGTACGAGAGCTGGGCAGCCTGCCGCCGGACAATCCAGAATGTCCCGCACCTCCCCTCCGGCGATACCTATGCCACACTGTATTCGCCACTGGAATCGACACCTTTTACGCCGCATGTGGTGCTGATCATAGCCGAGCCGCGTTCGATGCTGAAACTGGCTCAGAGCGTTCTGTTCAGGATGGGCGGGAGGATCTATTCTGAGATGTCCGGGATCCAGTCGGTCTGTTCCGATGCGACTGCAACGGTGTACATGAGCGGAAAGCCGAATATCTCCCTTGGATGTGACGGTTCACGGAAGTTCTCTGGGATTGCCGATGGCGAGATGGTGATGGGCCTCCCCGGTGAGCTGCTTGGTGAGATAGCGGATTCGATCCCGATCGTTGTCGGTGCTCCCGGCTCTAAGAAATAACCCCTTTTTGATCTCCGAATCCTTCTTATCACCAGCAGGCGAGTAGTACAGAAACAGGTGGGATGAGCTTGCAGATCTCGATGAAGCTTGAGTTGAAGGATACTCCGGGCCAGCTGCTCGGCGCATTGAAACCGATCTCGGATATCGGCGGGAATATCATTACGATCATCCATCAGCGGGATCAGACGACTGCCGAGAACACCCTGACGGTGGATATCGTACTCGAGCTCCCCGAAAAGAAGCTTGATGCCCTCATCGATGCCCTTCGCGAACGGGGATGCGGGGTGATCCGGGTCGGCAAGGAGCGCCTTCTCCAGAAGCAGTCGCTGATTATGATCGGACACCTGATGCATACCGATCTCACCGATACTGTTGACCGGATCGATCAGACTGGTTTTGCGGAAGTTTCAGAACTGCACATGGTGATGCCCGCAATCGATGAGCCTTCAACTGCCAAGATCACAATCCGTGCGATCTCACCGGAGGATATGCTCCATGCTGTGCGGATCCTCCGCGAGGTTGCGGCACAGAAGGATATTCTCATTCTCGAACCGCTCGGGGGTGCGGAATGAGGATCGCGATCATCGGGTTTGGTGCGGTCGGGCAGGGGCTTGCCCGAGTGCTTGCTGATACGGGCTTTACCGTCACCGCTGTTGCGGATTCGCGTTCGGCCTGCATCAACAAGGACGGCCTCGATCTCCCTGAGGTGCTCGCCCGGAAGGAGGAGAGTGGACTCTGCGGGAGTGCAGGCATTGGTATTGCTGATATTCTCTCATCAGGTGCATTTGATATCCTTGTTGAGGTCTCCCCGACGAATGCTGAGACCGGTGAGCCCGCCCTCTCGACGATCAGATCTGCACTTGCGATGGGAAAACATGTTGTCACCTCGAATAAGGGACCGATCGCCTGTGCATACCATGAGCTGAAGGCGCTAGCAGACATAAATGGCGTGATGCTCGGGTACGAGGCGACCGTTGCCGGTGCAGTGCCGATCGTCTCCGGGCTCAGGCATGGGCTTGCCGGTAATACAGTCAGGTCGCTCCACGGCATCCTGAACGGGACCTGCAACTATATCCTGACCCGGATGCGGGATGAGGGGCTCACCTATCCACAGGCGCTTCAGGAGGCCCGCGATCTCGGGTATGCCGAGGCGGATCCGACCTATGATGTGAAGGGGATCGATGCTGCAATCAAGCTCGTGATCCTGGCAAATACGCTTCTTGGAATGGATATCCGGCTATCAGATGTTGATATCACCGGGATCGACTCGATCACGCTCGAAGCGCTCAGCCTTGCCGAGTCTGAAGGTGCGACGATCCGCCTGATCGGTGAAATCCTGCCTGAGAGAAACCAGGTGCGTGTCTCGCCACGCGTGATCCCGCTTGATCATCCGCTTGTTGTGGACGGGACACTCAATGCGATCTCAGTCTGCTGCGATCTGGCGGGACCGGTGACCTTTATCGGTAAAGGAGCCGGCCCCTACCCGACAGCCAGTGCGATCCTCGCCGATCTCAACTTCATCAGGGATTCCTATGACCGGGGTGCTTGAGAAGAGGAATAAAATCCTCTCCCTGATGCGTCGAATAACGCTGGATGAAGGCTCTTTTACTGTCGGGCAGATCGCCCGCCGGATTGGTATTCCGAGGACAACAGCACAGGACTGGACGAACCGGCTTGTTCAGGAAGAATGTATTCTTCTCGACGCTCCCGGGAGAGGGAGGGAGCCTGCACGGTATGTCGCCAGAACCGCCCTTCCCCGGACGCTCTGCAAACGGATCTTCACGACCTGTGATGAGGATCTCGTCGAGATCTACCATGAGTGCATGAGCGCGGGCTGTGCCGCTTTCTGCCGCCATCACCACGGCCGTGCGGGCGGCGCCCTCTCCACGGTCAGAAGGGATGGCACCCTTCTCCGTGAACGCGGGCGTTTCGGCGCTGTTGCAGCAGATGTCGGCCTGTCTCCCCTCCCTGCGGTGAGTGTTGTCGCGATCCGGAGGGAGGGTGATCATATCGTCCAGACGATCCGGTCGTTTGGCGGGCCATCATACTCCCTGACCGAGATGATGTCCCGTGCGCGCGGTGTGCTGGCGGTACATACCCGTCGGAATGGCAATATCGTCGAGGGGGATGTCTATACAAAAGCGCTCAGGCTTGTTGCGATCGGGATTGATGATACCGATTCGGAGGGGAGCGGGGCAACATTTGCACTTGCCTATGCCCTTCTCCAGCTCCTGGGCAGGATGGATGGTGTGATGCCGATTGCCCATCATGTTGCGATGCTCTCGCCAGGGATCGACGAGAAGACGGCAGGCAACTCATGCAGCCTGATCGAGTTTGCAGCAGACGAAGAACAGCTGCCTGTGATCATCGATCGGGCTGTCTCGTTTGTTGCCGGGGAGTCTTCATCGCCGCACTGGGGGATTGCGGTGAAGATCGGCCTCTCCCGGCCTGAGGGTCTCCTCGCCTATGGTGCAAAGGCGAGAACCGAGCGGATCAGTCTTGATGAGGCGCAAGGCTATGCTGCGGAGATGGGAATCCGGATTGCAGGCGGCCGGGGAGTGATCGGTGCGCTGGCTGCCGTCTCGCTGCATGGATGCGGGGATGAAGTGCTCCTCAACCCCGGCATCGGAATCTGATCTCAGGACCTGTACCCATAACTCCAGTCTGTTTCATTGAGTTTTCTGAGCATTGCAACGATTGCATCTACCAGTACCTTCTTCATAACAAGCCCTTTTTCACGGCTTCCTTTCGTCGGGTCGCCGGTTGCGCCGGTATCGGTTATCTCAGAAAAGAGCCATTTGATCTCGCCAAATTCCGGGAGGCCGGGAACTCTCCCTGCTGCATGTTCAGGCTGGCAGAGCTCCTCGAAGAGTGCAAGGCCAATCGACATCTCTCCTTCGCCGCCATGGCCAAGACCCCCCCAGACCTCGAAGAAGCCGTCGGGGAGGAGGGGGGCGATAGATTCCCACCAGGCACCAAGGGTGGCGATCTTCATCTCCGGGTGGGCGACTTTTACTTTTCTCGATGCGATCTCGATCGGTGCAATGTTCCCGTCATGGCCATTTAAGATGAAGACTTTTCGTATTCCTTCGCGGTACACAGATTCAAGAATATCCTCGATGATGGCGATCTCTGTTTCGAACCTGAGCGAGATGGTGAAGGAAAAGTCCCGGTAGTGTTCGGATACCCCGTAGGGAACGACCGGGAGGACGGCTGTGCCCGGTATCTGCTTTGCTACTTCTTCTGCCAGGATGGCGGCGGTATAGGCGTCGGTTGCAAAGGGGAGGTGGCCGCCATGGCTCTCAAGCGATCCGAGCGGGAGGATTGCCAGATCGAAGGGGTTCTCCCGGTAATCATGGGCGGTTGTATGCTGCACCAGCAGGGGATTCTTCTCCATAGTGAGAGAATTGCGGTCATCGATTATCTATTCTTCTCTTTGAAGTGATGTTTCCTGACCGATTCTTACTTATAATATCGACCCAAACGCCTTCAGGTATGACAGCAGCAGCAATTGGAGACATTGTGTCTATCCACTATACAGGGACGCTCGAAGATGGCGAGGTTTTTGACTCCTCGCTTGAACGTGAGCCGCTCGAGTTTGAAATAGGTGCCGGACAGGTGATCCCCGGATTCGATCAGGGTGTTGAGGGCATGGTTGCCGGCGAGTCACGGCGGCTTGAGATCCCTGCAGACCAGGCGTATGGGGAGCGGAATGAAGAACTCATTTTCCCGGTGCCAAAGGACCAGTTCCCACCTGAGATCACCCCGAATGTCGGCGACCGCTTCCATGTGCAGGTCGGCGAAGATCAGGTTATTGAAGTGGGTGTCACCGGGATCACCGATGATATGGTGACGCTTGATGCAAACCACCCGCTTGCCGGAAAGACGCTCGTCTTTGAAGTAACCCTCGTTGAGATTAAAGAGTGAAGTGAGGGACTATCCCTCATTTTAGGGAATATATTTCCTGCTATTTTTTGAACCTTTCTCATTCTGTAATGATTTTCCGGAGCTCTTTGTGCCTCTTGTTTAAGGCGCCAATTCTTGAAAAAAAGGATTTTTGGGGTTTTGCAAAATGGGGATTTAGAAGTCCGTCATGATACGGAACTGATCGATCTCTTCTGAATTAATCTCTTCGAGGAACTCTTCTGCCGCGTGCTGGATGTTCTTGCTTGCGGTGATGGCACGGCCGACGACGAGGATGTCAGCTCCGGACGCGAGTGCTTTCTTTGCCACATTGACGCGGATGCCGCCTGCGGTTGCAACAAGGATCTTTCCGCCTGCTGCCTTCTTGATTGCGGGGATGTCACCCCAGGCATAGTCGCTTCCTTCTGCGTCGATTGCACGGTGCATCTCAACGACATGCGGGAGAGCATTGATCTTGGCAAGCGCCTTTACAAGGTTTAATGGTGATTCGACATTGAGCATATCGACGACTGCGTAGATGCCGGTCTTCCGTGCCTCAAGGACTGCCTTCTCGATGGTTGAGATGGGGGCGAGGCCGGAGATCACAACGGCGTCAGCGGATGCATTTGCACACATCCGGGTCTCGAGGTTCCCGGTGTCGAGGGTCTTTAGGTCTGCGATGATGAAGGCGTTTGGCCTCATCTTCCTGATCTCTCCGATGACCGAGAGGCCGAACTGTTTGATCAGCGGTGTGCCTGCCTCGATGATCAGGTGGTCGTTCTGTGGAAGTTCTGTTAAGACACGCTCGACCTGGTTCATGTCAACGAGATCCATGGCAACCTGGAGGTATGGAGGGTTCCAGAGCCGCTGGACCTTGAAGCCCATGACGCCGTGTGCTGCCCGGTCCTTCTCGTGGAGGATCGTCTTTTCGTCCGGGAAGGATTCGAATGCCCGTGAGAGTGAGAGTTTCATGGCCCCGTAGTTGTACCGGTAGATCCGGTTGTAGTCTTCTGCATCCGGTGCAAGGTAGACGCTTGCAATGATGACGATATCATCGATGTTGATGCCATTGAAGAGCCCTTCTTCGAGACTGTCTGCAACGGCCTTTGCCACTGCCGCCTGCACAGGCCCAAACATCTCTTTTACCTGTTCGCCCTTCTTCAGGGTGACCTTCGGGATGATGACGGTTGCGGGCTTTGTCAGGAGGTTTGGCCTGATCACTGCGAGCAGAGGGGTGTGCCCTGCCGAGAGCTGTGAGAGTGCATTTGCAAATGCTGTTCCTACAGGCCCGTTTTTGTCTCCGACTAACAGGTCGATGTGCGCAAGTTCGGGCCCATCGCCAACTAAAGCTTCACCTATTGAATACATACAAAAGTTCCTGCCTTGCTCATAACTATGGATCGAAGATCTATAAAATGACAAGCGCTTTTCAGAAGAATGAAAGGTGGGGTCGGTGAGATTTGAACTCACGATCGACGGGTCTCTCCGACAAGCGTATGAGCGGATACTTCAGCATCAGCGCTCCAACGGGTCATCATCTCAATCAATCAGCAGACCCGATTGTTCATCATACGCCAAGACCGCTGGAGCCCGTCGCCATACCGGACTAGGCCACGACCCCGATCCTGTCTTGTAATAAATGGATGTATCGTAATTTATACATTGCGAACTCGCATTTCGATATCTTTTTTCCTCAGTAGCCGGTACGTTTTAAGGAATGGTGGAAGGCAGCTATACATGCGGGGTGTCAGAGATACCCCTGCGAGGAGAGACGATTGGCGCAATGCTCAATCAGATCGCGGCAAAATACCCGGATAACGAGGCACTTGTCTCAGTTCACCAGGGTCTCCGATATACGTACCATGAATTCCTTGAAGAGGTTGAGGTCGTTGCCCGCGGCCTGATGGCCCTTGGGGTGGAGCGCGGGAATCGTGTGGCGATCTGGTCGCTCAATTATGCGGAATGGGTGATTGTTCAGTTCGCAACAGCCAAGATCGGTGCGATCATGGTGAACATCAACCCGGCATACCGGACCTATGAGCTTGAGTATGCCCTGAAGCAGTCCGAGGTGCAGACCCTGATCATCCAGGGGCAGTTCAAGACCTCAGATTACATCGGGATGTTCTATGAGGCCTGCCCTGAGGCGGCATCATCGCGGCCGGGCCGGATCAATTCGGATACTTTCCCGTACCTGAAGAATGTGATCTTCCTTGGGGATACTCCGCAGGATGGGATGTTCCTCTGGAAGGAGATCCATGAGATGGCAGAGGATATCTCCCCTGGAGAGCTGAGTGAGCGGGAAGAGGTGCTGGAGTTTGATGATCCGATTAATATCCAGTATACCTCGGGAACGACGGGGTACCCGAAGGGGGTCGTCCTCTCCCATCACAGTATCATGAATAACGGGTTTGTGATCGGGGAAGGGATGCGGTTTTCTGAGAAAGACCGGCTCTGTATCCCGGTGCCGTTCTACCATTGCTTCGGGATGGTCCTCTCAAACCTCGCCTGCGTGACTCACGGCTCAACGATGGTGCTCCCGGCCCCGGTCTTCAATGCCGAGGCGGTGCTGAAGGCTGTCCAGGATGAGCGGTGCACCGCACTCCACGGTGTTCCGACGATGTTCATTGCCGAGCTCTCGCTCCCTGACTTTGATTCATATAAGCTTGATTCACTCAGAACCGGGATCATGGCAGGCTCTCCCTGCCCGATCGAGGTGATGAAAGAGGTGAATACACGGATGCATATGTCCGAGATCGTCATCGTTTATGGCCAGACCGAGACCTCGCCCGGTGTGACGATGTCCACTGTTGACGATCCGCTGATACGGCGTGTCTCGACCGTCGGCCGGGTGATGCCCCATACCGAGCTGAAGATCGTCGATCCTCAGACACGGCGGCTCGTGGCCCGTGGTGAGCCGGGAGAGATCTGCGCACGCGGCTACATGGTGATGAAGTGTTATTACAATAATCCAAGCGCCACCCACTCCACAATCGATCCGAATGGCTGGAACCATACGGGGGATCTCGGTGTGATGGATGAGGAAGGCTATATCCGGATCGTCGGCCGTCTGAAGGAGATGGTGATCCGGGGCGGCGAGAATATCTATCCCCGTGAGATCGAGGAGTTTCTTCATCATCACCCAAAGATTGACGATGCATATGTCATCGGGGTGCCTGATATTAAATACGGCGAGGAGCTGATGGCCTGGGTGAAGGTGGAGAACGGCAATACCCTCACCGAGGATGATATCCGGGCGTTCTGCAAGGGAAAAATCGCCCATTACAAGGTGCCGAGGTACTACAAGTTCGTCGACAGCTTCCCGATGACCATCTCAGGCAAGATCCAGAAGTTCAAGATGCGGCAGCAGGCAGTTGAAGAGCTCGGCCTCCAGGATGCCGAGAAGGTTGAGACGGCCTGAAGGCTGTCCTACTCCATGTAATGCGGGAGACAGGGGATCTATACCCTAATAGATTTCATGTCTTCTGGATTCTCTCCGTTGAAACTGCATACATAGAGCGGAAATCTATGGATTAGGGAGTCCCTTTCACCCACCATCTCTTTCTCTATCTCCCGGTTTCCAAGCTCCTGTGCATCCATGTGTGGTTGACTGCTCTTAGGGATTTTATCTGGCGAACATTTAGTGGGTAGTGTTTATTTTTCTTATCGGGAGGGAGATTCATATCAATTGAGGGCTCAACTACCTCACCATGGGGTATGAGATTGTTCTGATTGATTCGGCAGAGAAGGATTCTTTGTTAACTGCTCTGGACCGCTCAAAGCTGTATGAAGTCCGGTCTGAGATCTATGGCTGCTGTATCAAGCTGCTCACGGATTCCAATGATGTGAGGCTTCGGTTTTCCGAGAATTTCTTCTTTGCATCGCAGTCGATCCGATCGCACGGCCGATTGTTTGTGCTGTATAATGCGGCATTCCCGGAGAATGCTGTGCGGTACGATCCCGCCTCAAAGACTGCGTTCCTCTTCAATATGACCTATTACGGGTGGATCAAATCAATTGCCCTCGCACTTGCCGGCGATATCCTCGAGGATGGCCACGGGATCGCCTCCTGCCATGGAGCCTGCCTTGACCGCCGGGGAGAAGGGTTTGCAATTGTAGGAACATCGGGTGCGGGGAAGACAACCCAGACATACGGGTTCCTCCTTGATCGAGCGGTCCGGGCGATTGCAGATGACTGGTTCTTCTTTCGGATCTTCGGTGAGGAGGCTCTGGCGTACTCGAGTGAGAAGAACTTCTATATCCGATCCGATCTCGCCGCTGCCTGGCCCGGGTTTGCCCCGCTCCTGGAACGATCAGACTATGATGCCGAGGGCCGGGCGGTCGTGGATCTCAGGTGGGCTATTGGAAAAGGCCGGATCTTCCCCCTGACGACGCTTCGCCGTCTTCTGGTGCTGACACCGGATGCAGAGGGGGTCCGGCGTCTCTCCACCGAAGAGGCGCTGTTTCTGCTTGAGACACACTCCTACTTCAACCCTCATCTGCTGGTAAAGAGCGGGTACAAGGCACAGCTCCGGCAGCAGTACTATCGGCAGCTCCTCGAGCGGGTGGAGGTGCTCCTTGTCGGGAGGAAGGGAACGCCAGGGGAGACGCTTGCGGTGCTGCGGGAGATTATCGAAGGGAAATATCCTGTTTGATGATTGGGACAGAACGTATAATAGAGTTCAAATCAAGGCTTTAGTATATGATCTCTATGAGGGATGCAGATGCCTGATTCCAATCAGGCGGCTCCCGTTGATGGAAGAGAGGAGACACAGGATCCGGAGAGGAGGGTTGCTCTCCTGTATGGGGTTTTCCTCGTTGGATTTCTGGTGCTGGTTCTGATCCTCTTCAATACGATCTTTACGACTCATGGTCCCTATGAGGTAGTCTCGCCCTCCCCGTTTATCAGCTGGCTTCTTTATGGATGGATTCCTTTTATTGTCGGGTTCTTTGGAATTCTCAATCGGAAGAGAGAGGATATCTTTGGCCGCACTGTCAATAATGAGACATTACTGAAGAGCAGTTTTTATGGCTATCTCATCTGGTCTGTCTTCCTGATAGGTGTGTTTCTGTTGCAGCTGGATTTAGGCTGGCTGATGGAGGGGATAGTACCAAATACTGTTGGCTTTATCCTGATCTTCTGCATATACGGGCTCTGGAGATTGAAGGATTCACAGGGGCGGCGAGAATAATGGTGGCTTTTCGCGTGTATAAGGGTACATTGGAGGTGTTTCATGGATCGTAAGCGTCTGATAAATGGTCTCGTTGCGATGTCTTTCCTGTTATTCATAGGAGTCATTTATATTTTCATCGGGAGATGGGAGGAAGGTGCAAAGCCGGGATTTGCAGGGATGGTGTTTTATGTGGGTGCCGTGCTTGGCATGGTTGGGAGCTTGATGATGGTGAAGCTTGAATCTTACCTGAAGTCCTGAATGTGGTTTTGGAGTACTCGTATGTCATCGAAAACCATATTCAACACAACCATCCGTTCATTTCAGCAGCTTGAAGGAAAACCCCTGCGGGACGATCTCCTCCTGTACTTCGGGATTGTGATCCTTGTCTACTGCGCATCATTCCTGATGATGCTCTGTGAGGGTGGTGCTGCTTTTGGTGTTGTGTTTCTTCTTCCTTTGACAATTGTCCTCGCAGGCGGGCTTCTAACCGGTGCGGTTGTCCTGCTTGGAACCAGCCTCATCGAACAGTTCTTCCTGCTCTTTGTTGATGTGAAAAGAAGCTTTGAGATGACGATGAAAACGGCAGTCTATACTCTTGCGATTGTGTTTCCACTGGCCTGGGCAGCCCTTCTCATTCCGAATATTCCCCTGACTGCTCTTCTGATCATCGTCTTTGTGCTGCTGACGTTCTGTGGCATCCGGGTGTTCCATTCGGTTTCAATCGACCGGGCGGCCTTTGTCTCGCTTGCAACAGGAGCAGTACTGCTCTTCTTCTCATACCGGTGGCTCTTCGGTCAGGGGTGATGATTGGGATGGCCTATCGTCTTCTCTTTGCACTCGCCGCGATTCTCCTCTCTCCGTTTCTGCTCTATCGACTCTTCGGTATGGTTGAGCAGATGCGTTCCCGACAGATTGTGTACCTGGCCGTTCTTCTTCTGGCATTCCTCGGCACAATTGGCGGCAGTCTTCTGGCAGATATGCTGTATCCACAGGGCCCGGCCGATATGGGGCTGACTCTTGGCATTATCGGATCATATGGACTGATCTCTGTAACTGCACTTCTTCTTCCCTATATTCTCTTTTGGGAGCAGCTTCCCCAAAAGATATGCCTGACTGTACTCTCCATTGGATCTGTTCTTCAGATTCCGCTTCTTTTTGCCTTCTTTGTTAACCCTGAAATCCGGGACGGAGGCCCGCTCCCACTCTTTGCAGACCGGCTGCCGCTTCCGGGCATACTCTTTGATGCGATTGCCGGGCTCTTTGAAACTGCCGGGGAAACCGGATATGGTATCTGGTTCATAATTGCCCTTTCAATAGGCCTTTTTATCCAGATGGCTCTCATATCGCTCTTCCTCTATCTGGCTGGGGTGATTCTCATGAGGGAAAAGAGCCAGAAATGACATTGTCCTTCGTATGTGGGAGAGATTGTCGTTTCGTTCTATTCTCTCCAGTTTCTGCTGTAAAAAAAGAATTATGATCTATTTCAGGACTGATTCCTGATCTCTTCCTCTCTCCGTGCCACAAGCGACGTTGCTGCTGCCTCTGCTCCGGCGAGGATTGCGTCTTCTCCCGGGATCTCGCGGTCATGCATCAGGATGGCGCCGTCGCAGATGACAGATCTGACAGCATTGCCGCCGCATGCATAGACGATATTTGAGATCGGGTTGTGGAAGGGCGCCTGGCAGATTGCGTTCCTGTCTACCAGGATGATGTCGGCGGCAAACCCGGGTGCGATGGTGCCGCCGCCTGTTCTGAGCGCTTCTGCACCGGTTCTGGATGCAATATCGATTGCTTCTGCTGCGGGGAGGATGGTCGGATCGCCTGTTGTGAACTTCTGGAGGAGTGCTGCTATCTTCATCTCCTCAAAGAGGTCGAGGTTGTTGTTCGAGGCGCAGCCATCGGTTCCAAGGCACACGGGTGCGCCTGCATTCTTCAGTGCCGAATAGGGGATTGCTCTTCCGCCTGCGAGCTTCATGTTGCTTGCGGGATTGTGGGATGCTGCGGTCTTTCTCTTTCCAAGCAGTTCGCATTCGGAATCATCGAGATAGCAGCAGTGGGCGGCAACGGTTCTCTCAGTCAGGATGCCGTATTTGTCAAGGTGGGCTGCCGGGGTGATGCCGTTGTTTTTGACGCAGTCGTCAACCTCCTGTTGAGTCTCTGAGAGGTGGATATGGATGCCGGCGTCGTTTTCCGTTGCATACTCTGCACACCAGGTGAGCCCCTCGGGCGAGACGGTATAGAGGGCATGGGGTCCGGTGGCGAAGGTGAGTTTTGGGTTGTTTCTGGATTTAATGTGGTTGTGGAGATTGATAGTTGCCTTGATCTCGGCTTCACGCTTCTCTTCTGTAAAGAGGTCGATGAAGCCATGCGAGAGGCATGCCCGCATTCCTGCTTCTTCGACGGCATCGGCTGCCCGGTCCATGAAGAAGTACATGTCATTGAAGGCGACCGTTCCGGATTTGATCATCTCAAGACAGGCAAGCCGGGTGCCCCAGTAGACATCGTCCCCATTGAGGTGTGCCTCAAGCGGCCAGATCTTCTGTGAAAGCCATTCAAAGAGGATCATGTCATCTGCATATCCTCTGAGCAGGCTCATTGCCGCATGGGTGTGGGTGTTCACAAGACCCGGCAGGAGGACATCGCCTCCCGCATCGATCTCAAAGTCCGCACTGCTTTTGAACTCTGATCTGATACCCTCACCAACTGCCTGGATCTTTCCGTCGTCGATGAAGATGTCCGTCTTTCTACAGTTGTGGGTGGCGCCTTTGATCAGAATTGATGTTCGTTTGTTATAGGGTATCATGCTTATCCCAATTCTTTTACAATCCTTTCAAGGATGATGCTTATTCTTCTACTTCCCTCTTTTGCAGCAGCAACGATGGTCTCATAGCTGACTTCATCGTCGCCGATCCCGTTTGCATAATTGTCAACGGTGCAGATGGCAGCTATCTGGATGTCCAGTTCTGCTGCCAGGGTGGCTTCGCTGGCAACGGTCATCCCGACGATATCTGCAATCTTTGCCAGTGCCCGTACCTCTGCATGTGTCTCAAGCCTCGGCCCTATCGTCTGGATGTAGGTGCCGCCGATTTTAACGTCCGGATGGATTGTGCTGAGGCCGATGATCAGATCCTGATCAAAGCCCGGCATCACGTGGGTGATGGTGGTGTCATGGAATGTCGGTATTCCGCCCCAGCTGATGAAGTCCTTTGGGACGACGATCGAGCCGGGGGGATACTCCAGCTTCAGTGAGCCTACTGAACCAAATGCCACGATCCGGTCAACCCCCATGATCTTCAGTGCCGCCATATGTGCACGGTGATTGATCTTATGTGGCGGAAGGGTGTTCTGGTGGCGAGGCACCATGCAGATCTCCCCGCAATGGACGGTTGCTTTTCCGTACGGTGTTGCAATTACCTTCTCTTCAAGCGGTGGGAGGTCCGCAAAGAGGAGGCTTGTTCCCCCGATTATTCCGAGCATGATCTCTGCTCCTTCCCCAGGTATCCTGCCATCTGAAGTAGTGTTTTACTTCAGGATTATTGAATGAGATGGTTTTTGTATACTCTCTGTCTCTGGCTGTGTGATCATTGCTGGATTATCTTTATACACTCTTCCCGGTATCTATCACCCATGGGAGATGCAATGATGGGAGATCCAAAATCTGTTGCCAGAACATTCTCTGCCCGCCAGACGATGGAAGGAGCTGGCGTCCGGCTCCACCGGGCATTCGGACACTCTGAGATTCCGCTCTTTGATCCCTTCCTGATGTTTGATGATTTCCGGGGCGATGATCCGGCGGATTATCTCGCTGGCTTCCCCTGGCATCCCCACCGGGGGATCGAGACGGTGACGTACATGCTGGAAGGGCGGGTCGAGCATGTCGACAGCATGGGGCATGCAGGCGATGTGCCTGCCGGGGGTGTCCAGTGGATGACTGCGGGTTCAGGGATCATCCACCAGGAGATGCCAAAACCGGTCAACGGACGGATGGGGGGATTCCAGCTCTGGGTGAATCTTCCGAAAAGCCACAAGATGATGAATCCCCGGTACCAGGAGATCGCAGCAGATGAGATTCCTCAGGTTGCCTTACCCGGAGGGGCGTCTGTCAGGGTGATCTGTGGGGAGGTTGCCGGGGTTTCTGGCCCCGTCCGCGACCTGATGGCCGATCCGGAGTACCTTGATGTGATGCTTGAGCCGGGATCACGGTTCTCCCATCCGGTGAAGGACGATCATATGGCAGCAGCATATGTGTTTGGGGGTGCCGGACGCTTCCATCCTGATGCACGCGATGTATATCCGAACCGGACGATGATCCTCTTTGGCGAGGGGGGATCGGAGATCTCTGTTCAGGCTCTGGATGAAGGATGCCGTTTTCTCTTCTTCTCAGGCATTCCTCTCGGGGAGCCGATTGCCTGGGGCGGGCCGATTGTGATGAATACACAGGATGAGGTCAGGCAGGCGCTCACTGAATACCGGATGGGGACGTTTATCAGGGGATGAGGGCTTTATCAGGTCTCTTGCGAACATATGAAGGCGCAGGTGTGCTCTGTTTTTTTTTGAACGGGCACGAGCAGGAGCACCATTCGATGACGAGAGAGCATAATCCGATTGCCAGTGGAATCACAATAGACCGTTTTTCAGGCGTTGATTTCGATCCTTACATACAATTCTATATTGATATTTTTTATGAGCATGAGCCGTTGGGGAATTGCGTCGGCTTAAGCCGGGAGCAGATGGAGTATATCACTAAGAACCTCTATTGCGGAGAGAAGAATCTCCTCTCCCAGGATCTCTGCTGGATTGCCCGGGATCGCAGCAAGGAGAGCCGTCCCGTCGGCATCATCGCCTGTGATGATCCGGTTGCCGCAGGGGAACTGGAGATGCCCCAGGATCTTACCGGTGAGGATGCTGAGAAGATCTCGGTTGTAGCAGGTGTGCTGGAAGAGGTGAGCCGCCCCATGCAGGAGCTCTTCGGGGAGGGGGAAGGCGTCTGCCTGCATGTGGCTGCAATCGGCGTGCTCCATGAATATAAGGGCCGGGGAATTGCATTCCGGCTGTTGCAGGCTGCCCTTCAGGATGCGACAAGCCGGGGGTTTCGGTATGCTTTTTCTGAATGCGCCAACCCGGCATCCCGGATGCTGCATGAGAAAGCCGGATTCAGGAGCATAAACAGCATCTCTCTCAGCAGCTATACAATAGGCGGACGGCGGCCATTGGCGCATTGCGATCTGGAGATATACCTGATGAAGAAGGTTCTCGACGGCTGAGAAGGCTGAATTCCCCTCCTTTCTGGTGGTGCATACGAATCCATGCTGGTTCTATGAGTGTCTTGCTGCTTCCTGCACCGCTCTTCCTCCCATCCCAGCCGGGCTGTTCAATCTCTCGGGCTTTACACTTAACCGGCCCCTATCCCTGCCTGAAGATCCGAATCATCGGGGGAATCGCCGCCAGAACGAAGATGATCGCATACCAGTACCACTCAAGACTCAGGATCGGCTCCCAGAGTTTTGCAATCATGAGCGCAAAGGCAAAGACGCTGAGCTTCACGAGCCCCATATCAATCCAGCTGAGTTTCTTCATCCGTGCATCAGCCCATTCTGTAAATGCTGCCATATTTTTCCTCCCCCTATTGTCATAATGGTGCAGATGGATCTCTGGTGCTCTTTGGGTATTAGGTTAATCACTCTCAGGGAAGCGGCTCTCTACCTGCTTTTCCCGACAGGCAGGCAGCCATAGGGTGTGTAATTCCTTCATCCGACTGTTGTATGCTCACTTTTCGCAGTAATGAAGGTGATGCATAACCTCTTATACAGAGAACGATAATCTCCTATCAGGGGAGGCTTTTTGCTCCTGTGCTCAATGCGGCCGATGGTTTTGGTCACCTTCACCATCTGGCGGGGCGGGCTTTTTCCCCTGTTTGTTTTCTCTCATCAGATTATGATCCAAAATGGTGATACAGGTGCAGCATTATTGGACAGGTACCCCACGTTCTTCTGATGGATGTGATATTTAAAACGATCATGAACCGGAGGCAGAGCAATGGAGCAGGGATTGCATGATTCGTTGACGAATGAGACGTTCGAGGCAGATACACCTCATCCCAGGAAGATCTACTCTCTTCTCACCAGTTCTGATATCGATGAGGTCACACAGCTCTATATGGATGTCTTTCTTGATGATGAGCCGACATCCCGTGCGATCGCCCCGGACAGAATCGCTGCTTATCAGGATGCACTGGGGTATGTTCTGGCGCTTGCGGAGAATGGCCTGAGCTTCATTGCACGGGATGGGGAATCAGGGGGAATCGCAGGGTTCATCTTCTGTTTTGACCTCCTCGACGATCCGACATCTGATGGTGCACCGATGGCTGCCCTATCCCGTCATTTTCCTGAGGCTATCTCGATGATCGATGAACTTGAAGATATGTTCCTGAAGAGATCAGGGGTTGAAAAGGGGTCTGTTCTGCATATCTACCAGATAGGTGTCGGCAGACCATACCGGGGACGGGGGATCGCCACTGCCCTGATTCGGCAGGTGCTTCGCCACGCCGGGGAGCTGGGGTACCGGCAGGTGGTAACAGACTGCACAAGTGCACGGTCACGCCGGGCATTTGAGAGGTGTGGTTTTTCCGGCATAGGGTACCTTGCCTATGATGCGTTTTCATACAATGGCGTCTGTTTCTTTCAGGGGCTTGAAGGGGGTATCAGCCTGATGGCTAAGTATGTGGATCCTTATCCTTTGGATCCCTCCTCTGAAGACTGAGCCGTGAAGAAGCGGTTGGGGTTACTGTCTCTCTTGAATACGTCTGAATGCTTTTGGGTTTCCTACAGCCGCATATACACTGCATCAGCCTCTTTGTCGAGTGTTATGTTCAGGGCCGTTTTCTCCTGTCAGCAGATGCTTGATCAATTCCTTTGATCGTTTCCTTTCAGAAGGCCGCTCTCCTCATTGAAGATGAAGGCGAATTCCTTTCCTCTCTTCGTTTTCCGGATAAATCCTCTCTCATGAAGCGTGAGCAGATCTGTTCGTGCGGTCTCGTAGACGACGGCATGCATCTGCATGATCTGGCGGATGGTGAAATATTCGTCTGCCTGCTCCATCATGGTGCGGAGAATATCTGCCTGCCGCTCATTGATCCCCGGCACCTTCCGGCTGATGGTTCGTGCCCTCTTCTGTTCTGACTGCTTCTCTTCAATATAGTGGAGCAGATCCTGGAGGGCTTCATTGATGCAGGATATATTGTAGTTGATGAAGTAGGTCAGATCCATCTCATCGTATCTGGTATGCAGATAGGCGAGTGAGTAGCGCTTTTTTGATCTCTGGATGGCCCGTGAGATCGCCATATATTCAAAGAGCCAGTACCCCCTTGAGAGGAGATACCAATAGAAGACGGTTCTCGCGGTCCTCCCGTTGCCATCTGCAAACGGGTGGATATACCCGATGAGATAGTGGAGGATGATCCCCTTGATGATCGGGTGGATGGAGGTAATGGCTGTTTTTCCTGATTCGTCCTCATCCTCATTTGCAAACCGGCAGAAGGCTGCGATCATCTCTTCGATCTTCTGGTGGTCGGGGGGTGTATGCTGGATCTCTCCGGTTGCGGCATCGGCAACGACGATCTCGTTGTTGTCCCGGAATACTCCGACCTCCTTTTCATTGATGGTTTTGTTGGTGACGATCTCCTGAATGTCGCAGATCATCTCGCGGGAGATAGGCTCATCCTTCTGTTGAAGGATATACTGCATCGCCTGGAAGTTATTGATCACCATCTGCTCATCGGTGCTTTTTGGCTTTCTCTTTGAGATCAACAGCTCCTGAGCCTTCTTCCGGGTCGTCACGGCTCCTTCAAGGATGCTTGATGCGATCGCCTCTTCCATCATCGAATTGATGATATAGGATTTTTCAAGACGGATCTCCCTCTTATTGATCCTGAGTGTGTCGGAGAGGTACCGGTCATAGGTATGCAGGTTCTTTGCGATCTCGGGAGTGAGGGAGTAGATGAGCGGGATCGGAGGGTACGGGATCGTCTCGTACTGAAGTCTCCGGTGAGCCTTCATCAGGTGCCAGATGAGCTCTCTTCTCTTCTGATCTGGCACCCTGTGAATTAATTCGTCCCAGGAGAGGTACCTGCGGTTATATTCGGCCACCTCGTTCTGGAGTTCCTCATCCCCGTCGATGGCTGCGGCATTTCGGGATGATGGCGAAGCACTCTCCGGAGGAGGTTTTTGAAGTTTTTTCATTGTGTGCTCTTCCTGCCAACTACTAATTTAGTGGTAATTAGTATTTATTGGTATTTGCGCTGGCTCTCTCGGTTTGGGTGAGGGTAGTTAACTACTAATTTGGTAGTGATTAGTAGTTGTTAGTAGTTGGGGCGGTGATGATCGGATAGAGTACACAGGGATAAGGGAAACATTCTTGTGATAATAACCAATACATACAATTCAGAAGTATGTCATTTGGAAGTGGCAAGTGACTTCATGTAGTAATATATTCAGGAATTGAACATCATATGACAGAAATTGAAGAGCTTATACAGGAACTCTCGCCGGATAATAAAAAAGAGGTAAAGGATTTTATTGCTTTGCTCCTTCGAAAACAGAAAACCGGAGAGGGGAAACCGCTTCGCCTTTCGTGGGCCGGAGCTCTCAGGCGATATCGTAGTACGTATACCGCTCTTGAGCTTCAGGAACAGTCCTTATCCTGGCGAAGTGAATGATGTATCTTCTGGATACAAATATCTGGCTCGAATTACTTCTTGATCGAGAGCATGCTCATGAAGTTAAGGATTTTCTTTTATCAGTTCCATCTGAGATGCTTTGTATAACTGATTTTTCACTTCATTCCATCGGAGTTATTCTTGGAAGACTTGGAAGTATCCCGGTATTCTGTGATTTTATTTCGGATTTGGTAATCAATGGTTCGGTTTTCATTATCGCTTTAAAACCTTCTCAGATGAATTCTCTTGTTGAAGCAATGGAGATGTATCATCTCGACTTTGATGATGCTTATCAATATACTGCGTCACTTGAATCGAATTTGAGACTTGTCTCCTTTGATAGAGATTTTAATAGAACACCTTGTGGAAGGTGCACGCCAGCAGATATTTCTAGAGACCATTATTCTCTTTCAGAATAAATCCTCTTTCCACGAGCGTGAGCATATTTGTTCTTGTGGTCTCGTTGATGATGAGGGAGATCTATACTCGCCTGCGAATCGCTATAGTAAACTACTAATTTAGTAGTGATAAGTAGTTCATTGGTAGTTGGGTGGTGGTTGGCCAATAGCCCACCCAGATACTTACTCCCTTCTCCAGACGGTGAGCAGTATCTCATCCTGCTTCAGACGATAACTCTCCCCGATCTGATGGTGTTCCTGAAAGTACCGGGCAATTTGTCTGCTTTGTTCCCTGAATTTCGGATCAATCAGCAGGAAGAGGCCGATCTCGGTCATCTCCTCAAGGCTGTCTGTGATGATCTGGTTCTGGAAGTACTGCAGACCGATTTTGTCGTCTCCGTACTGTGAGATCAGGTCTCCTGCAAGTTCCAGGATCGCTACATCATAGCGGGTGAACCGGTTGAAAAAATCAGCCACTTCCCCAAGGGGAGATTGCAGCACGATCGCCAGGCACCCGCCGGGTGAGAGGAGCTTGTACATCCGGTATACGAGCGTATCCCAATCTCCTGTTGGTATGTAATAGAGGACATGGGAGCAAAGGATGAGGTCAAATACGTTTCCTCCCAGATCTTTCTCCTGATCTACTGATTCCCATCCCGCTTCGACGACGGTAAACTCAGGGTGCCGCCGCCGGAATGCCCTTGCCTGAAGGGGGTTTGGCTCGACAACAACGGTCTCCCCAAAGAGCTGGGATATCGGGACGGTGAGATCTCCTCCTCCTGCACCAACATCAAGAAATCTCCGTCTGTCGGGAAGTCCGGCGATCACGTCACCGATGACCAGAAGCTCAATTCCCTTTTCGGTTGAGGAGGAGACGAAGAGCTCTAGCTGACGGGTAAATATCGCATCTTCGTTCTGTATCTCTTCTTCACTCACGGTCTCCCCCCTTCACTCATTGTCTCCCCCCTTCATTCATGGTCTCCCCTCGCTGATATGGACATTATCCCAACTCATCATAAAAGAATCAGGTCTTCTTTTTATCTCAATCCTCATCTGCCTGCTTCTTGATTCTACTGCCGGGATGGCCGATGACCGTTCGACCATCCCGCTCTTTCGTCCGGGACGCATCCTTATGGGGGATGCATCCATCACTCTTCGCAATCTTTCTATCGATTCACGTTCATCTATACTTTCATGAGCCGGTTTGGGAGTCTTGATCCAGATCTGATACAGAGCGGCGGATGTACCGATATCTACTTCCCCCGCTGCGAGGCGGTGCTTGAGAAGGCGGGTTTGAACCCGTCTGTTGTGATTGAGGTCTCGGTTGCGTCGCTTCCGCTCGGCTTTGGCATTCTGGCGGGGCTTGATTCGGTGATGGAACTCTTTTCCGGAAAGCCGGTTTCTGTGTCGGCTCTTCCCGAGGGGTCGATCTTCTATGAAGGCGAGCCGGTGATGGTGATCGAGGGCTACTACCTAGATATCGCCCGTTTTGAGACGGCGCTCCTCGGCTTCCTCTGCCATGCCTCTGGGATTGCGACTGCCGCCGCCCATATCGTCTCAGTGGCAGCCGGGCGGCCCGTCTTCTCGTTCGGCTCCCGGCGGCAGCACCCGGCGATCGCCCCCATGATCGAGCGGGCTGCCTGGATCGGGGGTGTTGCCGGAGTAAGCAATACGGCCGCCCCCGCCGGGATTCCGCTTGCAGGGACGATGCCCCACGCCTATGTCCTCTCCTTTGATAGCCCTGAATCGGCGTGGGCGGCATATGCGGAGTATGCGGATCCCGATGTGCCCCGGATCATGCTCTGCGATACGCTCTCAGATGAGAAGGCCGAGGCCCTTGCCGCCGCCCGGATCGGCTGCTCGGCGGTCCGGCTCGACACCCCCCGGTCACGCCGGGGCGATATCCGCTCCATCATCGGCGAAGTCAGATGGGAGCTCGACACTCACGGATACCAGGATGTGAAGATCTTCCTCTCCGGCGGGGTCACGGCAGCCGACATCGCCGCCCTCCGCGATATCGTCGATTCCTTCGGGGTCGGCGGCGCCATCGCCAATGCACCCGTCATCGACTTCTCGGCGGACATCGTCGAAAAAGACGGCACACCTATCGCCAAACGCGGCCGAAGGAGCGGACGAAAGCAGATCTGGCGGCTCGATGGCCGGGGCGAGGAAGACAGCGGCCCGGCCGGCGGCAGAGGCATAGGAGAGAGCAGCCCGGCCGGAAGCCACCTGGGCAATTCCCGGGCCGGCCGCCGCGTCCTCCCCCACACCCAGACACCACCCGCCGGGGCGGCCCCCCTTCTTGTGGAGCTCATCAGGGCCGGCCGCCCGGTTGCCACCGCCACCGTCAGCACCGAGGAATCGCGGCGGCGGGCGGCAGAGGAGATGCGGAGCAGGGAAGGGATGTGAAGCGGGGAAGAGATAGGAGCGACGGAAGAGAAGTGATGGACAGGGGAAATGCGAAGGACGAAAGAAGTGCGAAGGATGAGTGAGATGCAAGGGATGGAAGAGATGCGAAGGGCGGGGGAGTGTCGGAGGATGGGCGAGTGCCGCCGCTGAATGGCGGGTACGTTGGTATCCAATTTTACATCCAATACACATTCCCTATACATCCAATAAACAATCTATTTATGCGACTCCTGCGAATAGTATAAGGTCAGTGAGCATTTTGTCGCTGGGCAAAATGGGTGTCACCTGGCTTATATCGTTGGGCCGATAGATCAGGGGTAGATCGCTACCTTGGCATGGTAGAGGCCGCGGGTTCAATTCCCGCTCGGTCCATTTTTGTTTTTAGGAAGATTGTTTGTTTACTAGTTTGATGATCTCGGTTGAATTTGGAATCGATATCCCCTCAAATTTCTTCTGATTGATAGATTTGATAATTATTCTCGTCTCTTTTTTGAGTTGCGGGTAACGTTCGATTACCTTTTCTCTAGTGTTAGCATCAACAATACTACGGATTTGATTTGCAGAAAAAATGGAATACTGCTCAGGTTTTCCAAACCATGTATTGTTATATCCCTCTACTTTCATTATATGGTAAATATAATAATTAGTTGGATCAAAAAAATACCATTGAGCATCTACTTCAACCTCTACCCAGGCATGATTATTTTCAGTTAATGTAGCTCTTATGGGTCTTGTATTATAACCTGATTTATTCGCGACATCTTCAAATAAAACTGCAAGTTCTCCACAACCACCCATTTTATAATAAGCAATCCATTGTGGATTATTCGCATATTTACTGGGTATGCAAAAAACTAGAGAGATAAATGAATGCACTTCTGGCCGTATTTTACCATATGAATCGTATAAATAACGATTAATTGGATAGTCCAAATATTTTGTTGTATAATTTGGATTGAAGTACTTCTCTTCAAAAAGGAAGTAGGTAAAATTTTGGGATACCCATTCTGCTATTGCCTCTAACTTTTCGGTATCATTATCAATAGTGTCGGTTTTGTTCAAAATAAAGGATATTTCACGCTCACCAATTGGATGAATTTGATTGTCATATTGAATAGAAAAGTAAGAGTCAAGCTGTTCAGTAGATTGATTAAAATGAATATAATGGATGGTGTATAATAAACTAAAGAACAGTATTAATAAAAAAGCTGTAGTGAGCCAATCTTTTCTATTCTTGGAGTTCTTCTTTGACATTTTATTCATTAATTATAATTTGTGTATTTTCTAATACTCCTGATATTAAACAGCGAGTAATTGTCAATAACAATTATTTTAGAATTAATGTTATTTATATATAAAACTCTGCCCTAGATGTGCGGCAGCTGATGTGAGGAGGATTTGTGAGAGAAAGTTAGATGGATTATTGGGGTAAATATCCCTATATTGCCATTGTTTGACTAAAAAAAATTCCAATCATGAATAGCATCAATTAAAAAGAAGAGATATAGGGGAAATTACTTCCCCTTTTTTGCCGCTGAGGACGTTGAACGGGATTTAAAGCCCTGATTTGTCCCACTGCGATCTGCTGCCGACTGAATTCGTCTGGCCGCACCAGATGTCATTGGTGACTTCTTGGTCATGTCATACCTCCTAATGTTTGTAAACATACCTCGCAGTGAAAAGATATAGTAAAAATTGGAAATTGTTTCCCTAATTATCAACATTTGTGATGGGCAGTGACCGACCTTCTGAGCAAAGTATTGACAATGCGAATATTCCATCCTGCGTAAGACGATATTCTTTCTCTCTTTTATTATTCGGACGCTGGCGTTCTTCAACAAGTTCCCACTCTATCAATGGGCTGAGAATCTTTGTGATTGTTCCACGATGCGGAGTTCTCTCTTGTTTTTTATCGTCTTTAAATCTGATCGTTGTGTATGTTGATATCATCTCTTTAGCAAAGGCTTTTCCAGGCATCCATTTATTCTTGTTATTTGTATTCATTTTTAGACCCATATAATCTCCAAGAATTACCAGAGCTTGCACATAATTTGGATTTTTTCTGATATCTCTGAGATACATTTTCGGTATAGAAAAGTGTTTGATACTCTCTTCTTCAGGTGTGAGATATACCTCGCCATCCAGCCAAATAGCCATGACAAATAGGGAGAGAGAAAGTTGCTTTGTTCCTCCACTCAGGTTAAACGAAAGACGCAAATTTTCGGGATTATAATGGGTGATTAACTCTAGAATTGCATTCCGAACGGATATTAGGGAAGTATCCTCAATTTTGACCTCAGAGAATGTAACAGCGATGGTTTTACACTGGACTTTGACCTTGCTGATAGATTCCTGGATTTTTGGCTTTGTTTTTTTAAGATATAAAGAATCATCAATTTTTTCTGAATAGATGTCCTTCTCAACTACAACAGCAACATGAGTGATTCGTTCAAGATTCTTTAATGCTGTAGGAAATGTTCCATGAATGCTCTCACCAGCGCTGATAATATGAAGATGCATGATATCATTGAAATATTCGAGCCCTATCAAATTTAATGTTTCCATTATAGAGAAACAATTTCCAATAATTTGGATATACAAATCACTCATACCCTATTATATGGCACAACCATCTGCTATTCGGTCAGTGAACTGGCACCTGATTTCTGCATGTAATTACTCATGCAGGTTCTGTTTTGCACAGAATCTTGGTGAAAAACCAGTAAATTATGCTGAGGGTTGCCGGATTCTAACCAGACTAGCTGATGCTGGCATGGAGAAGATCAATTTTGCAGGGGGTGAACCACTTCTTCATCCCCATCTGTTTGATTACTGCCATTTTGCGAAAGACCTCGGAATGACAGTATCTATCACAACGAATGGATCACGGCTGAATGCTAACATGATTCAAAATCAAAGAGACAATATCGACTGGATAGCTCTTTCAGTCGATTCTGCATCAGAACAAACAGAGAAAAAACTTGGAAGAGGTAATGGAAACCATGTCAGTCATTGTATAGCTATTTCAGATGCTATCAAGGAACAGGGCATCAAACTGAAGATTAATACCACCGTCACTGCACTTTCATGGAAGGATGATATGACAGATTTTATCCAACGAACGTACCCGGATCGCTGGAAGGTTCTTCAGATGCTTCATATTCAAGGAGAGAATGATGATGCAGTCGCCGATCTCTCGATAAAAGATGAAGAGTTTCAATTTTTTATCGATAAGCATAAATCAATTTTCCTTCATGATGGCCATAAGCCGGTTTTTGAATCTGCTCATATGATCGAAAGCTCATACTTTATGCTCACTCCTTCAGGACATGTAAAAACTGATGATGGGCAGATAATTCGGAAGCATTCTTTAGATGATGTCCTCAGTTTTGGAGTTTCTGCATATGTAAATGAACAGCAGTATCTTGGAAGAGGTGGACTATATGAGTGGTAAATACAAAGAATAAATCAACTATTTTTATCACATAAAAATACTTTATAGGTCTTATTATGCATCCTGGATATGGTTGTCTTTATTCCTCTCATGTTGCAGAAGTATCAATAATATCATCAAATTCGCATCAATCGACCTTCTGTAGAACAAACGACATAAATAAAAAAAATATTGCAGAAAAAGACGAGGTTTTTCAATTAGTTAAAAAAATTAAAAAAATGGGTTACAGAAGAATAATTTTTTCAGGAAGTGATCCTGCGTATCATCCAAACTTACTTGAGTTCTGTAAAAATGCATGGACGAATAATCTAACTGTTGCCATTGCCACAAATGGATCTATTCTAAATCCTGATATGCTTGAACCATTTGAACAATATATTAGCTGGCTAATCCTTCCTTTGTATGTGCATTCATATATTAATATAAAAACTAACATATTGTGTGAAAGATCACATATTAATCATCTCATTGCCCTACAGGAAAAGATGACTGAAACTGAAATCGGATTTCACCTCTATTCACTGATAAACCAATTCAATACTAAAAATCCGATAAGTCCAATCTTACAAAAATTAAACCCAGATCTTTTAACTTATATTTTGCATTATCATGGAGAAAAAAGAGAGACAATTAGTGGTAATTATCTATTGTCGAAAAAACAGGTTGAGGTTTTTTCATATCGCAATCAGGAAATCCGCCTTTTAAATGGTTTACGACCAACTATATTCTTTTCGGATGAAGTAAACCAATTATATCAGTCATTTTATCCAATTAAATGGAGGGCATTAATTGATTCGTAATTGACAATAATCATGCGATATCATCAAATTGTAATGAACCATTCTTTTGAAATTCGCTCATTTCTTCGAGAAAAGTTTCCAAATATCGGATTGTCAATTCTGTGTGATGTGCAATTTGTGGGAATAATGTAATTAATGGATTTTCGACAGAATAGAAATCATTTGGATTAAATGATCCCCCATTTTTTGGATACCTACTAAGGGTTGCATGTCTGGAAATTGGAATTGTCAGGTTTAAAAGACGTATTATAAGAGCTTGATCGAGCATATTCAAAGCTAAACCGGATAAAAAAACCTCAGGTATTTTTTTTTGAGCTATATATTTCATTTGTTCCTGTTCAAAATCACTCAGATCCTGAAAACCTTGAGTAAAATTATCTATATCTGTCAATATTCGATCGTTGTTATCAGGATGTTCAGATGTGCATATTATATTATTGATCATTTCATTTTTTGTATTTTGTATAATAAAATCCTTCATCTTCTCTGGACTTGAAATTAAGGCGAAATACTGTTTCATAAACTCTTTGAATCCGGGCATTGCATCTTTTGCTGATCTTAAAACAACGTTCCAATCAATAACACACTGATCAAGTACAGTCAGATACTCATTTATTTCTTCAATTGACAACGAATATTTCTTTGTCACCTCTTTTTGACGCATTAATTCCAATCGAAAAAACTCTAAATCTTCGATGGTTTTTCTCAAATTATCTTCATGTCCTGCAAAATAGTATAGATTTTGTTTACTATTTTCAATAAAATAATTGTTGTGTGTATTCCAATGTTCAAGAGCCGTTGTATGAATTATATCAAAAATACATGTAAGATCATGGGAAAGTAAGCGGGATGCTTCCTCATCAATATATCCATTGAAAAGTGCATATGCTTTTGTTGTTTTTTCAATTGATTGTTGGAGATTAAAAATGGCCTGAGGGTATATCTCAACCAAAAAAACTGCTTGAGCTGCTTTAAGATCATTTGAGGCTGTCTGAAGGTAATTGTTTACGAGTGGATTATTAGAAAAAGCTGAGTTTTGAACTCTATTTGTATCAAGGTGAAGTTTTTTAAGATATTCTTTAGCTTTTTGGCAATTGGTTTTCCTTACAAAGAATCCAGTGTTTTTTTTCGAGCGACCCACTAATTAGTCACCAACCCACAATATAAATAATATCTACCCGCTATTACGTTTTTCCTTTTCATGTCATTATTCCTCCCTTGGACACATTTACCCGGTAAATTTCGCAATCGCCTTGATGACTCGATGGATGTGATCACCCTCCCTTTCGCCGATTCATCCTTCCTGATCAGCCCTTTTGCGAGGCACTCCTCAAATTTCATAACTCTGCCCCAAAGAGAAGTATGTGGTTTTCAAGAACGCTTTTTACAAAAGGGTCGCCTTCTTTCTTCTTCCTTTCAAATCTGTGCCAGGGAATGACGGTGAGCTGTATTGGTTTTCCAATTTTCTCCTGAATACTGAGGATCTTATCCTTATCCACCTGGTCGGCTTCACCAATGATCAGGATATCCAGATCACTCTTATCATTGAAGGTGCCTGATGCAGCACTCCCGTACAGTGCAACCGATAGTATATTCGGAGATCCCGGAAAGCCCTTGTGACCTGATACTGCATAGGTGGATTCAGCAGTCTCTGCTACAACATTTGTTTCTTTTCTTCCGGTGGTCTCTTCAGACATCTCCCCGGTACGATCTATACTATCCTCGGTACGATCTGTTCTATCTCTGGCTATCTCTTCGATACCGTATTCAATCAGCATAAAGAGTATGGCACACTTTTTCAATTCCTTTACAACTGGCTTTTCGTTCCTGAGGATGATCTGGTGGGCGGTTCCGATTTTCTCTATGGTTACAATCCCGGCCTTCTGGAATACATTGGCATATCGCAATACTGTTGATGGAGAGATGCCCAGTTCCCGGGCCAGCTCATTGATATGAAACCTGGAATCAGGATTCATCAGAAGCCATTGGAGGATTTTGTTACCGGCAAAGGTATTGAACTCAGGAATCATTCGATAGAGAGAATTATCGTTCTATGTATAAAATGGTTGTTCTATGGGTTGGATGGTAGGTTAGTTTGATGGAGTTGTCTGCCTACAGAAAGAAAGGTATGTTATCTTAATCTATAATTGGAAAGTAAGGTAAATACTCCGACATATTTCAAAATATTTTGATATAGATAACTATAAGTTACATAATCTCTTAAGGATTTATATGGCTAATATATTTCCTTCTGAAGCTGCATATCGAGAGAACCATGATCTAATTCGCAATTATACTAATAATTCCCGTCTATTATTTGCATTGCAAATAAAATATCAAATAGAGGATATTGACTCAGTAGCTGCTGAATGTTTAACAGATGGACCTGATGATAGGAAATGCGATATGGTATATATTAATATAGAAAATAAAACGGCAATAATCGCACAATCCTATGAAGGTCAGAATTATGGCTCTCATAGTGCACCTGGAAATAAAGCCACTGATTTGAATGGTGCAGTTTCTTGGATATTATCTTCAAATGAAGCCGAATTGCCAGAACGATTAATCCCGGCAACTAGAAGCTTAAAAACTGCTATTATAAATAATCATATTAAATATTTTTACATATGGTATGTACATAATTGTAATGAATCAGATCAAATAAAATCCGAGTTAAAGAATGTTGAGAGAACCGCAAAATCTCTTTTAGATCAATATTTTTTAGAAAACGATGTTCAGGTTATTTCATTAGAGATTGGCATTAATACTCTTGAAGAATGGTATCATGCACTAAATACACCCATTCTAGTTAATGACAATCTATTAATTGATATTAAGGGTGGTTATGAAATTAATACAGAATCTTGGAAAAGTTATATCACAGCTATTCCTGCTAAAATTCTATTTGAATTATATCAAAAACATAAAACGGATTTATTTTCAGCGAACATTCGGGATTATTTAGGCAGCAGAAATAGTGATAAAAATATAAATAGCAATATTAAATTTACGGCAATTTCTGATCCCGAAAATTTTTTTATTTATAATAATGGAATTACTGCACTTGTGAATAATTATACAATTTTATCCAATCATCAGATGCAGATATCCGGTGTGTCAATCTTAAACGGAGCACAAACCTCTGGATCAATAGGATCATTGGATACTTCCCCAGATGCGAATGTATTAGTTCCAACTCGTTTTGTTCATTGTACAAATCAAGACATTTTGATGAAAATTATTGAATATAATAATACTCAAAATAAAATTAAACCATCTGATTTTCGTAGCCATGATAGGATCCAAAAAAGGTTACGCGATGAATTTAAAGAAATTCCTAATACTGAATATAATGGTGGAAGGAGAGGTAGCTCGCAAGATATCATTCGAAGGCCTACAAATTTAATGCCATCTGATGCAGTGGCTCAATCATTAGCCTCCTTTCATGGAAATCCAACTGATGCTTATAATAAAAAATCTGCATTATGGGAAGATGATCTGAAATATAATGAGATATTTAATGACTCTACTAGTGCGAAACATATAGTGTTTGTTTATTCATTATTACGTTCAATTGAGAAATTTAAGTCATTATTAAAACAAAATGATCAGACAATAGGATTAAAGGAAATTGAAAAAGAAGAATTAAAATTCCTCCGAGAGCGTGGGTCAATACTCCTCCTTTTAGGAGCAATTGCCAGCAGTATTGAGGTTATTGTTGATAGACCTGTACCGAATAAATTTGCTCTGTCATTTAGTAGTGGCGTTTCTTATATAGATGGAATTAATTATTGGATGCCAATAGTTGAAGCAACGATACCTTATTGCGATGCGTTAAAACCGGCTGCAATTAGTAGCATTCAAAATAAGGATAAAGTTAATGATGCAATGAAATTATTTAGTAGACATGTTGCCTCCACAAAAGCTCAGAATCAAAAAATATTCTCATATTTCTCGACGAATATTGAATAGTAATAATTATTAAACATCATTTATTGAAGGTCTTTATAATGAAAAACATTGAATTATCAACGTCGGTCTAGAAATCCCCACTTTCGTATCCTCCCACTCCCCCCCCAATTCACTTTCACCATGCACGGTTCACCTCTTATTACTCCGACCGCGTTCTTTATGGTATGAATTCAGAAAGTAGTTCGCAGATTGTCTCACGTAACTTCACTTTTTCCGATAAGCCGCTCTTTCGGGACGCCGATATCCTCGAGTGCGATCACGTTCCCGACCAGGTTCTCTTCCGCGATGCCGAGCTCAAGGAGCTGGCATTCCTGATCAAACCGGGGCTCCGGGGCCAGCGGCCAGCCAACATCCTCTGCCGGGGGCTCCCCGCCACCGGGAAGACGACCTGTATCCAGCACCTCTTTGGCGAGATCCGGGATGTCTCAAATACCCTGATCCCGGTGTACGTGAACTGCCAGCAGAACAGATCAGCATTTGCTGTCTTCTCAACAATCTACCGGGAACTGGTCGGCCATGCTCCGCCCAGCTCCGGCATTCCGCTCCGGCGGCTGATGGATGCCGTCGCAAAGGCGCTTCAATCACGGAGAGAATCCGAGAGAACCGTCCTCCTGGTCTGCCTCGACGATATCCACCACCTGATTCATGAGGGAACCGATACCCAGATCCTCTCCTCACTTCTCAGGATCTATCTCGACTATCCCGGCTGCCGTGCTTCAGTTATTCTGGTCGAGAGCGATCTCGCACTCGATATCTCCCGCAGGCTGGATCGATCCGTTTTCTCCAGCCTCTGCATGGAAGAGGTCTTCTTTGCCCCCTATTCCGCCGCCCAGATCCGGGGCATCCTGCAGGAGAGAGCACGGCAGGCGGTCTATCCGTCAGTGATCTCCCCTGAGATCCTTGATCTCGTCACTGACATGACGGCATCAACAGTGACCGGCGATCTCAGGGTCGGGATCGATCTCCTGAAACGTTCCATTCTCAGGGCAGAGCGGGCGGGGCGGCCTGCTGTCACCGACGAGGATGTTGCCGCCGCCTACGGGGATGCCCGCCTCACCCACCTCCGGGGCCTCGTCTCGGTCCTCACTGAAAAAGAGCGGAGGCTCCTCTCGGTGATTGCCGGTATGGTAGAGGAGGGAGAAGAGGCTCGTGAGAAGGAGTATAGCAGGAAGGAGTATGGCGGGAAGGAGTATGGCGAGTGCGGGGAGCCGGTGCCCCCGACCTCAGGAAGGCTCTATTCCCGGCTCCTGGAGGTGATGGCAGCCGAGCAATCGGAAAAGCAGCAGCGAGCCATGGAGCAGCGAGCCGGGGGACAGCAAACCCGCGAACCGCAAGCCATGGAGCAGGGAGCCGGAGATCTGCGATCAGGGGATCAGCGACCAGTGGAACCGGCGGTATGTGCCGAGCCCGAGCCGGGATATGGGCGTGACAAAAGCCCTGAAGGAAAGGATGGCCGAAGGCAGGATCAGGTGCCAACCATCTCCTATACCTCCTTCCACGAGCAGCTCAGGTCGCTTGCCACCTATGCCCTCATCAGGATCTCGGTCCGGCAGGCGAAGGGGCGGACGAGCGAGATCACGCTCCGGTACCCGGCAGCTGATGTGAAGAGGATCTGTGAGGGGGTAGAATGAGGGTTCTATGGCACCCTTCCTATCATCTCTTTTAATTTCCGAAGTCCTTGCTCACCAACCGCCCCGAGAACGCCTGTTCAAGAATCGACTGCCGGAGCTGTTCGGTGTGCTCCTGTGCAGCAGTGACCCGGGCTTCGATCCGATCTGCGAATTGAAGGAGGGCATCGACCCGGCGGAGTCATACAAGCATGATATCGGCTCTTCTCAATGGCAAATATAAATATTTTAACCCAAAGATTAACTCGCTACAAGTACATCGGTTTCTATGGAAGAGTCACGTAAACAGCAGCTTCTTGATATCCTCAATGGTCCTTACTTCAGAATTGAGAAAACCACTGAAGAAGCCCTCGCTCTCTATGACACTGCACTCACACATAGTTCACTCGCTAATGAAATGAAACAGCAGGGGATGGAGTGTGAAGATTACGAGCGATTGGAATTCTTTGGGAACTACTTCCTGGATTTTGTCATTGCAGAGCACCTGTATTCTTCTACAAGCCATCCTGTAGGGGAGATGAAGAGGCGTTTAGAGGTGACAGAAAATTACAATCTGGCTCACATTGTTATGGAATATGATTTGGGGCTAGATGACGCCGTATTATTGTCAAAAGGAACAATACTGAAAGATTCAATTATTGCTGATACCTTTGAAGCCTTTATTGGAGCTATATATATCAACCTAGGTCTGGAAAAAGCCAGAGAAGTGATAATTCGGATATTTCCCACTGAAATAGAAAAGGTTTCCGGGGATAAAAACGCAAAAGGGTTACTTCAGGAATATTGTCTATCGCATAAAATGAGTAGACCGGAATATAGCTATGTGAAGTCTGGTCAGGATCATGCACCAACATGGACCGCTAGCGTCATGATTGGCAAAACGAAATGTGGTGAAGGTTCTGGCACAAAAAAGCAAAAAGCAGCAATTGATGCCGCACGTGAGGCGCTAAGGAAGCTGAATGCTGAGTGACCGATTCTAGATAATTCCATCACTATGAAATGTACGGAGCTGTAAGCGGCTTCGACCCGCCTCTCTTCAATCATTGAGCGAAACAGACCAAATCAGGTTCAGATACTTTTACAATTCTCCCCTCTCCTTTTGAATCACCGCATCAATTCCGAAACAATAATCCTGCCTCAAAAGAAGAGATCACCTATCTACTGATAACGACGGTCTCACCATGGCACTCAAAAAGACCCAACTCTATAGCTCACTCTGGCAGAGCTGCGATGAACTCCGTGGAGGGATGGATGCCTCGCAGTACAAGGATTACATCCTGACGCTCCTCTTCATGAAATATGTCTCTGATAAGAGCGAGCGCGATCGGAGTTCGGTTATCAAAGTCCCTGAAGGCGGAAGCTTTTCCGATATGGTCCGGCTGAAAGGGGACAAGGAGATCGGGGATAAGATCAACAAGATCATCGGCAAGCTCGCCGAAGCAAACGATCTCAAAGGCGTCATCGATCTCGCCGACTTCAATGACGAATCCAAACTCGGTACCGGCAAGGAGATGCAGGACCGGCTCTCAAAACTGATTGCGATCTTTGATTCGCTCGATTTCAGTGCCAATGGTGCCGAAGGAGACGATCTCCTCGGAGATGCCTACGAATACCTGATGCGGAACTTCGCAACTGAGTCCGGCAAGAGCAAAGGGCAGTTCTATACCCCGGCTGAGGTCTCACGGATCATTGCGAAGGTGGTTGGAATCGGCCCCGACACCCGCCAGGATCAGACGATCTATGATCCAACCTGCGGCTCCGGTTCACTGCTCCTGAAGGCGGCCGAGGAAGCCCCCCGTGGCATCTCAATCTATGGACAGGAGATGGATAATGCCACCTGGTCGCTTGCCCGAATGAATATGTTCCTCCACAACAACCCGACCCATGAAATATGGCGGGGAAACACCCTCTCCTCTCCTCACTACAAAAACAGCGACGGCGGCCTGAAGACCTTTGACTTTGCCGTCGCCAATCCGCCATTCTCATCAAAGGCATGGACAAGCGGCCTTAAACCTGAAGATGATGAGTTTGGCCGCTTCGATCTCGGGGTGCCACCATCAAAGAATGGCGATTATGCTTTCCTCCTCCACCTGATCAAGTCTCTGAAAAGCAGCGGGAAGGGGGCGATCATCCTCCCTCACGGCGTCCTCTTCCGGGGGAATAAGGAGGGCGACATCAGGAGAAACCTCATCAAACGGGGCCTGATCAAGGGGATCATCGGTCTGCCTGCAAACCTCTTCTATGGAACCGGCATCCCTGCCTGTATCATCGTTATCGATAAGGAGAACGCCCATGCGCGGACCGGCATCTTCATGATCGATGCCTCAAAGGGCTATGCAAAGGACGGGAACAAGAACCGGCTCCGGTCGCAGGATATCCATAAGATTGTGGATGTTTTCAACCATCAGATTGATCTTCCCGGCTACTCCCGGATGGTGCCGGTTGCAGAGATTGCCGATCCGGCAAACGATTACAATCTGAATATCCCCCGCTATATCGATGCAAGTGATCCGGAGGATCTCCATGATCTTAATGCTCATATGAACGGCGGCATCCCAAACCGCGATATCGATGCCCTGGAGGAGTACTGGGCAGTATTCCCCTCGCTCAGGAATGAACTCTTCAAGGGCAATGGGAGACCCGGGTACTCTGAGCCGAAGATCGAAGCCCGCGAGGTGAGGGGGGTGATCCTCGTTCATCCTGAGTTTAAGGGGTATGCATCCCGGATTGCGGAGATCTTCAGGGAATGGCGTTCCTCTGATGAGCCTCTGCTGAACGGCCTTTCACCTGAGCATAAGACGAAAGAGGTGATCCATACCCTCTCAGAAGATCTCCTGAAGCGGTATGCCAACCTCCCGCTCCTTAGCAGGTATGATGTCTATCAGCGGCTGATGGATTACTGGGCTGAGGTGATGCAGGATGATGTCGGGATGATCATCGCCGATGGATGGGTGGAGGCAGCACGGCCTCGTGGGATCATCGAGGATAAGGAGCGGAAGATCAAGGAGACGCCGGATCTGGTCGTCAACCGGAATAAGTTCAAGATGGATCTTGTTTCTCCGAATCTGATTGTATCACGATATTTCACCGATGAGCAGGAGAGAATCGACCATCTTCGGATGGAGCAGGAGCAAGCTGCCCGTGAGCTTGAGGAGTTCATCGAGGAGAACACCGGCGAGGAGGGGCTTCTTGAGGATGCAAAGGGCGAGAGCGGGAAGATCACAAAAGGCGATCTCAGCCAAAAGCTCAAAGAGATCGGCCGTGATCCCGAGGATGCCGATGAACGCGATGCCCTGAAACGTTGCCTTGCCCTGATGGATGCAGAATCAGATGCGACGAAGGCGGTCAAAACGGCCCAGGCGAAGCTTGATGCAGCGGTGCTCGCCATGTACCCGAAACTCAACGAGGATGCGATCAAGGTACTCGTCATTAACGACAAGTGGTTCGCCTCCATCTGTTCAGCCATCGAGGGTGAAGTCCAGCAGGCGACCCAGCGGCTCGCAAGCCGTGTAAAGGAGCTGGACGAGCGGTATGCCCGCCCGCTGCCGGAGCTTGAGCATGAGGTGGAGGAGTATGCGGCAAAGGTCGAGGAGCATCTGAAGAGGATGGGGGTTGAGTGGGGATGAAAAAGAATATTTCTGGGCTGGATTCGATCATTGTAGGTGGTGCTGATCTTGAATACTGCACCTGAGGATTTCTTCGATCTGGAATCTCTCCAAGAGAGGTATGATGTTGAATTTAAAACAGCATTAGGGAGGAATAAGAAGGGACAGGTTCCGGATTCATTCTGGGAGACATATTCTGCAATGGCAAATACTGAAGGAGGATATATTCTCCTTGGTGCTGAAGAAAAAGAGAGCAAAGAAAATGGAAAACTGATAGCAATTCATGATTTACCAGAATATAAACAAGTAATTCAGGATATCTGGAATTCTCTAAATAACTCAAATAAGGTCAGTGTAAATCTTCTCCACAATAAGGATATACAACCAATTGAAATTCAAGGAAAAACCTGCATTCTTGTTCATATACCACAGGCATCCAGAAAACAGCGTCCGGTATATATTGGGACAAATCCACTCAACGGTACATATCAAAGACATAATGAAGGTGATTTCAAATGTCCCCCGGAACTTGTTAAACGAATGCTCGGAGAACAAACAAATGATACAAAAGACGCTGTTATTCTCGAAAATTTCGGGTTTAATGATATTGATAAAGAATCTTTTCGAGTATACCGCCAACATTTTTCGAATCGTAAACCTGATCATCCATTCAATGAATATGGCGACTTGGAATTTTTACGCCAGATTGGTGGATGGGCACGTGATCGGCATACTGAAAAGGAGGGGCTCACTCTTGCAGGATTGCTCATGTTTGGGAGGTTCCGTTCAATTCTTGATGCTGTTCCCAATTACATTGTAGATTATCAGGAACGGGAAGGTACAGAAACCCGGTGGATTGATCGAATCACACTTGATGGAACATGGTCTGGGTGTTTGTATGATTTCTACAGGTTTGTCATGAAAAAACTCTCAACAGACCTGAAAGTGCCTTTCAAACTTGCAGGAGATGAGAGAGTTGAGGAGACGCCGGTCATGGAAGCCCTCCGGGAAGCCCTCGTAAATACTCTCATCCATGCTGATTATTCAGGAAGTTGTTCGATTCTTGTAGTGAAACGCCCGGATCTATATGGATTCAGGAATCCAGGCTTGATGAGGATCCCAAAGCTTGAAGCGATTCGGGGTGGCGTGAGCGATTGTAGGAATAGGAATCTTCAAAAGATGTTTCAGCTCATCGGGCTTGGTGAACAGGCAGGCTCAGGATTTCCAAAGATTTACCGTAACTGGAAACTACAACAGTGGCGTGAACCGGTGCTCGAAGAACGATTCGAGAGCAATCAAACGGTATTAATTCTGAAGATGATCAGTTTGGTTCCAGAAGAGGCTATTGATGTTCTTAAAGATGAAATTGGAGTTGCATTCAATGATTTAAGGGAGATTGAAAAGCTTGCTCTTGTGACTGCCCACTGTGAGGAATGTGTGAATCATGGAAGGCTAAAACAGCTAACCAAAGAGCATTCTCATGACATCACTATTGCCTTCCATGGGCTTGTCGAAAAAGGACTCCTTTTAAGCGAAGGAAAGGGGAGAAACACCTTCTATTATCGACCCGGGCACCATCCAATGGGAAATGAAATGTTTGGGGCTGATGAGGTTTGTTCGAAGTTGAACTCCGAACATTTGACAGGGAGGTTCGAACATTTGACGGGGAGCTCCGAACATTTGGCTTCGAGCTCCGAACATTTGATATCCGAATCAATACAGGAAGATACATTGCGTGCGGTCGCTGAAAAAGTTAGTTCTAAGCGAAAAATGTCGAAAGAGGTTGTTGAGGCGACTATTCTTCAACTTTGCAATGATCGATATCTGACACTTGAAGAGCTAGCAGTTCTGTTGAAACGTAGCAAGGATTCACTCCGAAATCACTATATCAATCCAATGCTGGAAGATGGTAGGATTGAAGCGAAGTACAAGAATGTTCGCCATCATCCACTTCAGGGGTACAGGACCGCTCAGCAGCTTAATGAAGGAGCTTGAGGATGAGGATGGCATGATAAAAGAACAGAGAGAACGAAGCGACGTGCCCACAGCTCACTTACATAATGGTTATCCGGGAATGAAGGGCTTCTCATCAATTACTATGCCAATTACTCAGTTTTTTGTGATTTGGTATAAAATAACTCCTTATCTGCAACAGCTTGTTGCAGAAAGTCTACTCGAACATCCTCGTTCAAAGAAGCGAACCATACTCTCCGGTATTGCCTCAGGATACCGCCGCTCTATTGGAGCTGGGGCTATCCTGGAACAATGGACTTTGAGTATGAGCTGGTTGGATGAATGGTTTGCTGGCTTACCGGACGAAACAGGAAACGTGACCCCAGCGGTGGCACAATTGCGAGGAATGGCTAATGTGACACATCCGGTAATCAATCAACGTATTCTTGCCAAAGGGGGCGGAAGATGACCGATCAGGATGCTGTGCCGCCGGGATATAAGCGGACGGAGGTTGGTGTAATTCCAGAGGATTGGGTGACAAAAAATATTGGTTCTTTTGCGTATTGTACCGCAGGAGGGACACCCAGTACTCAAAGCAATGATTATTGGGGTGGAACGATCAGATGGATGAATTCAGGTGAATTAAATCTTAAAATAGTTCATGATGTTGAAGGGAGAATCACAAAAAATGGGCTAGATAATTCGAGTACAAAACTTATTCCCTCAAGGTGTGTCCTAATTGGACTTGCTGGGCAAGGAAAAACCCGTGGAACTGTCGCGATGAATATGGTGGAATTGTGTACTAATCAGTCTATTGCCGCTATATTGCCAAATTCATCTTATTATGTTAATTATCTATATTATAATCTCGATAATAGATATCATGAGTTGCGTTCAATGTCAACAGGTGATGGCGGTCGAGGCGGTCTTAACCTTCATATAATTCGTTCAATTGTTGTACCTTTCCCACCTCTCCCCGAACAACACGCCATCGCCGCCGCCCTCTCCGATGTTGATGGACTGATCGGGGCGCTGGATGCCCTCATCGCCAAGAAGCGGGATATGAAGCAGGCCGCCATGCAGCAGCTTCTTACAGGGAGGACGAGGCTGCCGGGGTTTGAGGGGGAGTGGCTTACAGTAAAGGTTGGAGCCTTAGGGACATTTACAAAAGGCAGGGGAATTAAAAGGGATGATGTGTCTGATACTGGCTTAGCTTGTATCAGATATGGGGAATTATATACGACATATAAAAACTATATTCGATCTCCTGTATCAAGGATACCACCTTCAGTAGCCTCCGACGCTTTGCAGATAAAACATGGAGATTTGCTCTTTGCGGGATCTGGAGAGACGGCTGAAGAGATTGGTCAATGTGCTGCTTACATTGGTCCTGAGCAAGCATATGCTGGGGGGGATATTATTGTTTTCACACCTGAGGGGATGAATCCAATATACCTTGGTCATTTAATGAATCATGAAAGTGTGACAATACAAAAAGCACGTATGGCTCAAGGCGATGCAATAGTTCATATAAGTACACGCAGTCTATCTCAAATTGAAGTCGAGCTACCTTCGATAGATGAGCAATTAGCAATAAGTAAGCTTCTTCTTGACATGGACGCCGAGATCACAGCCCTAGAACGCCGCCGGGATAAGGTGAAGGAGATCAAGCAGGGGATGATGCAGCAGCTCCTGACCGGGAAGATAAGATTGATAATGTCAAATCATCAAGGTTGTAAAGTTAATGTATAATAGACGGGCAAAATTTCTGTTAGTTTCCACGTCCTTATCTCCAATACTAGGCGCTATCGCTGTCAATCGGTTTTCTAATGATAAATTATGGATAAATTGGGTTCCATGGCTGATAGCTGCCATTTTATTAGTTTTTTTATGCTGGTTTTTACTTCAATATGCTGAGAGGAATCTGCAAACGTTTCCATTTACCGTTAAAGAGTTTGAAAATACTGATAAAGAGATGCTTGCTTTTTTACTTGCCTATTTCCTTCCCTTTATCTCCACAAGTAATATGGCTTTCATCGACGAATGGTTAACTGGGCTATACATTTTCGCAATTATTCTTTTGGTTATCACCCACGCTGAAGCTTTTCACTTTAATCCTGTTATGGGATTATTTGGTTATCATTTCTATGCAGTTAAGGATACAGAGGGTGTATCATCCCTTTTAATTAGTAAAGATAAGTTACGAAGACCCGGAACTGAGATCGAAGTAGTTCAGTTAGCATATAATATTAATTTACATGTTGGAGGTAGACATGCTTAAACAATTTCAACTTGCAGCTATCGTAAAAAAAGGTAATAATTTCGGACTTTTCAGAATTCCTCTTCACCAAGGATTACAGAATAAACTTGCTCATGTTTGGTTCAGTCAATATAATTCATTCTCAAGTAATATACGTGAAATTTCCTTCAATCCAGGCTATAATCCTGATGGAGATGAGCGTTTCCGCATTATGAATTATTGTCCGCCTGATTGGTTAAGAAATGTTAATTGTGAAACTATACGAAATTGTGAAGTCATAGGTAAAGATGATGTCATCATTTCATCGATAACAGGTATTGTTGGTTTTGCACGAAATGAGCAAGATAATGAATTGATGTTATTCCAAAATTTCAGTCGCTCACATGTAATTCGTCCAGGTCATTTTCTTTTTCTTGATAATGACACTTATAAAACTACAGAACGCCCCGGCCTCACACTTGGTACATCATTAAGTGCTGTTTATTTTACCGATGAAAGGAAACTGCTTTTCCGTAATCTTAGCAAAGTAAATTCCTTTTTATCTCTTGCTGATTATTATCAAGAAGCCTCTGAAGAAGAGATTCGAGAAATATTAAATCATCCGATATTTGCAGCTGAAGATCCCGACGCAATCGCAGTTGGATCAAACCAATGGTTCCGTAAAAGAATCGCAATGGTTAGAGATTCTGGGATTCTTGATCGTTATTCAGCTCAAGATATTTATCGTCATTCACAAGACTATGATGTCGAAATTAGACTTGAAGGTAATCGATTAATTTTTCCGAAAGAGCGTTCAGAGGCAAAGCGTTTACTACAATTTTTGAACGAGGAAATATTTCGTGGTGCAATAACTGAAACGTTATATGAAACAAATTCAAAGAAACAAGCTGATTCATGAGTTTTTATGCAATCAAACTCTATTATTTCAACTCTCAGTACAGTCACATTGGAGCGCCGCCGTGATAAGGCGAAGGAGATCAAGCAGGGGATGATGCAGCAGCTCCTGACCGGGAAGGTACGGCTGGTTGCCCCGGAGGGATCAGGTATCGGACAGAGTGGAGCAGAAGCACAACCATGACCGAAACAGAATCCATCGAGTACAAACAGTCCTGGCGGGACGAATATCTCAAATGGATCTGTGGGTTTGCCAATGCACAGGGTGGCAGGCTCGATATTGAAATGGATGATTCCGGTCTCTGGGTGGAGTTTCCATATAGATTGGAAGAGAGATCGGCGGGTACTAGGGAAGAAACTAGGGTGATAGCTAGGGAAGAAACTGGAGAGAGGATCACCACTTTTAACCTGACGCGGTATATCGAACGAATGGGAACCGGGACAAGGGACATGATCAGGCGGTGTGTGGATGCCGGGTTGCCAGAGCCTGAATTTGAGGTCACTGACGGGTTCATGACCACCATCAGGCGTAGTAAAACAGATGAAATCATTCCCCCGAAGAAGGCAGATCAAGTCACAGGTGAAGTCACAGGTGAAGTCACAGGTGAAGTCACAGGTGAAGTCACAGGTGAAGTCAGATCACTATTGGCAGTGATGAAGCAGGAATTATCACGCTCTGAACTCCAGAAAAATCTTGGATTAAAAAGTGAAGCAAATTTCCGCACATTGTATCTCAAACCTGCAACGGATGCTGGTCTCGTTGAGATGACAATCCCGGAGAAACCCACAAGCCGGCTGCAAAAATACCGCCTGACAAAGAAGGGCCGTGATCTGCTGGCCGCAATGAGGAAGGAGGAATGAGGTATGACAATGACAGGCGTCGGTGAGCGTGAGATACGGACACAGGGGCGGGTGATCGGCTTCTTTTCGGAAGCACTTGGCTATACCTACCTTGGTAATCTGAAGGATAGAACAGAGAACAGCAACATCGAAGAGAACCTGCTCAAAGACTGGCTTCTGCGGCAGGGGCATGATGATCGGATCATCGAAAAAGTCCTCTTTGAACTTGGGAAAGCAACGACTGTCGGGGGTGTTCGCTCCCTCTATGATGCAAACCGTGAATTCTACAGCCTTCTCAGGTACGGCGTGAAGGTAAGCCCCTCAATCGGAGAGCAGCATATCACCATCTGGCCAATCGACTGGAAAAACCCAGGAAAGAATGACTTTGCCATCGCAGAAGAGGTCACCATCGTCGGGGAGAACACCAAGCGCCCGGATATCGTCCTCTATGTCAATGGCATCGCCCTTTCGGTTCTGGAACTGAAACGCTCCACCGTCTCGGTGACAGAAGGCATCCGGCAGAATCTCGATAACCAGAAGAAAGAATTCATCCGGCCGTTCTATGCAACGATTCAACTGGTGATGGCAGGCAACGAGACCGAAGGGATGCGGTATGGCACCATCGAAACGCCGGAGAAGTACTATCTCCGGTGGAAAGAAGCCGATGCACACCCCGCTGCCGCCGACAATCCTCTCCTCCGGGAACTCGGCCAGCTCTGTAATAAAGAGCGCCTCCTTGAGCTTATTCATGATTTCATCGTCTTTGATGCCGGGACCAAGAAGACCTGCCGCCACAACCAGTACTTTGGGGTAAAAGCCGCACAGGAGCGGGTGAAGCAGCGTGAAGGCGGGATCATCTGGCATACTCAGGGGAGCGGGAAGAGCCTGACGATGGTCTGGCTTGCGAAATGGATTCGTGAGCATATCGAAAATGCCCGGGTTCTCCTGGTCACTGATAGAATTGAACTGGATGAACAGATCGAGGGCGTTTTCACCGGGGTCAGCGAGGCGATCTACCGGGCAAAGAGCGGATCAGATCTCGTCAAGCTCCTCAATACAAACGAAGAATGGCTGATCTGCTCGCTGATTCATAAATTCGGACGAGGCGAGGATCTAACCCGGCAGGATGTCGATGAATATATCCGGAATATACAGGCACACCTCCCCCAGAACTTCCGTGCAAAAGGGGAGATCTTCGTCTTCATCGATGAATGCCACCGGACGCAGTCGGGTGTGCTCCATGAGGCGGTCAAAGCCCTTCTCCCGAACGCGATGATGATTGGGTTCACCGGAACACCGCTTTTAAAGAAAGACAAGAAAAAGAGCATTGAGATCTTCGGCACGTACATTCACACCTACAAGTATGATGAGGCCGTTCGTGATGGAGTCGTCCTCGATCTCCGGTATGAGGCACGGGACATCGACCAGAATATTACCTCCCAGGAGAAGATCGACCAGTGGTTTGAGATTAAAACCAGAGGTCTCACCGACTTCGCACGGGCCGAACTCAAAAAACGCTGGGGCACGATGAAGAAGGTCCTCAGTTCGCAGGATCGACTCGAAAAGATCGTAGCCGACATTCTCCTCGATATGGAGACGAGGGATCGTCTGAGAAGCGGCCACGGAAATGCGATGCTTGTTTCGGGGAGCATCTACTCGGCATGCCGGTTCTTTGAGATGTTCCAGAAGACCGACCTCAAAGGAAAGTGTGCCATCATCACGTCGTACAAACCTTCACCTGCGGATATCAAGGGCGAAGAAACAGGCGAAGGGCTCACTGAGAAGCTGCTGCAATATGATGTCTATCGGAAGATGCTCGCCGATTTCTTTGATGAACCCGAAGATACGGCGATGTACAAAGTCGAGACTTTTGAGAAAGCGGTGAAGAAGCGGTTCATCGAAACCCCAGGGCAGATGAAGCTCTTAATCGTCGTTGACAAGCTGCTGACCGGCTTTGATGCGCCACCTGCAACCTACCTCTATATCGATAAGCAGATGCGGGATCATGGGCTCTTTCAGGCGATCTGCCGGGTGAACCGGCTGGATGGGGAGGATAAGGAGTACGGCCATATCATCGACTATAAAGATCTCTTCATGTCCCTTGAACGATCGATCAAAGACTATACCGGCGGAGCATTCGAGGATTTTGATAAGGATGATGTCAGCGGTCTCCTGAAAGATCGACTTGAAAAAGGGCGTGAAAGCCTTGAAGAGATACGTGAAGCGATCAAGGCACTCTGCGAGCCGGTTGAGCCGCCCAAGGCGAGCCGGGACTATATCCGGTACTTCTGTGGTTCAAGTGATGATCCCATTGCCCTGAAACGAACCGAGCCACTGCGTGTTGATCTCTATAAGCGGGTTGGAACATTTGTCAGAAGATACGCGGATCTTGCCGGGGAGATGCGTGAGGCAGGATATACCGATCAGGAGGCACGGACTATCAGAAGCGAAGTTGCGCATTACGAGAAAGTCCGTGAGGAGATCATGCGGGCAAGCGGGGATTATATCGACCTGAAACGGTATGAACCGGCGATGCGCCATCTCCTTGATACCTATATCCGGGCAGAGGAGAGCGAAGTGGTCTCAACATTTGATGATATGACGCTTGTGCAGCTGATCACGATCCGGGGAGAAGCAGCAATCGAGACACTTCCTGAAGATATCAGGAAGGATCAGGGGGCGGTTGCTGAGACGATCGAAAATAATGTCCGGAAGATCATCCTCGATGAGATGCCGGTCAATCCGAAGTACTATGAGAAGATGTCCGAGCTCCTAGACTCTCTGATCCATGAACGGAAGCAGCATGCACTGGACTACAGGATATATCTGAAAAGAATAGTCGAGCTTGCACGGAAGGTGAGCCAGCCTGAAAACGAGGTGTCCTACCCGTCAGCTCTCACCACTCCGGCACTCCGGGCTCTGTACGATAATCTTGTGACAGGCGAGAATCAGGCGATGAGCGAGATTGCGCCGTATGGTAACCGGAGGGCTGAAAACCCCCGTGCAGCGACAGCTCTTGCCCTTGACAAAGCCATCAGGGAGACAAAAAAAGCGGGATGGCGTGGGAACCTGTACAAAGAGCGGGAAGTGCAACGAGTCATCCGGCAGGTCCTCGGTGACGATGAACAGATGATCGAGCGAATCTTTGAGATAGTGAAGAATCAGCGTGACTACTGAGAAGCATCTGATCGAAGTCTCCGGGATACCTGTTGAGATCATCAGGAAGAAGATCAAGAACCTCCACCTTGGGGTTTATCCCCCTGAGGGACGGGTTCGGGTCTCCGCACCGCTCTTCCTTGATGATGAGGCGATACGTCTTGCCATCATCTCCCGCCTGAAGTGGATCAAAAAGCATCAGAGGAAGTTCCTTGAACAGGATCGGCAGTCCGAACGGGAGATGATCACCGGTGAGACCCACTTCTTCAGGGGCAGGCGCTACCGGCTGGATGTCATCGAAGCAGATCAGCCTCCACGGGTATGCCTGAGAGGAACTGCCACAATGGAGCTGCGAGTCCGGCCAGGAACCAACCGGGAGAGGCGGGAGGAGATCCTCTATGAATGGTACCGGGGGCAGCTCAAAGAGCAGATCCCACCGCTCATCACAAAATGGGAAGAGATAATTGGTGTTTCTGTCCAGGCATGGGGTGTCAAACGGATGAAGACACGTTGGGGTTCATGCAATGCAGATGCCCACCGGATCTGGCTGAATCTCGAACTTGTGAAGCGGCATCCGCTCTGCCTTGAGTACATCATCGTGCATGAGATGGTGCATCTCCTCGAAAGGCGGCATAATGAACGGTTCAGGGAACTGATGGACGGTTTCATGCCGGGATGGAGGCATCACAAGGAAGGGCTGAAGGAGGTTCCATTGACAGAGGAATACTGGGAGGAATGATCCCTGTCAATGGCGGATGGAATTTCTCGTGCCTCCTGAAATTATCATGCTATGTTTTCTTTTTCGATGCGCCCCACAATCCGGTTATCTGGCCTTTGTGTTCATAAGGGCTATTTTATATTCCATTTCTGCAACAGCTTGTTGCACAATTGCCGATTATCATATCAAAACATCACCTGCGTAAAAGAGCTTTGAGTGGTGTGAACGCGTTTGTCTTCCAAATGGCGTTCATATCGCCTTCTATCTTTTCCACATCCCACTCCACATCCCATTCAGTATCCAATTCTTCATCACTTTCTGATAATTGGAGAAACTGATCAGCCATCATGGAAATCAGGGAATCATACGACTGCCCATCCTTTCGCAGCCTGAATAGTTACAATAGTTTCATCCGTGTTTCATGGCGTATTGTGTTCGTCTCTCCCTCACGTGCCATAGAATGGAATACTCCGCAGACGATTTGAGAGTTTACATGGGGGATAATAGATTCTAAAGGGAAGATGATGGAATCATTCCATCGAAGAAGTCAGATGAAGTCACAGGTGAAGTCACAGGTGAAGTGACAGGTGAAGTTACAGGTGTAGTCACAGGTGAAGTCAAACGATACTCTCGCTTGTATATGGTCGCTCTGAGAAAAGGAGATAATCCGACAGGATCGATAGATTCCAAGAGTCTCCGATATATGTCACTTTGGATGGGTTGCCAGTATTCGTAAAATAGCGCATCTCTGTAATCTCATTGTAAATGGAGAGATAATAAGAAGAGACTATCGTCCCAACAAAGGAACAATAGCGAATATAACACTGCAAAATACTCTCTTGAAACTTAAATAACTTCTCTCAGGTCAGATTGAGATCTCAATCCAATGTCGTGTGTCAATGGCGGTGTAAAAATGCTCACGTGTGGCGGTCTGAAAGTGCTCACCTTTTGAGCGAACAGATGAGTGTAACCTGATGAGGGAAAAGATCCTATGTCAATCAGGAGTGGCAGAACAATCCTCAAGATACAACTCAATGGCCTCCTTTGCCATCTTTATTGCCTCCTCGATGGTCTCCCCGAAGGTGACGCAGCCGGGAAGCGTTGGCACGGTGATGGTATACCCGCCTTCTGACTCTTTTCGGAGGAGGATACGTTAATTCAGGTTTCTGATCATAATTCACCCTTACATGTGATGGTACATTACCGATCTTACCGATGATGTATAAAGGAGATCCGTCCTGATAGCATCCCAATTACGTTCATAAAAGTACCCGGAAAAGTACCCGGATAATTACCCGTAAAATTGTGGCTATTATATGCATAACCCCACAGTGAGCGAAGGAAGATCAGCGGGTGCCAGGGAAGAAGCCAGGGTGATAACTAGGGAAGAAACGAGGGGGATAACCAGGGAAGAAACCGGAGAGAAGATCATCACGCTGATACAGACAGATTCTTCTCTCACAGTGAAAGAGATTGTAGAGAGGCTATGAATCCCGTATACTCTCTGGTTGCACATTGGGTATTTTTATTCCGACACACCAGGGGAATTTTATCCCGACGAATTTGGGTATTTTTATCCCGACGAAACTGGGGAAAAGCACACCAAAATTGAGACGAATACTTTCACCGGATTATAACCCATCAAAATCAACAATTTTCAACGGGTTACAACCCATCGAAAACATACCTTTATGCTGGGTTACAACCAATCAAAATATCATGCCCCTCCTCCCTCCAACCCCAACTTCCTCCGGCAACCCCGGCTCCAACCGGCCTCCGGGCTCTTCTGGCGCCCCTCCACCCGCTGGCACTCCTCCGCTCCTTGATATCCTTGCCGCTCAAAACCCCTGGTGGAGTGGGCGGGATTTCTCAGCGCAGGCAGGTATCTGCCGTGACCGCTACTTCAAAAAGATCCGGGCATATTACGACTCCGGCGAGATCGTGGTCATAAACGGGGTGCGGCGTTCCGGCAAGACCACCCTCCTCATGCAGATGATCCAGGACTTAATCAATGAGAGGGGGGCCGATCCGCGTTCGATTCTCTTTGTCAACTGTGATGAGCCTGCAATTGCACAGCTTGCGAATCCGCTTGAAATGGTGCTGGATACCTATCGGAAAGAGGTATACAGCCGGGAGGGTGCAACCCTCGTCTTTGATGAAATCCAGACAATTGAAGGATGGGAGCGGTGGATAAAGGCCGTCTATGATCGGAAACAGTTCAGGCTGGCTATATCGGGCTCATCCTCCTATCTTCTTGACTCAAAGGTATCACAGCTGATCAGTGGCAGATACCTCTCTTTACACGTCTATCCACTTGATTTCTCAGAGTATCTCCTCTTTCACAACATTGACGGGATAGCCGATCCTGTTACACTTGCCAGCAGAAAATATGAGGTTCTGGAACTTTTCCATCGATATCTCTATGAAGGCGGGTTTCCGCAGACAGCCCTCCGGGAGGACGAGCTGGTCAGGGAGGATCAGCTCAGGGCATACTATGACAGTATCGTCTACCGTGATATCATCCGGGAGAACGACGTGAGAAACCATCGGGCATTGGGTGATCTTCTGGCGTACCTGATGGCGAATATCACGTCCCCATACTCATACCGAAAACTGGTTGATCTCCTCGGTATTGATCCGGAGACCATCAAGGAATATATACGATATGCAGAGATGGCACAGATCCTCTTTGAGGTCCAGTTCTTCAGCTACTCGCTGAATGTGCAGGCACGAAACAACAAAAAGATCTACTGTATCGACAATGGACTCAGGAACGCAGTATCGTTCTCATTCTCAAAAGATACAGGACGCTGTGCCGAAAATCTTGTCTATATAGAACTGCGTAGGCGTGGGTATACACCCTATTACTGGAAGAATAACGGTGAGGTGGATTTCGTCCTGAAGATGAGAGATGCCAGCGTAATGGCGATCAATGTCACGTACACCGATCAGATTCACCAGCGTGAGACAGACGCCCTGCGTGAGTTCGCAGAAGAGTTTGGATCGAAGGTGAGCCGGTGCCTGCTCCTCACAAAGGATACACAGGGAACTGATGGAATGATTGAGTATATCCCACTCTGGAGATGGCTGCTGGAGGGGGATGATTACCTGGGAAGAAACCAGGGAAGAAACTAGGGTGATTACCTGGGAAAAACTAGGGAAGAAACCAGGGAAGAAATGGCAATGAGGCTTTGAATCAGTTATATCGTTATCGGGTGGTCATCCCTATAGTACGTCCTCTGGTTTTCTCCGAATTCAAGATACCAGAGCGGCACATCCGATTCAAAGCCATCATGGTCACGCCAGATCGTTTGAATTGTCTTCTGGGATCGTTCAATCTGGTCGGTGGTGCCGGTGCGGATTGAGTAGCGATATGACCAGACGGAATCTGCAACGATGCTCATTGCAACATATAAGGCGTATCTCCTCCAGAACGAATTCGGAATGCATCCCCCGAAATACCCGTCGATCTGCCCTGCAGAAAACGGAACGCTGACATTCCGTGAAAAGTGTGCCACCTTATAGAAGTCGTGGATAGGATCTCCCCAGTCGTAGCGGTTGAAATCGATCACACCGGCGAATGATCCATTTTGAATAATAATGTTGCCGGGATGATAATCATCGTGCTGAAATGTCGATTCGACATTCCTCATCAGATCCATACCTGATTCGATGTACGCCTGGATAGTATCAGGATCAACACCATGTGGCATCGTCGTACACTCGTCAAGCGACCGGAGGTAGTATGAATGTTTCCGTGTTTTCACCTCATGCCACCCCGGATACCATGCAGGCGCTTTCATGGCATGCATTCTTTTCAGCTCTTCTCCGGCAGCAACGCCTATAGAATACTGGATGTCGTTTGAAAGATCAGGCAGGCACTCCTCCGCATTCATCCCCTCGATGAAGTGTAAAACCATGAAACAGAGCGTATTGTCTTTGGATGTTCCGAAGCATTGCGTCTTTGGAATTTTATCCGAATAGTGCCTGAGATCCCCAATAACGTTGAATTCGGTCTGCTTTCTACAGATGGTCGCATCATCGGCCTGACTGGTGATCCGGAGGAGACGTTTTTCGCCGCTCTGCAGGCTGAGAACGTATTTCTGCTCATCAGAATAGCCTTCCTGGATCCTGTCCACATTCACAAATCCGGTAAGCCTATGCACCATTTCACGTATTTTTTCAAATGAATCCATGGTTTTATTGGTAACTAAATAATCTTCTGAAAAATTTAAATTTGCCCTGTATCCTGCCATAGTGTGTAGATAAGGGGCTCAGGTCCCTGTCTCATCATGTATTAATGATCATCTTTACGATAATCAGAATTAGCAGCACAATCCTCAAGATACAGTTCGATTGCCTCTCGTACCATTGTTATTGCTTCCTCGATGATCTCTCCGAAGGTGACACAGCCGGGAAGCGTTGGAACGGTGACGGTATACCCGCCTTCAGGCTCTCTTCGGAGGAGAATACGATAATTCAGGCTTCTCATCATAATGCACCCTTGCATGTGATGGTACAATATCGATCGTACCGATGATGTATAAAGGAGATCCTCCTGAAAGCATCCCAATTACGTTCCCAAAAAGTACCCGGATAAGTACCCGGATAAGTACCAGGATAATTACCCGGAAAATTGTGGTTATTCTATGTATAACCCCACAGTAAGGGAAGGAAGATCAGCGGGTAATAGGGAAGAAGCCAGGGAAGAAACCGGAGAGAAGATCGTCACGCTGATACAGGCAGATTCCTCTCTCACAATGAAAGAGATTGTGGAGAGGCTATGAATTCCGTATGCTCTCTGGTTGCACATTGGGGATTTTTATTCCGACTAATTTGGGTATTTTTATCCCGACATAACAGGGGAATTTTATCCCGACGAAATCGGTGAAAAGCAGACCAAAATTGAGATGAATACTTTCATCGGATTATAACCCATCAAAAACAACACTTTTCAACGGGTTACAACCCATCGAAACATACATGTATGCCGCCTGTTTCCGCCCATTTCATTGTCCTCCATCTGCCTCACCAAAACGTGATCTGCCTCTGCCCCACCCCCACTTGCCGCGTGCAACATTGTAAATATAATAAATACTTACAATAAGTGTATGGCTGCAACGAAAAGGATCCCCGTCTCGGAAGGAGTATGGGCGGAGATCTCTGAGCTGAAGTACCCCGGCCAGACCTTCGACGACCTCCTCTCTTCTATGGCAGAGCAGGAGAAAAAACGCCGTTTCATTGAGGATATGGATCGCATCGAGGCCAACGGGGATTTTGTGGAGTTGGACTTTGACGTTTCGGATACTGATTGACAAGAAGACCCTTGCGAGTATCCATAGCCTGAGTGAAAAGAGCCAGTGGATAGTTAAGGAGAAGCTGAAAACCCTGCAGGAAGATCCATATCCCGGAGCTGGCGGCAGCGGAACCCGCAGTAATAGCGACAAAGAACGCCTATATGTTCACGGGCGTGAAGATACCTATCGGCTTCACATCAGCCGGACATTCACGGCGTTCTATCGCATCCATGAACCGGAGAAGGAAGTCCATATTCTTGCCGTGATGTCGATCGAGCAGGCTCACAAACGGTATGGTTGGTTCTGACTTCTTTCAGCTCTCAAAGGGCGGGTCTTTTCGCCAACTGATCTTTTCACTTGTATACGCCCACTGAAATGTGATCCGACCATTTAATTTCGATCCGCGTCTTCCATCCCCTCTCACCTCCCACACACACTACCCCCTCTCCCCTAACCCAAATTCTTTACTTCAATTATCACTGATACCTTTATTATACTATCACTGAAATGCGATAATCTCTATCATTCCAATTATCACTGATACATTTATATGGTTATCGCATTATAGTGATAGCATAACAGCATGATAACCAGCGACGAGGATCAGATACTAAACCATATAAAGCGTACACTGGAGCTCAGTGATAACGCATCCATTACATGGGATGTTCTGGTTTTGGAGGGATTCCCGTTCAGAGCAGATATGGTTATTGAGGATTCATCGAAAAAATACATCATAGAGATCACGCCCAGGCTCTCCATCGATACCATCGGACGTCAGGTGATCCTGAAAAAACTTCTGGGCTCGACAGAACCCGATATAAAAAACATGGAATTTATCATCGCCAGCAAGCTGATACCTTCGGAGATCGAGAAGATTGCCAACTCCTGTGACATCCGGATCATCACATTACCATACCGTTCAAAGATCGACACAAAAAATGAAAAATCAGATATACGCCGGATCGAAAAGATCAGCTCCGCAAAGTCCTGGAGGATCGTGACAACACTCCTCACCTGTAAGGGGACTTCCATCCGGCAGCTCGCCATGAAAGCGAACGTCTCGTACGGTTGGGCTCATGCTACCGTGAAGAGCCTGATTGCGAAAGGGATTGTCATTGGAAAGAACGATATCCAGATCAACGATTTTCCCAAACTGCTCAACGGCATCGCCTGGGAACGCCCATTTGAGAAGTTATTTTATGATGAGAGAGTTCTCCCGGAGACTGATGCTACCTTAGCTGCACAGACGATCACACGTATGTGTGATTCCCAGAATGTCGGGTGCGGGTTCACGGGTTTTACGGCAGGAGGGATCTATACACACTATGGGTTCCGCCATGACTCGGTATACGTCTATATCCAGAAGGAACACCTCGATCAGTTCCTTGATTCATTTGAGACTGCAAATGTGCAGGGAATTAATGTAAGGGTATACAAGCCGGATCGGGATGTCTTCTCTGATACACGAAAAATAGATGATATCCGTCTTGTATCACCGGGACAGGCTCTGCTTGATCTGGCTGGGATGGGCTATGGTGGCCGTGACCTGACCTTGCGACTCGTGGAGGACTATGCCAGCTTATGAAGTTCCCCGTTCTCTGATCGAAGCGTCTTTAGCGGAGCTCGCAGCGATCTATCGCTGGGTTAATGATCGGGAAGATCCTAACAATCCTGTCACGGTTCTGATCGGAGGATGGGCAGTGTACTGCTATAATCCGTGGTATGGGTCAATCGATATTGATCTGGTTACAAATTCGAGAACAAGACAGCATCTTATGCGTCATCTGGTGGAGACCTGTGGTTTCATCAGGAGGCGCAATCCTCCGTTTCGGAACAGTATTGTGAAGGTCACTCCTCAAAAAGGCGAGATCATCATCGACTTCATCTCACGGGATGAGAGGAATTGTTTCGAGGGCCGGAATGAATCCTGCCCGATGACTCTGCTGAATGGCAGAACAATTGAAATAGCACTATCTACGGATTCACCTGTCACCATCCCTGAACGCACGCTTCTGTTGCTCTTAAAGGTGAAAGCTGCATGGGATCGTGCATACAGGCTACATCAGCACACCTCAGACAACGAAGACTGGGAGAAAGGCAAGCTCAGGAAAGATCGGGCGGATATCCTCTCCCTGATCGATCCTCATCATGGGGGGAAGGAACTTGATCTTATGTATCTGGGTTCAATGATGCAGGAATATCCGTTTCTTTTAGAGGTGCTTTCAATAATCCCTCATGACCGGGATGCCATCCAGATGTACGGACATATGGATCGGGAAGCTGTACACAATATGATTGAGGATCTTCTCAGCCTTATCAGATAATTGGCTGGCGTGATAAACCCTCTCCAAATGAATCCGAATTTCTGAATGTACCCGCTTTTCCAGGAATGGTCCCCCGGACCCCAAACACCTCCTCTCCCTTCCCCCTCCCCATCATATTTGCTTTTCACGATATTCACTTTTCACGATATTCATATCTCACGATAGTTGATCTCGACGAATCACGATCTTCCCTTCTCTCCCCCTCCCCTAATTCCCCACAAAAACACTCCCGGCCCGCAGACTCCGCTCAGCCCCATTGCCATTGTCTCCGACATATGATGTGCCGGAGCAGGGGGGCGGGCTGCCTCTGTGTGCAGAAGCCCCCCGCCCGGCAGGAGCCACCACTAATGGCAGTAGATTTCGAACAGATACGAAACAACAAAACAGCGGTCCGGAACCTCCCGGCACCGCTTGCAGATACCGCGGCCCTTGAGGCTGTGGTCGGATCAATCCTTGCAGACAACCCCTTCGGCTGTGTCGCCTATGAGTCCGGCGGCGAGACGATCCCGGGCGTGGTCCGGGGCCGCGAGCAGTATACTGCCCGGATCGTGTACCTGGACGGTGACGGCAAAAAAGTCGGTGCAGCCACCGTCACTGCCGGGACAACCGCCGGGATGAATGCAGCAGCTGATGCTGTCCTCGCAGATGCCGCACTCACAGGAGCCGTCGGCGGCACCCCGCAGCGTGATGCGAATAAGGATTCCTACTCGTGCCAGCTGAAGTGCCATGATCCAAACGGCGAGACCTATACGCTCACGTTTGGGAGAAAGGCCGTCCGGCTCACCGGCTACGAGGATGACGCGATCCTTGATGCCGTCGAGGACTGGGCAGACACGGTTGTGTCACTGAGCTGAAGCATAAGAGATCTCAATAGACTGAACTGAGGAGATCTTTTCCTCCTCATTTCATTTCCTCTTCATCTCTTTCCTCCTCATTTTGACTGGCATCCCTCCCCGATCAGCGTTCTTCATTCAGACGATGGTGGGGGTGTGCTGGCGACTGGATGGGAATCCTTATGCAGATGGTGATCGATTGAAGTAGAATGGCAAACGGCACTCCACCATCTCCCCCACCAGCTACAATCCTCTCCTATGCCAGAACTATTCCAAAATCTATTTTTTTGCTCTATCTCATCTTTCTGGCAGTTCTATTCAGCCTTTTACTCTGTTTTCAGTATGCGATCATCCATGTAATTCCAGTTGAGTTCACCCTCCGGCATATCTACCTCAATGTGAACGATCCGAACCTCACGTCCATGTTTCTCAGCAATTACATGCATAATCCCCTGGACTCCTCGCATATCACGAATAATCTCTATTCGACCTATCTTCTGATCATCTGCATCTTCATTCTCGGTACAGTCATTCTGCCGGCCCTTGGATCTCCGATGCCTCCGAAATTCTTTCCTGCGACATTCCTCGTATTTCTCCTGGCACTTCCGTTCTCTATCTCAGGAATCTCGATATTGTCCGCCCCTGTCATGGGAAAAGAGTGGTCTTCGGGATTCTCCGGGATTACCTATGCATTCCTTGGCCTCTTCTTCTTCCTGATGCTCTCACTTGTGTATCGAAGAGTACTCAAGCGCAGATCGGATATGACCTCCCGGTCGATGTTTCTTCTTTTTTCTGGAACCTTTCTGACACTGACCCTTGTTATCTGCCAGATCTTCTCTGAGCTGCATCTGGGATGGGTGAATGTGTATGCCCACCTCGGAGGATTCCTCCTGGGCCTTCTGATCCCTTCCCTCATGGCCCTCGTATTGACAGCTCAGAATCACAGGCAGGCGGCAGTTGCAGGGATATTCATTGGATTAACTCTACTCACCCCATCGTTTTTCTGGCTTCTTATGCCGGTCTGATCCAAAATTCAAGGGTATTTGTGACCGGAACGATCCTCAGTCCGGGTTTGAAGATTCCCAAAAGGACAAAAACCTCCCAAAAAAAACTCTATGGGGGGTTAGTACATATGACGAATATGACGAGTATGAAAGATCATACAAAATGTTTCTGAAACAGGAAAGATAGAGTATCCACTCTTCTTTCTCTTCTTCTTCAGACTCCTGTGTTCTGGTTTATTTGAGGATATATATTAAGGGAAGCTGTCCGGTCTGAAAGTGTTTTTTTTGTATTTTCTCCATTCTTCTCTCCCCGTATGAACGATCATACTCATCATACAGATCATACTCCGGATAGGTACTAGAGCTTTTTTTTCTTTGAGGTAACCTGACCCGGAGAAGCTCTCTTCACGTGAAGCGTTCTCTCGCCACCATGTAACCCTTCCCGATAAAACACTCACAGACCGCACGGTAAAGATAGATACCCCTGGCTGGATTATCTATTCTGCATGGAATCACTTGCTTCTGAAAAGATGGCATACCAGCTGACTGGATTAATGCCACAGATGACCAAAAAGACAACCGTCCGGCATTCTGAAACAGAGATGATAGGGGTTCGCCCGGAAACATCATGCAGATCCCAGCCTTCCTCCTCAGCAGGGAACGGATACTCCCTCCCCCCTCAGAAGGGGCGGTACCGGGTCACCTTCAGCCTTATCCCTGCCCTTGCAGAGCCCATTGAGCACTACCGGAAGAATGGAGGCAATCCCTCAGCCCTTGCCTCCCGCCTTCTCTCCCTCTACTTTGAAGGAGGGATCAGAGTGGATGATGAATATGCCCGTTTCTCCTTTCTGGAAGCAAAGATCGAAGAAGAACAGGCCGAGCTGAACCGCCTTTCTGCCCTCGTTGTGTCAGCTCAAAAGAGAAAGGAGGAGCAGATGAGGAAAGAGGCGGCGATACAAGAGGAGCAAAGAACACTGATCCGGGCCGAGTTTGCTGATGCAACCGACAATCCACATGGATGGAGAACCGACCTGAGGATCGACGGCTTTGACCCGGATGCGGTCATCCGGAGCCGGGCACAGTCACTCTCCGATCGGCTCGTGGTACCAGTATCCGGGGTGCTTGGAATGATTGCTGAGGAAGTTCCGGGGCTTCTCAGAGTGAAGGGGGATGGAGCAGGGATGGGGCTGACATTGGAAACAGGAATAGAGAAGAAAGGAGGTGTGATCTGAATGGCATTTGATCTTGTACTTGATCTCCCCGATGAGTTGCTCCCGATGATAAATGCGTATGAGGGAGAGGGGGGATCTGCATCAGACCTCATCAACCTTCTCCTCACTGAATACTTCACCCGTGAATCCCATGGAGAGGATAGAGAAAAATGCCTGGATTCTGATTAAAACCTTGGAAAATACCCGGTTCCCACTCTTTTTCTTTTATCGCCCTGATGACTCCAAAATACGCACAATTCACCTGTTATTCCTTTCTCTACTCCCGGAAACATCCTGACCAGAAACCTTAGGCGACCCTGAATCCACCTGCTGGAACCGAAATCTCAAACCGTGCCCCCTCGCCATACACTCCGGTCTCGGAGATGGCAATCCCCGTGATCGAAAGGATCTCGCGTGAGAGGAAAAGCCCAAGGCCGGTATTCTTCCCGACTCCCTTATCGAATATCCGCTTCTTCTGTTCATCCGGGATGCCGGGGCCGTTATCCTCCCAGATGATGATGAGATCAGAATCACGTTCCTCACACCGGATACTGACGCAGTCTGCCCCCTCGGCGTGCCGGATGGTGTTATCGTAGAGGTTATGGAGAACCTTTTCAAGCATCGGATCGGCATACACAGCGAACTCCCCACAGTCATGTTGGATCGGGAGCTCTGAATCATCGATCGCCTCAATGAGAGGTGATAGCGGTTGCCAGGTGGGGGCGTGAACACCGAGGGTCTGATAAACCTTCGTAAAATCGATCTGTGTCTGGATGGCAGTGGCTGCTTTGTCTGCTTCAGAGAGATACCTGGAGAGTCTGGGATCGTGAATCTCAGGCATGGCCAGATCGAGGTATCCCTGGAGTGTCATGATCTTGTTCAGGATGTCGTGCCGGGTGATGCTTGAGAGGAGCTGGAGCTTTTTGTTTGCAGTCTGTATTGCCTCTTCTGCTGCTTTTCGTTCGGTAATATCCCGTGCCGCCGCATAAATCAGGTTGCCTTTTGGATGAGAGCGCCACTCGATAGAGCGGTACGATCCATCTTTACAGCGGTAGCGGTTGGTGAAGTTCAGGACATCTTCGCCCTGCCCGAGACAGGCAATGGTATCGAGAGTGGCCTGCATATCATCGGGATGCACAAATTCAAGGAACTTCCGTTTATTCAGCTCTTCTGTTGAATACCCAAGAATAGCGCTCCAGGTCTCATTGATCTTAATGAAGTTCCCCTCAAGATCAGCGATGCAGAGCAGATCAAGATTGACTCTGAAGAAGTTTTCCAGTTCCTCTGACTGCGTTTTCTGCTCGGTGATGTCGATATTGGTTCCTGTCCAGCGAACAGGCCTTCTTTCTGCATCCCTTTCGATGTCGCCGCGGGTAAGTATCCAGCGCCAGCTTCCGTCCTTGTGGCGGAGGCGGTGCTCAACCTCGTAGCTTTTTGTTCTTCCCTCCAGGTAGTCGTTCACTGCCCTCTCGATACGGGAAGCGTCATCAGGATGCCAGAGGCTCTTCCAGCCAGAGAATGTATTCTCTATCTCATGATCATCATACCCCAGCATGCTCTTCCACTGGTGCGAGTAGAACACCCTGTCATTGATCATGTCCCAGTCCCACAGCCCTGCCCCTGTCGCAGCGATCGCACGGCTGAAACGCTCTTCATTCTTCCGGATCGCCTCCTCTGCCGCTTTCCGGTCGGTGATATCGCGGTGGATGGCGAAGATGTACTCCTTCCCTGCTATGGTCCCACGCCGGAGATTGATCTCGCTCCAGAAGAGGTGGCCGTCCTTGTGCCGGCAGTGCCAGTCGAAGATCTGTGGCTCGCCGGAGGCAGCTTTTTTGAGAAACGCTATGCCCGTCTCCTCCGTGAATGGCGGCTCATTCGAACTGATGGCTGATATCTTCAGGCCCACACTTTCGTCAGGTGTGTACCCGAACAGCTCCTCCACTGTGGTATTGGCATAGACAAACCGAAATGTCGAGATATCATGGATCCAGATTGCATTGTTCACGGAGTTGAAGATCTCGCGGTATCGCTGTTCGCTCTCCCGGAGAACAGCTTCCGCAGCTTTTCGTTCGGTGATGTCCTCGAAGAAGGCAACGAAGAGATTCCTGCCTTCAATGACGATAGCTCCAGCGTGGATATCGGCATAGAAGACTGTTTTGTCTTTGCGCAGGCATGGAATGTCCGGAGCCAGCGTCTTCTCAGCCCGCACGAGCGACTCGAATTCAGACGCCACGCTCTCCAGCGACTCCTCCGGGTGAATATCCGGCACCCCAAGCCCTGCCAGTTCATCTTCTGAGTATCCCAGCATGCTGCAGATGGCGGGGTTGGCATACAGGAATTGTTTTGTCCCGGCATCTGCCACAAGGATTCCCTGGGGGCTCCCCTCAAAGAGTACCCTGAATCTGTTCTCTGACTCAACCAGCCTCTGTTCCGCAGCTTTCCGTTCGGTGATGTCCCTGACAATGGCGAGAAATGCATCCTGGTTACCATAGCGGACCAGACCCGTTGAAATCTCGACAGGATAGATTGTGCCATCCTTGCGCTGATGAACTGATTCGAAAAAGAATCGCTGCCCCGGCTCCCACTCCCTCCATTTACGGATGATCTCATCTTTGGGAGGGTTCAATCTGCTACTCTCCGGATGCCCGTCAAAAATAGTGCGTTCAAGCCACTCCTCTCTGGAATAACCTGATTGAATGCACGCCATCCTGTTGATATCCAGAATACGCCCTTGCGGATCATGAAGATAGACGCCTTCCATCGACTGGTCAAACAGGGAATGGTACCGCTCCTCGCTCTCCCTGAGCGCCACTTCTGCCGCTTTCCTGTCGGTGATATCGAGAATGATTCCATCGCCAATGATGCTCCCATCCGGTAATTCTTTCAGTGCCGACTGGATCTGCACGCATCGTATCGTGGAATCTGGCTTCTGGAACCGTACTTCAGATATGAACGGATCAAGGGTCCGAATTGCCATCTCTTCGGCTTCAATCAGTTTTTCTCTGTCCTCATCCAGAACAAGGCCATACACCTTCTGCACATCATCAAGCGCCTCTGCCTGTGTAATGCCAAGAATACGCTCTATTGCGGCGCTGACGTAGATGAATCTACGATTGCCTGCCGGATCTGTCACAATCCGGTACACAATGCCGCCGGGGATATTATTGCTCACCGTCCGTAGCTGCTCCTCCCTCTCCTCAATCGCACGTCTGGTATCTTCAAGCTTCTCCAACTGTTGCCTGAGCTCCTCCTCGGCAGCGGTGAGCTCTTCGTTCTTCTGGAGAAGCGCCTCCTCTGCCGCTTTTTGGTCCGTGATGTCGAGTGAGACATTCGCCATAAAGAGGGGAGCCCCTGTCTTCTCATCCCTGATCCCAAAGCACTGGGCATGTACATCGGTCAGGGCATTGGTCATGAGATTGCGGTATTGCAGGTTGCCTTCCCAGGTGCTTTTCTCAATGAGAGCAGGAAGAAGCTCATTCTGAACCAGCTGCTGTAGTTTCTCCGGAATGACATCCCAAATGAGGTGCTGTTCCACATTATCGGGTGAGATGCCCAGCATCCTGGAGCCTGCTTCGTTCAGAAAGATCATTCTTCCATCAGCCGAGGAGAGGTTTATCAGCTCAGATGAGTATTTAACGACCAAAGCGAGCTTTCGCAGCTCCTCCTCTGCCGCTTTCCGGTCTGTGATGTTGGTGATCATCGCAAAGGAGCCCTGGTACACGCCATCTGCATCAATAATCGGGGTGAGGGCAACCTGTGCCCAGAGGCTGCTTTCATCCCTCCTGATGAAGCGCCTCTCAAAGTGCTCAACCTCTCCTCTCCGCACACCGGCTTTTCTCATTTCAACGTCCGCCTGTTCATCAGGAGGGATGAATGAGTTAGCATCCATGCCGATCATCTCGTCCGGTGAGTAGCCGAGCATCTCCGCCATCTGGCGGTTCACATAGGTGATCCGAAACAGCGGGTCCAGTTGCCAGATCCCTTCAGCCGAGGTATCGACGATCCGGCGGTACCGCTCCTCACTCTCCCGGACTGCCTTCTCCCCCAGTTTCACATCGGTGAGATCATGGAACGATGCAACCGACTGTCGTGTACCGGGGATCATCCCGACGGTGAGAGATATCTCATGAGCCTCGCCATGGCGATTGAGAAACGTGAACTCGTACCTGGTGGGCGCATCCGCCCCCTCCTCCCTCCTGGCACGGTGGTGTGCAAGCATACGGTCGAGATCGGGTTTGCTGACAAACTCCGTCCAGCTTCTGCCGATCAACTCTTCCTGTGAATACCCGGAAATCTCCGCAAACGCACTATTTACCAGCGAGATGCTGGTATCCTCCTCAAGGATCACGGTCGGCGCTTCGGTATGTTCAAATATTGCCCGATACCGCTCTTCACTCCCCTGCAGAGCTTCTTCCCCCCGCTTCCGGGCGACGGCATACCGTACCTTATTCGAGAGTTCGGCAAACTGCGATTTCGGGTCTCCTCCTTTCTGGAGATAGAAGTCGGCGCCTTCATTCAGCGCCTGGATGACGACCTCCTCCCGCCCTTTCCCGGTGAAGATGATAAACGGAGTCTTATTCCCGATCTTCCTGAGATATCTGAGGAACGAAATACCATCACATTCCGGCATCTGGTAATCGGAGATGATTGCATCAAAGGAATCCTGAGAGATGATCTTCAGGGCATCATGGGGATTATCACAGGTGGAAACTGAATAATTGCCGGTCCGCTCAAGAAAGAGCCGGGCTATCTCAAGGAGGGCGGGCTCGTCATCAACATACAGGAGGGAGATCCTCGGCTCATCTGCTGCCGGGGTGGGCATACTTTTCCTTTTTTTTGTGATATGATATATTCATTGGTAAGAAACCCCTCCTCCTCTCTCCACTCCACACAGTATGCATGATTACACTCCTGCCAAAATCTGATCGTATGCAGGGTTACACTCCCTCGAAAAGAAAAGATACTCCTGAGACAATGCTTTTGTCAGCATTGGCCTGTTTTTACTCCTCAAAGCTCCCTTTCCTGCTCCTTCTGAGGAGTATATGCCTCCATTCTTCCTTCAGAATGGAGCTTCTCAAGGATCTCCGGGATTGCTGATGCGAGTTTCTGTGCAGCCGAGTGCGACATAAAGATCCGGGTGCCTTTGATCTTCATTCTGCCATCCTCTCCCCTGATCCCCGGCATCTCCAGGAAATCTATTGAGATATCCCGGTGGCTGGCCTGCACATAGGCGAGATTTGAATAGGCGCTGGATGAGATATCGATGACCGGATCCTCCTGATTGAATGTGTAGAGCCTGCTGAGATCGAGTGTTGTTCCACCATCACCGGTCTGTCTTATTTCTTTTTTCAGGGCCTCCCCTTTTACCCTCTCCTCTCTCAATTCTTCTCCTCTCTTCTTCTCAGTCATCTCTTCCTCCTGCCGAATCTGCTTTCCTCTCTGGCTATCATACAATCACGGAGATGAGAGTATGTCTCCTTCTCCTCTCCTCAGAATCATCGTCTGTGATGATGCCCTGCCCTGTTTTCCACCCATCTGAGGTGGCAATCGCCTTTGGCTCGTACTCTTCCCTGAGCCTTGAGTTGTAATAATCGGCAACTGCCATATCCATGCAGCCTGTTCCATCCCGATCATCCAGCATTGCATATGCAAGGAAGGAGAGTGCGGCAAACTTCTTCGACTCCACCCGTACTCTGTAGACCGGATGTTTCCCCTCGACACTTTTCTCGATCAGCCCGAGTTTCATCAGCTTTTTGAGGATAAGATAGATCGATGCCTCGGATTTTCCGGTGATGTCTGCGAGATATTTTGGCCGGTAATCCATTGTCGGATCGGCAACCAGCTCTTCGACTACCTTTGCGATGGCAGTATCTCCAAACAGTCCGCCATAGGGCTCATCAAGATATATCTCATCATCCTGTGAGAGTATCGGGGGGCTATTATTTGTATTCCCGGCAGCCTCTTCCAATGTATCGGTTTTCTTCACTCTCTCCATCATCTCTCCCTCCTCTCCCGACTTCTGTATGTAATGTAGGATTTTGACACTAAATAATTATTGGTATCCCTTAAAAGATTAGATTTTCTTCCAGTGCCTGTGGTGGGGCACCTCCACATCATAGTATGTCATCCATCGATCAGCCCATGGAGTATCAACCAGTTTTATCACTTTCCTGCCATTTCCCATCTCTCCAATGCGAATCCTCTCAACTCCCATACTTTTGATGAACGCCTTTGCAGTGAAGCCATTCTTTTCGCATTTTCGCTCACAGTCTGAAATCCTTCGAATAGCTCCACGCTTCTTCAGCCATCCAGGAAAAATAGCTCCGGCAAGCCCGGGATCCGGTCCCTCTGGATAATTATCAGATCGGTTCAATGTGTTCAATTAGTTCTTTTGGAGAATTATCTGCTTTGTTTTCGTTCCGTGAGAAGCAAATGAACATTCTCATGATTACCCTACGCCTTCATGGAATTGCTCCTTCACATCCAGCACCTCTCACCCGCACATTTTTATCCTGCCGCCCCCACAATCCTCTATACCAGCTACACAGCAGATATACAGGTGATACCCATGAAACGCATCTCCTACCAGCTTATCATCGGCACAATCCTCCTCATACTGGGTGTGCTCCTCCTCCTCAGGGCAGCCGGCATCTACGATACCGGGGAGCTGCTCATCTATGCACCCTCATTAATCGTCCTCTTTGCAATCATTGCCCTCATTAAAAGCGGCTTTCGCTCCGTATCGGGCCCCCTCATCCTGATCGTCATCTTCGGCACAATCCAGCTCGTCATCCTCGGGCATGCCTCGCCTGATGTAATCCTCCCGGTGATCATCATCGCAGTCGGGCTCGGCTTCATCTTTAACCGGATCAGGCGGCCATCCATCAGGGAGCGAGTCACCGACAAGGTCGAGATGATGGCAGTCCTCGGCGGTGTTGAGAGCCGGAATTCCTCTAAATCATTCCGGGGAGGGGAGATGCTCGCCATCCTCGGTGGTGCCGAGCTCGATCTCCGGGACGCACAGGTCGATGATCCGCCCGCCGAGATCCAGGTCTTCACTCTCTTTGGCGGAACCGGGATACGGGTGCCTGAAGGCTGGAATGTCCGGATGACTGTGCTCCCGGTCCTCGGCGGTGCAGAAGACGAACGGCGGCGGCCGGGTGCCGCAGGAGAAGGTGCAGACAAAGAGGGGTACGGCCAGCCGGATCTCATCGTCTCCGGCTTTGTCGCATTCGGTGGAGTCTCGGTGAAGGATTAAACTTCATCCTCCCCTCTGAAGCGTGTCAGTATCCTTTCCTCGGGAGGGCACTCTCCTCCCACCTGAGGATCACGGCTGACCTGTCAGCTGTATATTCAGGCTTTCAGATGCAATTGTAATATCCTGTTCACCTTCAAATGCCTCGATGATGAGGCGGTTCAATTCTGATCGTACTGCACGGCGTTCCCGGGCATAGGTTACAAACCGGACCGAGAGGAGAATCCAGTTATCAGTCTGGGTGATGTACACAGCAGGAGAGATATCCTTCTTTGGGAGGAAAAATTTCTCTCCAATCTTCTCAATCTCCTTCTCAGCAATCTGTGAGATCTCGCTCGTCTCCTCCTCGGCAATACCGGTGAGGATCCTAACTGCCCGTCTCCAGTCACTATCGTTTGTTACCGGGACCTGGATCTCATCCCAGAGGAAACTATGATCCCGGGTGAAGTTCTGAACAGATTGCGTTACTATCTTCCCGTTTGGAATGATGATCAGGCGTCCGGTTGGCTGATCTCCTGCAACCCACTCCCTGATCTCCATCAGGGTCGTGTTCATGATCCCGATATCCATGACATCACCATATCTTCCGTCAATCTCGATTCGATCGCCGACTGAGTATGTGCCGGTGAGCAGGATCGTCAGGCTCCCCGCGAAATTTTTAAAGAAATCCTGAAGTGCAATGGCGATACCTGCACCAATAATGCCAAAAAAGACTATGAGTGCCTGAATATCGCTTACCCAGATCATCGCAATTGTGGCAAGGATCAGGACAAGTTCAATGATAGATATCAGCTTGGTTGCAGTATACCGGGAGCGTGAGTCAGTGATCTTCCTCCGGATCAAGCCGTCAAGCACAATACTCAGTATGAAGTATATGGCGGTGATCCAGAGCAGGGTGGTAAACAGTTGTGCCAAAAGCGGTGAAGGAAACACATGATCGGAGATGAATAGTGCAATGGTTATGGTGATACATACACAGAGGATGATATAGCTCTTCTTCATCTAAACCTCCTATAGGAGCTGCTTACTTTTGATAGTGACTACATTACTATAAAAAGTCTCTCTATAAAATGAGGCACAGGGAGAATCCGTTCGAAGGACTCCCCTGGCATCCTCAGTTGGAATTCATCTCTGGCTCCATCATCGGTACCGGACTGTTGCTACGTATCTTAGTTTCATGTCTTTTATTTGAAGACCGCCCATATACCAATGAGCTGGTGAATGCCACTATGGAACAAACAGCATTCAAACGATTCAAAAGCGAAATCGGACACTTCTTCCGGGTGTCGATCTTAAACATCGCCTTTGCGGCAATCCTGATGGCTTTTGGGCTGACGGTCATTGTAATGGAGGTGGTCTCGATGTATGAGACATTCACAACCGATCTATACCTGATCTACTCCCCGGTTGTTCTCTTTGTTGCCATCTGTGCGATGGCAATCGGATTCTCCTGGATAGTTACCAGTGCGAGAATTCTTGAGGGTGTCGAGGAGATACAGGATGATCTCAGGAAACTCGAAAAGGAGGAGAGATGGGAGCGAAAACCAAATGCACAGCTCCATGAATCATCCCTGGAACCCGGCATCGGGGACGAGGATCTCACACGTCTCATCGTCAGGATGCTCTCCCATTACCGGGATAACCACGCAACCATCAACCGGATGATCTATGTCTGCATGCTCGGCAGTGTGACAATCTTCCTCCTTGGAACCCTTGCAAGCCTTGAGTTCTTCCAGGTCACCTCAACAAGCCTCACCTTCACAATCGGCCCGGATATCCTGCTCCTGCCATCCCTCCTCATCACGACAGCGATCGCCTTTGTAAGCCTGATCTCTTCGATCTACTTCTACCGGTTCTCAAAGGTCTGGGATGAGCGGATCGGCGAGATCGATCAGGCAGCGGCTCTCCTGAATACGGCGCTGGAGAATGATGGACAATGATCCGGGGGGGCTCAGAATGACCGGACGGCGGACAGCGTACGAGATCTACTGGGAGATCCTGGTCTTCTGCAGAAAGCCGCAGTCATTCACCGGCATCATCAACCGGTGTGATCTGAACTCAAAGACCGGACAGGAGTATCTGACATTTCTCATGGAGAAGGGCTACATCACCGAGGAACATGAAGGGGATAAAAGGCGGTACCTCTCAACCGACAGGGCAGAAGAGTATATCTCGCTCTTCAACTCGCTCTACCGGAAGCTCTTTGATTCTGCGCCCTCCTTCAAGCTGTGAGCCTCAGGCTCTGCATATCCCCTCCACCTCCTCCCGGCTGTACCTCGGTGTAATCACGTCCGTTCTCCCCTTCGACTGTCTTATCCTGAGATCAATGAGCCCGATTTCGGCTAGTGTTTCCAGCCGATCCCAGAATACCGGGTAGGAGATCTCCTCCTCTTCGATCAGATAGCCATACATCTCACCTGAGGTCAGGGCTTCGCCACCTGTATTAGTAAGCGTCCGGATGAGGAGGAGGAGGAGGGCACGCTCCTCTTCAGATAGCCCCTGTATCATCTCCGCGAGGTGAAGCAGCCGGAACTCGCCATAGGCAAGGAGAATATCCTCACGGAGCACCGATCTCCTCCCCTCCCGCATGGCTCTCAGGATCGAGCGCTTCAGGAGATCGAGCCCGATCCGGAGATCTCCTGTTTTCTCTGTCTTCCGGACGATCTGATCCAGCACGTCCGATGAGATCACGCCGGGCATAACGCCCTCACGCACACGGAGAGAAAGGATCTCCCTGATCTCATCTGCCGTATAGGGGGGGAACGGGATCTCGTCTGCGCAGAGTGTTGATGAGACGCCCGGATCGAAGATCCGCGAGAAGTCAAGCTGCATCTCGCTTGTGGTCATGATCACACCGGCCCTGCAGCCCGGATAGTCCAGGTGCATCCTGAGGAGCGAGTAGATGACTGCATTTACAGTATCATGCCGGATCAGGTACTGGACATCATCAAGGCAGACGAGGAGGACGGCATTTCTGTCAAGAACGGCCTTTGCGATCACGTCCATCAGCGTTGTCGTGGAAACTCCTGTCCTGGGCGGGGCATGGCCCGCGATCATGGCAAAGATCCTCGAATAGATCGCGTATTTCGTCTGGTCTGTCTGGCAGTTCAGGTAAATAGGGAGGATTCGTCTCGTCGCTTCCCTGATCTCAGAGAAGAGATGTTTCACACTCGTCGTCTTTCCGCTCCCGGGCGGTCCCCGGCAGATTGCATTTCCCGGTGACATCCCCTCCATACCGGGCCGGATCCGAAATGCAAGCTCTGCAAGCTGGTTCTCTCTGAAGAGCACCTGTTCGGGCATATAATCGAACTCGAAGAGTTCGGGGCTATGAAAGAGGCTCTGGTCGGAGATGAGGAAGCGGCGTATCATCTTGATCAAGGATTGCACGGAGACCATAAGAAGTGCGGGGGACGGAGGGTGAAAGTGAAGAGCCCTTCATCATACTGTGCTGTTCACAGCAAACACATCTCCATTACTACCGTATCTTGCAGAGGCGCCAGTGTGCGATAAGAGCAGAAATGATGGTCAGCACAAAGGCAAAGATGACCGCTCCCGTCCAGTCGATGGCTCCGAGAAAACCATAGGTAAAAATTATCCAGAGCAGGCCGCCAAGGATGCCGATTATGCAACCTTTACATCGGACTGGCTGATGCATGATGCTATCTTTTGTTATGATATATATAAAACAACAACACAAACGGGATGTTCGCCTCCCCGTATGTTCGCCTACACCCGTGAGATCTTCAGGATCAGCACCCAGATGATCGCAAAGAGGCAGATCGAGATGGTGATCACCGCAAGGTGGCTGATTGCATACGTGATCCCGGCAACCACCAGCCCGATGGCTGCAAACAGGAGCACCGATGCATATAAGCCTGGCCTCACCTCGACTCTGCTTCCGGTATTAATGCTGCCTGCATATTTCCTGTCACTGAATGGCTTGAATGGCATAAGCCCGCTCCGGGTACAGCAGTCTTCGAGGATATGGAAGATCCCTCCGGCAAAGAGCCCCAGGAAGAAGAACCCGATGATGATATTCCAGAAACCAAGCAGGTATAGGGCAGATCCGATCAGGAGAGCCAGAATCAGGGTATACACGATCACACCAGGTAGCGTATGCATCGAGCCTCGGTGGGCAGGGTTGAAAGATTTTTCGAAAACCCTGTACACCAGCTTTGTTGCCGGGATGACCACCGGCCGCATGATGAGGCTGAAGATGCGTGCAATACCATCCATATGATGGAGTTTTGAGTCTGTTGCATCGGTATCCGGGAGGAGCGATCCGATGATCACACCGCCTATGAAGATCGCTACCTGCACCGGATGGATGAGAAGCCATGGAGCGGCAAGAAGGAGGGCACTTCCTGTACTGATGGCAATATGGTCTTTTCCACGCATTCGTATACCAGAATGCTCTTGTATTTAATAAGGGTGCACGCCCGGAGCGTGAAAGTGAAAACCGACCACCTCCGCATGACTCTTCCTCCCCTTCTTCCGGGAGAGAGAGGCAATGCGTCCCGCTATCGTCTACTTTTCCCTGGAGGAATTACCCTCAGGAGAAAGCGGTGAAATGGCTTTTATATCCCATCTACTTCCGGAAGGCTTTATTTCGATCCAATGACCCCATGCAGGAACTGCGATATCTTCTCAAAGATGGATGGCTGCGGCTCGGTCTGAGCTGGCGACTCTTTCTTCTCAACCACGCTCTCTGGAAGGGCGGTTTTAATGGCTGGCATCTCTTTTACTTTCGGATATGCCACATGAGGGGTTGGCTTACCGGAAGCTTGTGCCCGTATATATTCCCGGTTGTAGATGTCAGGCTTTCCGCTTGCCCGGTGACTCAATACAGTACCCGATTGTCCATATTCCCGGCTGTAGATGTCGGGCTTTCCGCTTGCCCGGTGACTCAATACAGTTCCCGATCGTCTATACTCCCGGTTGTAGATGTCGGGCTTTCCGCTCCCCCGGTAACTCAGCACAGTTCCCGATCGTCCATATTCCCGGCTGTACAAATCCTGTTGTGATCCGCTCTGGCTCATACCCGTTACTCTACGTATGAGTATATATATGTAATGCAATGTCTTAACAAATTGAATTCCGCTGATTGATAAAAATAATCTTTTTACCGGATCCTTTCGCAATCCATGGTTTGAAAACGGTTATACCAGAAGAATGATAAGCTTTAATCATGCATCAGGGGAACAACGATCATTCTGAAATAAATTATACCCTCCTTCTCATCTCGATCTCACTTGCAACCTTCATGTCGTCACTGGATGGAACCATCGTGAATATCGCTCTGCCGACGATCTCGGAGATCTTCAACCTTCCGATGACCTCTGTCAGCTGGGTTGCAACCATCTACCTCCTTGTTCTGACAGGGTGTGTCCTCATCTTTGGAAAACTGGCAGATCGGATGGGATTTAAGATCATTTTCATCTCCGGCTTCATCATCTTCACAATCGGCTCCTTCTCCTGTGGGTTCTTCCCGGAACTTGTCAACTCATATGGCGTATTGATCGGATCCCGCATCCTTCAGGCAATCGGCGGGGCGATGATCGTCTCCATTGCACCGGCACTTGTTGCGGCATTCTTCCCAATGAGGATGAAAGGAAAAGCGCTTGGGCTCATTACGATGTTTGCAGCATTTGGAGCAGCTGTTGGTCCGATCATGGGCGGGATGCTGACACAGTACCTCTCATGGAACTGGATATTTTACATCAACGTCCCTGTCGGAATCTTTGCCATAGTGCTTGGGCTCTCCTCCATCCCGAAGACACCCCCGGCAGACCATTCCACAACTGCCTTTGACCGGCTCGGGGCAATTCTGGTCTTTATCGGGATAGGCATGCTGATCTATGCGGTCAGCGAAGGAGCATCACTTGGCTGGACCAGCCCGCAGATTCTTTTCTCCATAGTAATCTCAGCAATAGCCCTCCTTTCTCTCCTCTTCCATGAACTTAAGGTGCCTGATCCCCTTATAGACTTCAGGCTCTTTGCAAAGAGGAACTTTTTAATCGTCAACCTGATGCTCGCTCTCACGTATTTCCTCTTTGCCGGTGTCAATTATATCCTTCCATTCTTCCTTGAGATTGTCAGGGGCCTCGACCCATCCCGGAGTGGGATCATCCTCACTGCACTCTCAGGTGCGTTGATGGTAAGCGGCATCCTGTCGGGGATATTGATCAACAGGTATGGAAACCGGAGACTCTGCATCATCGGTGCTATTATCGTCTCTCTTGGATACATGATGTTCATCATCTTCTCAACTGATGTGTCAATCACATACATTGTCCTCTCACTTGCGGTGCTTGGATTTGGCCTTGGATTCCTGGTATCTCCGGGCACAAACATGATTATGGGTATGGCCTCCCGGGACAGGCACGGCATGGTCTCAAGCCTCCTCAATGTCGAACGGTTCGGCCCGATGACCCTTGGGATCTCCTTTGCCAGCATGCTCTTCATCCAGGCGATCCTCATGGTCGGAAAACACCGTGAAGTGACCCTGGAATCTCCTAAAAATCTCGTCGTTGAAGCTGTTGCAACTGGATTTGATCTCGTTTTCGTAGTTATCTTTGTGATATCGCTTGCAATACTTGCACTCGCCATTCTGAGCAGGGATGAAATTCATCCTGATAACGTGGATAGCGACGAGCCGGTTTTTGCAGGGATATAGCCCTGATAAATCCTTCTTTTTCCCTTTCTCTCCCTGATAAGCAGACTCGCTTATCGCTCACTTTGCCACAAAGTCTCCGTTCCATCATCACAAAGGAGATCCCGGGCATCCAAAAAAGCGGGCACATTTCCCTCTCTGTAGCAAAATCCTGCCTTCTTATAGAACAAAATCGATCTATTCCTTGCGATTGTATGGATTGCCTGGCACCCTTTGGCGGACGCATCTGCAGCCACGGTCTCACCAAGCATCGTCTTACACTCCGGTTCTGCTCTTCCGGGAGCATGCAATATGGAGGATCTAACCGTCAGATATAGATTCAACATGGCCACAAGTCTGCCAACCACCACTCCGCCATTCCTGGCAACGTACCTGCATTCATCCCTCTGGCTGAATGAATAAAACACTGAACCCTATTCCATCATTAAAGGCATCCGGTGGCCTGGATATTCAGTGAAAGGCCTGAAGGGGGAGTGACGCTGCCGATGGAGTGTCCCCTAAGCCACATGAACGCATAGGGCATATGCAGGAGATGGAGCAGCCACAATCAGCCAATGAACTCTTCGGTGAATGGAACGGACTGTTTGCCTCCCCTATCCCTATCCTTCATACTGATATGCGCTACAAGCAGGTTGAGAACGAGTGATCCGGTGATCGCGTCATCATCCACCCCTCTTGTTCCCGCCATTGCCAGATCCATCTCCACCATCTCCCTGATCATGGCAATAGCCGGGTGCATCTGTTCAGCTGAGGAGGCAAGATGATAGATCTCCTTTGGCCTCCTCCTCAGTGAACTGAGGATGATTCTCCTCCCTGCCCGCTTCAGCAGGTGCTTTCGGGTGGGGCGATCGATTGGCTTCTGATCGGCAAGGGAATCGATCTCTTCTGCCTCCCTGCCAGCGGATCTGATATCCTTAAAGAGGTAGGTTACCACACCCGCGGATTCATCGGTTCCATAGAGGATGAGACGATCATTGTAAGTGAAATGGCCGGTGAGATAGAGGGGGATATCATATCTGCTGCTCTCATGGGGCAGGGGGAAGATATACGACAGTTTAGCCTCCTGTAGTGGTGAACAATCCGGCTCCTCACCAGTCGCTTCTCTTCCGCCTGCCTTCGAAATCTCTTCAGGGTTGATGAAAAGGATGAGTTCGCCTGGACATTCCGCTGGAGTTTCCATCGAAAGAACAGTTGAGGCAATAGTGGCAGGATTCAGATCCGACAATCTCTGAATCATCACGGGAATGCCGGAATCTGCCCCGATAACCAGAAGTGCGCTCTGCATCCGATTAGGATCGGGTTCCTTTCCTGCCAGGGTAAAAGGGTATGCGATCCTGCGGAGATCGGATTTGAGAGCGGATGCGATCATCTGCTGCCCACTGGTATTGCTGCCGATCCCGGAAAGCACTGGAAGGAGCCTCTCAGGTGCCAGATCGGGAGGTCCTGGTATCTCCATGCTCTCCGTTCCCGGCACAACGGATGGCGGGGGATTGAGACCGCTCCTCTGGATCAAAAGCCGGGTGAATTCATGATGGCAATCAGGGAATGCTTCCCTGATATGATGCAAAAGTGAGGCACCCTCTGCTGGAAGGGGGAGACTATCCTCAAAGATCTCCTCGCGGGTTTCAGGAGCTTCCGGGGGCTCCACAATCCATGTGACCGTCTCTGTCTCTCTGTTCTTCCGGGTGCCTTTTGGGATCAGCCCTTGATCCTCTGTCAGTCTTCCAAGGTAGGTGCTCACTTTCCTTGGTGATTTTGTTGTTTTATCGTATCTGCTGGTTGAGTGGTAGACGTAAGGTTTTCCTGAGATATATTTAATCTCAAGGCATTTCGCCCCCTTCTCCCGCTCTCTTCTGAGCCAGGTCTTTGCCCACTCATCCATATTCTGTTTTTAGGGAGTATGGCTATATAGATCTTCTCCTCTTTGTCTGAGGTAACAAAAATCCGTAAATTATTAGCCTCTCCATGATTTATGGGATATATCTCTCCTCAAATTCCTACATCGACTGCAGGTTGCTACAAACCATCTATGTATATATCAGGGATGACGATCAACGGTACTCTGAAGCAGCAGGGGAGTGACGAAGATATGGTGTTTAACACCCTTTTTGGAACAAACATCCAGAGCCTTGCGGATCGAGGGAAATTCGGTAGGATCACCGCCCTGATCAACTCCGATGATCCCGAGACAAAACTGGAGGCTATCACTGTCCTCGTACGGCACGGGGGTGAAGCATATGAACATTTGGCTGTTGCCCTCTCCGAACTCATATCTCCTCTGGAACAGACACAGCTTGTCCGTGAGGTCTATTTCATGCTTGTGGGCAACCCGGAAGAACTCGTCAGGTTCATTCTGGTCTCCCCGGAAAATATCCGGACAATAATCCGGAAATATATCATATCAGAAGGAAAACCGGACCTCTTCACGCTCCATTCGCTATCGAGAAGAAAAGATCCTACTCTCAGGCAATCAGCAATTGCAACAGCTGACACCCTCGGCAAAGAAGGGTTTGACATCATCCTCTCCGGTCTCTTCGACCGTGACCCGGATGTGGCATCTGAATCTGCAACCATCCTTGAACGCCGAAATATTGTCCCGGATGCACCCAAAGAGAGGGCACAGTACCTGTTTGTCAGAAAGAAATGGAACGAGCTTGTTCATATCGGAAAGGCAGGCACGCCGATCCTCCTTCGTTCACTCAAGGAGGGGGATCAGAAGGTGCGGCGTGCTGTTATCAAGGCGATTGGAAAGGGGCACAACCCGGAGATGCTCCAGGTTCTTCAGAAGTACCTGAGTGATCCCGATCCCCTGATTGTAGGTGAGGCGGTTGCAGCGATAGGCGAGATTGGCGGCCCTGATGCTGAGCAGATACTGGAGATGTGCCTCAATGCCAGGTACCCGCTGATCAGGATGGAGGCAAGCTGGGGCCTTCAGCGGATGGGCTGGAAGCCAAAAAACGATCACCAGAAGGTGCTCTCTCTTCTTGCCCGTGAGGACTGGGGCGGTCTCACTGCGATGGGAAGAACCGCTATCCCTGCCCTTATAAATGCTCTCAGGGAGACCCACTCTGCGGTTCGTTCAGGGGCAACAGAGACCCTCCGGAACATAGGTCCGGTTGCAATCCACGCCCTCCGCCAGGTGGCATCGTCAAGTGATCCGAATCTCGCTTTGGTGGCACGGAATGCACTTGCGGAGATCGATAAGAAGAACCAGCAGTTACGGGCAGATTCGCATGCAAAGCCGGTAGATTCCAGGCGATACCATGACGAGCTGGCTGCTTCCCTGAAGGCGCGTGAGAGCCATAGCAGGTTATCAATGAAAAAAAGCGGCAGGCAACCTGCTGCACTTCGTGAAGAGGCTGTGAAACCTCCAAAACCTGATGAGTCAAAGAAACGGTATGCCGAAGAATTTGCAGCTTCAGTCAGGGCACAGGAAGAGTTCCGGAAACAGGTCCCGTATAAGCCGATGCCGGTTATTGAGAAACCCACTTCTCTACCGGAGGAATCCAAAAAGGATCTTGAAGTCAACGATATCATCCTGAAAGGCTTAAACGAAGCCCTCAGGAAGATGTATGGGGATATCGGCCCCCGTATCCCGATTACGGACGAAGAGGAGATCAAACCGCTGGAGAAGCGCGATGAGGAGGTCGTCTTAACCGGGAGTTCTCTCAAACCCGCTCCTGCACCAGAACCCCTCCCCCTTCCTGAGAAAGAAGAGGAAGATGAGCCCGAAGAAATGGATAACTTCGAGAAACTTGTTGCTTCGCTCTCCGATCGTGATACTAATATCCGGATCTCGGCCTGTTATGCGCTCCGGCTTTACCGTGAGCGTGCAGTCCCTCCGCTCATCCGGACCCTTCACGATCCGATCGCATCAGTGAGGGTTGCTGCGATCGAATCACTCGGGGAGATTGCTGATCCCGAAGGGAAACTTCCCCTTATTGAATGCATTAAGGATAGTGAGCCAGATGTGCAGATTGCCGCAGTTGCAGCTCTTGGGAACTACACGGATAATGAGGTGATTAACACCCTTGTTTCCCTTCTCGGCCACGATCATTTTCGTGTATCCATGGCCGCCTCCGATGCACTGGTACAGATCAGGTTCCTGGCACTTGCGCCACTTGCAAAGGCTCTAAAACAAGCTCCCATGCGGATCAGAACAAATGCCGCTGCAACCCTTGGAAAGATGGAAGATCAGGATGTAGTTCCACTGCTTATGGAATATCTTGAAGATCCGTCTGAAGAGATGCGGATTGCAGTTGCCAAAGCCCTTGCACGTGTCGGCTACCCGGCGATCCGTCCCCTGGCAGAGGTTGTGGTGGGGGGATCGCGGCTCCAGAAACTGACCGCACTTGATACCCTTGGCCGGATGAGTGAGGATGAGGCAACAGCAGCCATTCGTCCCGCACTTGGCGATCCCGATCAGGGCATCAGGATCTTTGCTCTCCAGATGATCAGGAAACGGGAATCTCTTGCACTCTGGAGGAGTGCCTGGGCAGAGCAGCTTGGAGGGGCGGTGCCAAAGCCAAAAGGCATTCCCAGGCTGAAGAAAGACGACAAGGAACTCTATGACCAGAGTGGTGGAGAAGAGGATGTCAAGACTCTCATCCAGGGGCTGAGGGACAGTAACCGCAATGTGCAGTTTGCAGCAGCAATGAAGCTCACGGTCATGGGAAGGCCGGCTATAGAGGAGCTTCTCAAAGCAGTGAAGACCGAATCGCCTGAGATCAGGGCACTTGCTGAAGAGGTGATCGGTGAGATGCGGGATGTTGCTGTTGAGCCGCTTCTTGATGCATTATATGATGAGAGCTCGGTTGTACGTGCAATCGCGGCAAGAAACCTGGGCAGAATCGGTGCAAAGAAAGGGTTTGACAGTCTCCAGCGGGCATTTGAGACCGAACAGGAGACCGAGGTCCGTGCGATCATCGTCGAGGCACTCGGCTACATCGGCACCGGTGAAGTGGTGCCGACACTGAAGCGGGCACTCCATGATCGGGATGAGGAAGTGAGGCTTGTTGCAGCCCGTGCACTCGGATATATCAATGATAGTTCGGCAGTAGAAGCCCTCATGAGTGCTCTTGACGATACTGACATCCGCATCTCAGAGGCTGCCCTGACCGCACTGAAAGATCCGGATGGAACCCCGCAGGAGCACCTGGTTAAGGCGATGAGGGATGCGGGCGGTTTTCGGAATAAGAGTATCTCAAGCGCTCTCACCTCAATCGGCTGGACACCTGAGACAGAGGAAGAGGAGGTCTGTTTCCTCATCTCTGAAAACAGGTGGTTTGATATCGAGAAGATGGGTTCATGTGCTATCCGGCCGATTGTGGATACTCTTCAGAAAGGGACGCTTGAGGAACGGATCGAGGCGATCAAGACGCTCTCCCATATTGGCGGATCGGATGCTGTGCATGCTCTCATTGGTATCCTCTCTGATGAGCATATTATGGTTCGGAAGAAGGCAGAATATGCACTGGTCGATCTCGGCGAGCTGGCAGTTGAACCATTGACTGCTCTCCTTGGGGAGGAGAAGGGTCCCCTCGATAAAACCGTACAACGGATTCTCAGACAGATCGAGTCAAAGCGTCTCCAGGGAGGCGAAATGGACAAAATTGGTGAGACAGATTTCGATATCGCTGAAACCGGAACAATTGAGTCCATCCTCTCCGGTACCAACATCCCGGAGCCATCAGAAGAGGATGAAGCCCGCTCTCTCACCGCAGAAGAGGCTTCTGGTGATGAAGATGCCTCCGATCACCTTGAAACCGATTCAATAACGGATCCTGGCGTGGATGAGCATCCTGTTGCCGGTACAGATGATGGATCAAAAGCTCCACTCCCTGCTGAAGAGCTCTCAGGTGAGATTGATCTTCCTGAGGTCGATCAACCAGATGGTTCGAAAACATCCGAAGTATCTGAAACCGCCCTTCCCGCCATAGATGAAGAATCCCTCGCCTCATTCTCTGAAGAGGAGTTTTCCAGGCTGGTAGAGGATTTCGATGCAATAGATCTCTCCCTTTCTCCAGATGAAACAATTACCCCTGCTCATGATAAGAAGAAACCTCTGGAGCATGATGAGGATGAGAGCCATTGATCTGATACATCAGTTGCCTTGATGTTCGGTATCATTCCCTCTCCTTTCTATTCACATAATGCTCAAAACATGAACGGCTCTGGTATAATCTCCTCAGCGCTTTCTGAAGATATACCATCCTGTCATTGTGGTGTCAAGCACCTCAGGATTGTTCTTCTCAGTGCGCCAGCTGACCAGAATCATCGCCAACAGCGCTGCTGTCACAGAATACAGGCTGAAATGGACTGGAAGGGGTGTGATATACTGATGGTAATAGCCGGCAATGCCTGAGGAGATCAGCCCAATAGCCATCGCTGCAAGAGCCCCCTTTGTTGTTGCCCCCCGCCAGTAGAGTCCTGCCAGAATCGGGACAGCAAACGTGGAGAGCATCACCCCGATACCCATCCAGATCAGCCATGCAAGCATCTCGGGAGGATTGATTGCGAGGATAAGCGATATTCCTGCTGCGGCGAAGACGGCTATTCGTGATACCAGAAGAACCTCTTTATCTGATGCATGGGGATGAAGGATGTTTTTGTAGATGTCCCAGGAGAACATCGTCCCGATGGTGAGCATCAGGCGGTCTGTTGTTGACATTACTGCCGCAAGGACAATGACTGTGAATATGCCCCAGATGAAGACATTCGGCGCGGCATACCCGACACCATACATAAATGCAAAGTCCTGGGAGTTGATGACATCGGGGAGGACAATTGATCCCTCTTCAACCAGTACGCGAACCGCAAGGCCGGAGAGTTTCACGAGAATCATCACGATAAGGTACACAACAAAAGCGATCAAAGGTGCCCATTTGAAATATTTCGTCTCTCGTGCCGCAAGAACATTATTGATCACATGCGGTGCGCATGCGAGGCCGATGGTCATCAGAAGCCCAAATGAGAAGAGAAACTCCGGTGTTGCAAAGGCATAGTCGGCATATACCGGAGATGGATACCAGGGCTGGATGAGGTTTGGATCGATTCCGGCAAGCACTTCGTTGATATGTGTGAGCCCGCCCGCCTTTGCGATCAGGAGAGGTGCGATTCCGATAACACCTGCAATTAAAAGCCCTCCCTGCACAAGAGTTGTCCAAGAAACGGCATATAATCCACCGATCACCGTATATGCAGTGATGATGATACCTGCAATAATTAATGCCTGCCAGTGCTCGATCCCAAAGAGCCATACGAGGACGATACTAATGGCAGTATACTGTCCGACGAGATAGATCAATGAGACGGTAATACCGGCGAGTGCAGAGAAACCCCTGACATCGCGTATGCTCTCGTAACGGTGTGCAAAATAATCCTCCAGTGTCATATACCCGTTCTCACGGCCGACACGGTGAAGCTTCACACCGAAGATGGTGATGCAGAACGCTGCTGCGAGCGGAACAGCAATCTGTTCCCATATGCCGGGCCAGCCGGATGCATACCCAAAGCCGGATACGCCAACAAGCGTCATCCCACTGCATATCGAGGCGATCATCAGGATGGTAAAGACCCAGAAGCCGAGTGACCTGCCAGCAACGATGTAATCTGCGGTAGTATTGATCTTCCGTGATGCAATGACCCCGATGGCAATCAGGACAAAACAGTACAAAAGAATGATCAGAACAGTCCCGAAATCAGCCATGATCAGAAAAACTCCATTCTTATTATTCCATGGCTTGTGAAACGAGTGAATGAGATCGTTTGAAACAACATCGCGGTATTATATCCATTCGGTCTGGCGATCATGTCATGCTATGGTATGTCAAGGAAATAGTTAAACTGCGTGATATTTTTTTTGTGAGGATGAGTAAAAAAAGAAGAAAGATGGACTTATTCTCCGGCTGTCGTCTTTGAGCCACGCAGTGCAGCGATCGTGCCTGTCCTGACGAGCTCTTTCACGCCGTACTGGCGGAGAAGCTTTTCGAGTGCATCGATCTTCTCGGGAGGGCCGACCACCTGCAATACCAGGGTCTTTGCACCGACATCGATGATCTGTGCCCTGAAGGTATCTGCAATCTGCATCACCTCGGCACGGGAGCTGCCTGGATTGGCCGCCACTTTTATGAGTGCGAGTTCACGCCGGACATGCTCCCGGTAGGTGATATCAGAGACCTTGATCACATCAATCAGCTTATTCAGCTGTTTTTTGACCTGCTCGATCTGGGTGTCGTCCCCGTTCACGGTGATGGTGATCCGGCTCATCTCAGGCACTTCACAGGTCCCGACAGCCAGGCTCTCGATATTAAATCCCCGGCGGGAGAACATCCCGGCGACTCTGGAGAGGACACCGGCCCTGTTCTCAACGAGGACGGAGAGTGTATGGACTTTCATTCTTTCTGCCCCCCTATCATCTCATTGATTGCAGCACCCGCAGGCACCATCGGGAACACATTCTCCTCCCGTTCAACCCTGAAGTCAAGGACGAATGGGCCGTCTGTTGTTATGGCCGCAGTCAGTGCCTCTTTGACCTGATCTGCCGAATCAACCCGGATGCCGTCGATCCCGTAAGCAGCGGCAATACCGACGAAATCAACAGATGGCAATTCGGTGTACGAATACCGGCGATCATAGAAGAGCTCCTGCCACTGCCTGACCATGCCAAGGTACATGTTGTTCAGGATGACTACCTTGACCGGAATATCGTATTGCACGATCGTCCCAAATTCCTGGATATTCATCTGGATGCTCCCATCTCCGGCAATATCAAAGACCGGAAGATCGGGGCGGGCAAAATGGGCGCCCATCGCGGCAGGGAGGCCATATCCCATGGTTCCAAGCCCTCCGGATGTTATCCAGGTTCGCGGGTGCCTGAAACAGAAGTGCTGGGCGGTCCACATCTGGTTCTGCCCAACCTCCGAGACGATGATCCCCTCCCCGTTTAGGAGATCTGAGAGGGTTTTAATGACGAGCTGGGGACGCAGCACACCGTCATCGGGGCAGGACATCGGGTACTCAACTTTCCAGTGGTTGATCTTATTATTCCAGGTAGTCCTCTCTTTTCTGCCGGTGAGCCGATCGAGCATACAGGTTAGCACCATGCGCGAATCCCCGACGATCGGGAGATCAACAACTTTATTCTTGCCGATCTCAGCGGGATCGATGTCGATATGGATGATTTCGGCATTTGGGGCAAACGATTGGATCCGGCCGGTTACCCGGTCATCGAAACGTGCACCGATGGCAATGAGGAGATCACACTCGGTGATTGCATAGTTTGCATACCGCGTGCCATGCATCCCGAGCATCCCGAGGTTCAGGGGGTGATCGCAGGGAATCGCACCGATCCCCATTAGTGTTGTCGTAATGGGGATCCCAGTTGCCTCTGCAAAACGGATCAATTCCGGGGATGCGTCTGATGCGATCACACCTCCCCCGGCATAGATCACCGGCCTCTCTGCCTCACCTATCATCGAGATTGCCTTTTCGATCTGCCTGATATGCCCTTTGAATGTCGGGTTATAGCCTCTAAGTGAGATCTCTCCCCGTGGTTTGGGTTCGGGAGCCTCGTTTGTCACCACATCTTTTGGGAGATCGATTAAGACGGGTCCCTGCCGCCCGGTACCGGCGATATGAAATGCCTCTCCAAGTACGGTGTCTATATCTTCTGCCTTCTTGACGAGGTAGCTGTGCTTGGTGACCGGCATAGTGATACCGGTGATATCTGACTCCTGGAATGCATCGTTTCCAAGCAGGGCTGTTGGGACCTGCCCGGTCAGTGCGATCATCGGGATTGAGTCCATATAGGCAGTTGCAATGCCGGTTACAAGGTTACATGCTCCCGGTCCGGATGTCGCAAGGCAGACACCAGTTTTGCCTGATGCACGTGCATACCCGTCTGCTGCATGGGCTGCCGCCTGCTCGTGCCGCACAAGAATGTGGCGGAGCGGGGAGCCGTAGAGCTCGTCATAGATTGGGAGTACTACGCCACCGGGGTATCCAAAGATGGTCGTCACTCCTTGCTTTAATAGTCCTTCAATGAGTATTTTTGCCCCGGTTTTCATCTTTTTCCCTCAACAATCTATTCATCCCGGAGATCATCGCCTCTACCGACGCCATGATAATATCGGTTCTGGCCCCACGGGAGGTAATTAACTCTCCGTCCTTCATTAATTTAACAGTGACGTCGACGAGTGCGTCTGTCCCGCCATAGATGGCATCGACGTGGTACTCTTCAAGCGTGATATCTCCGACATCCTGTACCGCCTTCCGGAGAGCCATGATGACTGCATCAACCGGTCCTGCGCCGGTAGATGCCTGCGTGATATCTTCACCGTTGACAGTCAGGGTAACAGATGCTGTTGGCATAACACTGTTTCCTGAGACCGTCGTAAATTGTTTCATCCTGATCACTGGTGTGCAGGAGATGTCAAGCACCGCCTCTGCAATAGCATGGAGATCCGAGTCTGTGACCCTTTTTCCTTCATCGCCAAGCTGTTTGACCCTGGAGACGATCTCCTGGAGCTGCCGGGTTTCTGTCTTATATCCCATCTCAGAGAGTGCCGCTTCAACAGAGGCGCTCCCCGAGTGTTTTCCAAGGAGAATCCTCCGGCGCCGTCCGACCATTTCCGGCATGATCGGCTCATAGGTTGCAGCATCACGGAGGATGCCATGGGCATGGATTCCGCTCTCGTGGGTAAATGCCATCTCACCGACGATTGCCTTGTTTGTCGGAAGCGGCACACGGGTGAGTCTGGATACAAGTGTGGAGAGGTGGTAGAGCTCATCTGTCCTGATGCCGGTCTTCACCCCATAGAGTACCTCAAGCGACATGACAAGCTCTTCAAGCGGTGTGTTGCCTGCCCGCTCCCCAAGTCCGTTTACTGTGGCATGAGCACATGATGCACCTGATTTCATTGCCGAGAGTGTCGTCGCAAGGCCAAGCCCCAGATCATTATGGCAGTGGATGGAGAGCGGAGCCAGTGCCGCAAGCGGCGGGATAATCTCGCTTGCCCGCTCGGGAGTCATTACGCCGACTGTATCACAGAAGCAGATCCGATCCGCACCCCGCTCCACTCCTCCGGCATAGAGATCATAGAGGTATGCCTGATCTGCTCTCGATGCATCTTCGCCCGAGAGCTCGACGATTAAACCCCGTTCTTTTGCATATTCAACAGAATCCCATGCCATCTGTGTGACATATTCCCGATCCTTCCGGAGCTTCTTCTCGATATGAAGGTCAGATACCGGGATGACAAGATGTACGGATTCTGCACCATAATCTGCTGCATAGTCGATATCAAGCTGGACACCCCGGACAAACGTGCAGATCTCAGCCGCAAGTCCTGCGTCGGATATCAGCCGGAGAGACTCGCGTTCTCCATCAGATGCAACAGCTGATCCAACCTCGATGACAGAAACACCAATGTCTGAGAGAAGTGTTGCGATGTTTAACTTATCATCGGGTTTTAGCGATACACCGGGGGTCTGTTCCCCGTCACGCAGAGTTGTGTCTAAAAAGCGTGGGCTTTTAACAAATAAAGCAATCACTCATAGTGGAAAGCACCATTTTAAGAATGGTACTTTGGAATATTTAATAGGTTGGCTCTTTTCAACCATTCATCCTCCGGAGAATCTCAACTCCCAGCTGATCTCAAAAAAGAAAATAAGAGTATTCCTTCAGCTTCAGGCAGCGCTGTCGTAGACAAGCGACATGTAGCGTGCAGAGAAGATGATAAATGCCGGCATCAGGATGAAGAGGAGGAGCTGGCCGAGAATCGGGATGAGCATCAGGATGAACTGAACAACACCGATGACGATTCCCAGAATGATGATCGCTATGATGTAGTTGATCCAGCCGATCTTTCCGATATGCCCAAAGACAGCGCTGAAGTTGAATGCCTCGCCAAATGAGTCCATCCGTGAAAACCGGATGTAGGCGATTGGAACGATTAAAGCGATAATGATCGTCAGTACAACAAGGACAAGCATGCCGATACCCATCGTGCCGAGGGCGGCCATATCCCCACCTGCCATGCTGGTGAGTACTGAACCCCCAACCACGAGGAATGCTACAATGAAGACCGGGATGAAATACACAATCCCCACAATCAGCAGCTTGATACCGTCGATGAAGAGGCTGCCCCAGTTTTCAAGTTCGGGAGCAGGCGTTGTTCCCTTGTATATTCTCATTGCATAGCCATAGATAAGAGGGAAGATGATCGAGCAGATGATGAGGAGAATCCACTTCATCCATTTGCCGATCAGGCATTCCTTTGTATACTCAAAAGAGTCCCCGAGTAGTTTACCATATTCCATAGTGTCACCACCTCTGTGGTAATCAGAATACTATCTTCTTTGTATATAAATATTACTCTTGGATCAGCGAAAATTGAGCTTTTTTACGTGATTGAGATGTTATTCTTTGAGAAGAATGGGATATCAGAATAAAAAACGGTTGATTGCAATATTGAGGTTAGATTAACAGGATTTCATGATCATTGAGTATGGCCGGTATCGCACTGCCAACACCATCTGTATAAAAATAATGTGGGTTGTATTTATAAATTTGTTCTTTAATTGATTATAAAAAGGTATGTTCTGAAAGAGTCACACGCTATGCCGATCTAATGCCTGAAGTACCGGACTCCCGTAAAAATCATCGCCATGTTCCGCTTGTTGGCCGCCTCGATCACTTCCGCATCCCGGATTGATCCACCTGGCTGGATGAGTGCTGTCGCGCCGGCATCTGCTGCCACTTCAAGCGTGTCAGGGAAGGGGAGGAATGCATCGGAGGCGATGACCGATCCCTTCAGGGATTTATTCGACTTCTCGATCGCAATCTTTGCCGCATCAACCCTGCTCATCTGGCCGGCTCCTATCCCGAGGGTCTCCTCGTTGTTTGCAAAGATGATCGTGTTGCTCTTTGTATGCTTACAGACCCGCCATGCAAGCCTCATCGCCTCCAGTTCTGCTGAAGTCGGCTCACGCTCGGAAACAACCTCCCAGTGTTCAAGATATGGGGGGGTCCGCATACAGAGGATGCCGCCGTCGATAGAGCGGAGTTCATCCGCGAGCGAGGGTTCGGGCATGATAAGCACACGCATATTTTCTTTTGCCTTCATCATCTCCAGAGCCTCTGCTGAGAACGAGGGCGCGATGATCACCTCCACAAAGGTACTGCAAATAGCCTCTGCCACATCTGATCCCACTTCACGATTCAATGCAACAACTGAGCCGTATGCTGAAACAGGGTCGACATCACGTGCACGAATATAGGCGTCAATTGGCTGTTTCCCTGTTGCCACTCCGCAGGGGTTATTATGCTTGACGATAACGCAGGCGGGATCATCAAACTCCCTGAGAAGACCAACTGCTGAGTTGAGATCGAGGTAATTATTATAGGACATCTGCTTACCCTGGAGGGGCTCGACACCGGCGATCCCGACAGTGCCATAGACGGCTGCCTGCTGGTGGGGATTCTCCCCATAGCGGAGCTTTCTTCCAGACTCAAACTGCACCGTCAGCACTGAGGGGAATGTGGAGTCTAAGCTGTTTAGATGGTTGCTGATTGCAGCATCATAGGCTGCAGTCCGTGCAAAAGCCTTCTTTGCGAGGGAGAGGCGAACGGAATCCGGCACTCCGCCTTTTTGAAGTGCATCTGTTATCGCGGGATAGTCTGTTGGATCGCAGATCACAGCAACATCCTTATAATTCTTGGCAGCGGCCCGGATCATCGCCGGCCCACCAATATCAATAAACTCGACAAGTTCCTCAATTGGAAGGTTCTGTGCTGACATTGCCTCGAATGGATAGAGGTTCACAACCAGCAGATCGATTGCCGGGATCTTGTGCTGTTCCATGATCGCATCATCGATCCCACGCCTGCCGAGGAGTCCGCCATGGATCTTCGGATGCAGCGTCTTAACCCGCCCGTCCATCATTTCTGGAGAACCGGTATATGCGGAGACCTCGGTGAAAGGAACACCTGCTTCAGCAAGCGCCCTCCCTGTACCTCCTGAACTCAGGATATCTATCCCCAATTGGTGAAGCGAACGTGCTAATGCCACTATTCCTGTCTTATCCCAGACAGAGAGGAGAGCCGTTGACATATATGAACTATTGATCGTTTTGAATATTAGAAACCACCCCTTCCACCCATTGGCAATTGCCAGATGGAAGATGGCTTTGGTTCACGATCTCTTATCTCCCGGAAATGAAAAAATCAGTCTGCGCCCTGTTTTGGGGTGATATCTCTGCTGGAATGAATGGGTAGATGTAAATTTGGCTCTTTTTTAGAATTGGTGAATATTTGTGTATATTCGTCTTGTCTATGTCAAGAATCCAATCGTGCGCATGAAAGAGCATTTACTTCAGGTAAGGGATAAGTTTATATAGAACTGCATTGCAATAGATACTGTAACACTTTGATGTGATCTTCTATGGAGGCTGATGAGACTGAGAGACAGGAAGAGGATATGAATACAGAGAGTGCCGCGAGCGACGCAGGGGCAGGAGATGAACTCCGGGTTGCCCAGGCAAGATGCGAGGAACTCAATGACAAATATCTCCGCCTTGCTGCTGACTTTGAGAATTACAAAAAGAGGACCGCCCGTGAAACCGAGCAGATCATACGATTTGCAAACGAGCGTCTGGCGCTTGAGTTCCTTGAGATCCTTGACAACCTCGAACGGGCTCTCAAAGCAGAGGACGCCGATCTCAAAGAAGGGCTTTCACAAATTCATAAATTATTCCTCTCGATCCTGGAGAGAAACGGCATCACCCCGATTAAGTGTACAAACGCCCGCTTTAATCCAAATGAGCATGAGGCTATTGCACATATCCCCTCTGACTATGAGGAGGGGTACATCATTGATGAGGTATGCCGGGGGTATTGCATGCATGATAAAGTGATACGGTGCGCGAAAGTGGCTGTATCAAAAGGCAAACAAAATAACGAGTGATTAAAATGGCAGAAAAGATTCTTGGTATTGATCTTGGAACGACATACTCCTGTATGGCGATTATGGAAGGCGGCACCCCGAAGGTGATCCCAAACTCCGAGGGTGCCCGGACAACCCCTTCGGTTGTGGCGTTTGCAAAAGATGGCGAGCGGCTTGTCGGTAGTGTTGCAAAAAGGCAGGCAGTTACAAATCCGACACGAACCATCGCATCGATCAAGAGGAAGATGGGAACTGAAGAGACGGTATCAATTGGCGATAAGAAATACACTCCACAGGAGATTTCGGCGATGGTTCTTCAGAAACTTAAAGTCGATGCCGAGTCCTATCTGGGAGAGAAGATTACAAAAGCGGTTATCACCGTCCCTGCGTACTTTAATGACGCTCAGCGGCAGGCAACCAAGGATGCTGGCAAAATCGCCGGCCTCGAAGTGCTCAGGATCATCAATGAGCCCACAGCAAGCTCTCTTGCATATGGTCTTGATAAAGAGGGTGAATCGACGGTACTGGTCTATGATCTTGGCGGCGGTACATTCGATGTCTCTATCCTGACTCTTGGAGACGGTGTCTTTGAGGTTCTCTCAACAAACGGCATCAATAAGCTTGGTGGAGATGACTTTGATGACAGGATCATCGATTTTCTCATCGATGATTTCAAGAAGAAGGAGGGTGTTGACCTCAGAAAAGATCCCGTGGCACTCCAGCGTCTCAAGGATGCGGCAGAGCGGGCCAAGATCGATCTATCGACGCTTCAGAAGACGAATATCAATCTCCCCTACATCACCACATCGGATTCCGGGCCGAAATTCCTTGATACCGATCTGACACGTGCAAAATTCGAGCAGCTGATCGGTGATCTCGTCGATAAGACGATCGATCCAGTGAAGAATGCATTAAAAGATGCCGGACTTGAGTCAAAAGATATCACCCACGTCCTCCTCGTAGGCGGATCCACCCGTGTCCCGCTCGTTGTTGAGACAGTGAAGCGGATCACCGGTAAAGAGCCGGACAAGGGGATCAACCCCGACGAGTGTGTTGCGCTCGGAGCAGCCATCCAGGGAGCTGTCCTCTCCGGAGAGGCAAAGGATGTAGTCCTCCTTGATGTGACGCCGCTCACACTCGGTATCGAGACTCTCGGCAATATTGCCACCGCCCTGATCGAGAGGAATACGACAATCCCCACCCGTAAGAGCCAGATCTTTTCCACCGCAGCTGACGGGCAGACGAGTGTCGAGATCCATGTCGTCCAGGGAGAGCGCCAGTTCGCACGTGACAACTTCTCGCTTGGCAGGTTCCAGCTGACCGGAATACCTCCGGCTCCACGTGGCGTGCCGCAGATTGAGGTCACCTTTGATATCGATGCAAACGGTATCGTCCATGTATCGGCAAAGGATCTTGGTTCCGGCAATGAGCAGTCGATCACGATCACCGGAAAGAAAGATCTCGCTGATGCCGAGATTGAGAAGATGGTCAAAGATGCCCAGCTTCACGAAGAAGAGGACAAGAAGAAGCGTGAGGAGATCGAGATCCGGAACAATGCGGACATGGCTGCATACAGTGCCGAGAAGCTGATCAAGGAGAGCGGCGAGCAGCTGGATGATGAGGATAAAAGCTCCATCGAAGAGGCGGTAACCGCACTGAAAACAGCACTTGAAGGCGAAGATACCGTCATCATCAAAGAGAAGATGGATGCCCTGCAGGATGCTGTCTTCAAAGTCACCACAAAGCTCTACCAGAAGGCTGGTGAAGCGGCACAGGCAGCCGGTGAAGGAACTGAAGCTAAACAGCCTGATGACGATACCGTCGTCGATGCAGACTACGAAGTCAAGAAAGAGTGAGTTGGATGGTTGCGGAAAGCTACTATGACACTCTTGGCGTTCCAAAGAACGCAACAGAGAAGGATATAAAAAGAGCCTACCGCAACCTTGCCCGGAAGTACCATCCGGATGTCTGCAAGGAGGAGGGTGCTGAGGAGCGTTTCAAAACCATCAATGAGGCATACAGTATCCTCTCCGATGCCGATAAGCGCCGCCAGTATGATCAGCTGGGGCACGAGGCATATACAAATGCCTCAAAAGGAAGCTATAGTGGCGCTGGAAGTGCAAACTATGGTTTCTCCTCTGATTTCTCAGGCTTTGGAGATATATTCGACTCATTCTTCGGAGGGCGTGGTGCAAGGGGCGGGCCCCAGCGTGGTGCTGATCTCCTGATGAGGGTCTCTGTCACTCTCCGCGATGCTGTCTTTGGCACAGACCGGGATGTCCGGGTGATGCACGCAGAGCCCTGTCCGGCATGTGATGGTACCGGCAGTGCCAATAAACGGCAGACAACCTGTTCCCGGTGCGGTGGCAGCGGGCAGATGCGCTCCGTTAGCCAGTCTCTCTTTGGCCAGTTTGTCAGGATGACAACCTGTACCGAATGTAACGGGAAAGGGAAGATACCTGAGCAGACCTGCAAATCCTGTAATGGAAGCGGGCATACCCAGGTACAGAGGACGATTACAATCCATATCCCGGCAGGTGTCGAGCCGGGGATGCGGCTCCGGATGGAAGGGTATGGTGAGGCAGGGGATTATGGCGCCCCCACCGGCGATCTCTACATCGAGGTGATGGTGGAGCCCGATAAGCGGTTCGATCGGAAAGGCGATAATCTTGAGACTGCCGTCGAGATCACGCCTGCACAGGCGGTGCTTGGGTCCGAGGTTGAAATCGAGACGATTGATGACCGGAAAGTCAATCTCAAAGTGCCTGCCGGTATTCAGTATGGCACCGCACTCAGGATTCCAGGCGAGGGTGTCAGGAGGCGTGGCAGGCCCGGGGATCTGCATGTCAGGGTGATCATCAAAACACCAAAGAGTCCGGATGCAGAGGTAAAGGAGCTGTATCAGAAGATCCTTGAGCTTGAGATGAAGGATGAAGGCAAGGGCCAGTCTGCATCAGATAAGAAGGGCTTCTTCGATAAGATGATGGGCCGGTAAATCCATGCCGGTTGTATATCTCTTTTTTCTTTGTATGAGCTGTATCGCACAGGTATTTCACCTCAGATAGCGAACTATTATAGCGATGAAACTGCTCTTTGAGCTCTCCGGGGAACACCCTGATCTCCCGGCAGCGGAGATTGGGTGTGTCGGCAAGGTGCTTGCAACCGCACCACAGGTTGCCATTGCGAGCTGTCCGGTTCCAAAAGATACTCTCCGGCTCTCCCAGACACATGTTGTGATGGAGTACCTCGGTGAGTGCCCGGCAGAGATGGGAGCATTTTCCTCCCTCCTCCATAATCTCAGTCTGGCACCAGAAGAGCCGTTCTCTTGCCGGGTTAAGCGGATTCATCCGGCAGATCTGCCTGCTTCGAAGATGGATATCGAGAGGATGATGGGGCGTTTAATCGAAGGCGAGGTTTCGTTGAAATCTCCTGCGGTTGAATATCGTGCCATCTTCTCGGATGGCACCTGCTATCTGGGACGTGTGCTTCACCATATCGATCGGGGCGCCTATGCATACCGTAACCCGATGCGGCGTTCCTTCTTCCACCCCGGCGTGATGATGCCCCTCATGGCACGGGCGATGGTAAATCTTACGCGGATTTCGCCAGGTGGGATCTTCTATGATCCATTCTGTGGAACCGGCGGGATTATGCTTGAAGCCGAATGTATCGGCGCAACCGTCGCGGGATCGGATATTGATCCATATATGATACAGGGTGCACGGGTAAATCTGCCGAATTCAGTCTGCTTTCGTGCAGATACCTGCTATCTGCCAGTAGCAGATAAATCGGTAGATGCTGTGGCAACGGATCTGCCATACGGGCAATCCACATCGATAAAGGCTGCCAGCCTCGATAAGCTCTATACCCAATCATTATCTGAGATCCGGCGCATACTTAAGGATGAGAGCAGGGCGGTGATCGTTACTCACCAGGATATCTCCACAATAGCAGAGGAGTATTTTGAGATCATCCATTCATTCTCTCAGCGAGTGCATAAGAGCCTGACACGGCAGATAGTGGTGCTCGCGTAATCGGTGAATACTACAGGAATATGGTAGCAGGCAGCAGAAGCAGGATTTGGTACAGCCATGTTCTTAACGGCTTATGCTCTGCCGGAATAATAGCAGGCCCCGGATGCAGGTTCGCTTCGGGAGAACAGATATGGTTTCATATTTACAGGAGAATGATGAAAGCCACCAGCCGGGAGGGTTTGAGTGGTGTTAGACTGGCTAAGGGAGAACTGCTCCTCATTTGAGCCAAACCGTGCCCTGGCTATCCGTGCACTTCGTCACCTGAAGAAAGGTGACAATCTCAAACTCTTCTCAGATGATATCATGGAGATGCGCACCGTTGAGGGCTACTGGTATGAAGCGCTCATCTATGAGCTTCTCCTTGAAACGGCGGGCAGAACAAATGCTATTAAGAAGATAGTAAAGAAGGGTCCGGATGCCCCCCGCCGTCCGGTAAGGATTGCCCTTGGACAGAATGGCATGTATTATGCCGAAAAGGGCGATATCAGGGTGCGCGGTAATGGCCAGGATCTGGCGGAGGTGGATCTCCTCCTGATAGATAATCATAACCAGGTCTCATTTGCCGAGATCGTTACATCTCCTGCCGATCTGAAGGATCTTGAAGCCGAGATCCATTACAAAAAGAAGCTTTTTGGCTATCTCTTCAGGCAGGAGACGGTGGAGTTCTCTCTCTTCTCGGCTGTTGATATCTCAAATACCCAGGTGATTAAAAGGCTCTGCCGGGAAGAGGAGAATGCCTATGTCGGGACTTTCAGTTGTGAGGAGCTGAAGGCATCAATCCGCTCTCTCCGCCTTGCCTCTCTTTCACGGCAGGCCGTGAACAACCCAAAGCTCATCAGCGCCCTGTCGCTACGCACCCGCCCCTTTGATTACCGGCAGTTCCATGATCAGGCCCTCTCACGCCTGCTACATCATGCCGGGCAAAGCAGCCCCCAGGGGGTGGCTCTCGCTGATCCTGGTGTCTCCCCGCTCGTAAAGAAGGTGATCTTCGGAGCAATGAACCCGGCAGCGCAGAAGGAGCTTGTCAATGAGCTTGGGATGCGGGTGAAGAGCACGATCCTGGATTACGGAACTCTTACCCGCGATTATTCAAAGGTGGTCTTTGCAGTTGATCTCCCCGATCTCTCGCCGGTGGTCTACATCAAGCCAAAGAAGAGACGGATGTACTATAAAATGGTCCCTGAAAAGACAGGGGGATTCAAGTATGAGCGCCAGACTCCGGGGCGGGTCGGGTTTTATCTCTGGCTTGAATCCGCAAAACCGGCGGTATCAACAGAAACGATGTACTCCCTCCTCGATCTCTGTAACCGGAGATAAATTCGACTCTCTTTTGGAGGTGTTTCCATGGCCTTTCTAACAGAAGAATTCTTTGTGGGCTTCCATATCTGATCGCCGGATAAACCAGACCGGTGCCATATGGTGGGGATGGTACCTGGTTTTTGCCTCCCTGAGGCCGGGCTCACCCATGTCTGATTCGCGGTTTATATATCGGTGACGGGACTGGACGGCCTTTGCGGTCTGCATGTTGATCGCCTTGTAGATCCCTTCAAAACCCGGGAGTGCCTTTTCAAAGTGAACGACAATGGTCTCATCATTGAGATTTCCCCAGATAGCGATTGCCCCGATTGCCTTTTTGGTTCTGATGAGAATCCCATGGCATCCTATTTCATCAAAATGATCGATAGAGAAGAAGACCGCATCTCTTTCATGGGCAAGGATGGGGTATTCGTCACAATGTTTCCACTCGCACCACTTTTCAAGGAATTCTGTGATCTCTTCTATGTTGCCGCTTCCGATTTCTTCAACACTGTATTCGGTTGTCCTGTTGAATTTATTGATATGCCCCCGTATGGTGAGGTACTGTCTTCCCGGAAGGGTTGCCAGATCGGTCGAGAGATAGACATAATCTGCAAAATCCCTGTCTTCATAGACAGGTATGCCGGGATATCTCTCAGTAAACCAGTTATATCCATCTTCATCCAGCATCTGGAATGGTGTGCTCCCTCCATCCCTGTATGCGAGGCAGAGGAGATCGGCAAGAAGTTCATCGTTCTTTTCTCCGATGGGAGGTCTGAATGTCCGATCTCCATCAATATCTGTCATGATGATCAGGGTGTTATTGCGTATTGTATAGTGGTAGTGGGCATAGTGATTCCAGCAGAGTATTGTTATGATCGTATTGTCGCTGTGTACCTGGGGATACTGCCTGAAAAATTCATTAATTATATCCATATTCTCCAGTGTTATCGGGGAGAAATCATTGAGAGAGAGCATCAGATTCCATCTTCCTGTATATCATAGGGACATATTTTTCCATCGGTTGAAAGCCAATTTTTTTATAAAACGGGAGGGTGCCTGGCTCTGAGATGAGTCCGATCCAGGATATTTTGTCCTCCACACACAGCTGGGTGAGAAGCTGGATGATCTGGAGTCCGATATAGCATCTCCTGTACTCTTTCAGGACAACAACATCCTGTATGTATGCATCGGAGATCCCATCTGAGATTGTCCTGCCCATGCCAACTGCAGATCCGGTGATCTCGTCAACTGCTACAACAAAGCGATGGCTTCCCCGGATGAGATCAGGGATACTTCGGGGATCCATCTCTTCACTCCACCATCCGCCTGCGCGGTAGAGCCTGACAATCTCATTGATATCCCAGTTGCAGACGACGTGAAGTGAGATCGCCTGTACCCGTCCCTGCTTCTGGTTTCTATTCATGCCTGCTTTATACGTTGTATCCTGTCCTCTATCAAGCTTCTCTCTCATCCTGCTTAATCTCTTTTCTCTCTCTATTCAGAAATCCTGGTTCCGGGGAACCGGGTGGTGTGTCCTGCCTGGCGCCGCAAATGGCTGCGATGAACATTCGGTACGATGCGCGATCACTGCTTCTATCTCATAGTGTGGGTGTGACATCTCCAAATTTTGAATTTTTGAGGCTGGGCGTCGCCTGATTATGCACTTTTTTGATGATGAAATGAAAGGGTATATATGCCACTCGTGCATATCTAATTAGGTCGCAGGGCAGAAGGATGCGCTGAATCCGGGGGCAGATTGCCCGACGATTCGCGTATACTGCTATTTCGCCAAAAAACCGGTGGTATGGCAACTGCCTCAGTCAGGGACTGTTCCTCTGTTTGGGTGAGCGGTCCCGGGTACCCGGCGTCATCGGTGCCGGGTATTGAAAGGGAGTTCTGCAGGGTAATCGGGTTGCCAGATGAGAACCTA